>VFZU01000019.1 GCA_016870995.1 Acidobacteriota bacterium
CGATGAACTCTTCTCTTTGCTCGATCACACAAGTCTCTTTCCAG
Organism: Acidobacteriota bacterium; assembly: GCA_016870995.1. Lineage (GTDB taxonomy): Bacteria > Acidobacteriota > Terriglobia > Bryobacterales > Bryobacteraceae > Bryobacter. Next base: position 45 of record VFZU01000019.1, read on the forward strand.
GCCATCGGGTGCTTCCCCCTCCAGCCAAAAGTGTTACCTATGTGCCCGGTTTATTCCGTTACCCATGTGCCCGGTTCGGACCGCGGAAGGCTACAAATTCAGTGCAGTGTAAGCGTAAGAGCATCCCCGTTCTTGAGCGAACCGAGGAACTCTGCTGAAGTGAAGGGATGTCAGACAGGAAGCGGCGCGGGTTGGATTGGGGAGTTGAGTTGGTGTCGGGCTACCGTGGTAGTGGGTTGAGCCGGAAGGCATATTGCCAGAAGATGGGGATCGCGGTGACGACGCTGGATTATTATCTGCGGCGGGAGAACGGGCGGGAACGCGAACAGGCTAGAGTGCTGCCCGTGGTGATGGAGGGCGCGAAGGGGGCAAAGCCGCTGACATTGATTTTGCGCGATGGGCTGCGATTGGAGGTTGCAGCGGATTTCGATGAAGCGGCGCTGCGGCGATTGTTGTCGGTTGTGGGCTAGAGATGCTGGGGCTGGGGCCGGCGACGAGGGTGTATGTGGCGACCGGGGCGGTCGATATGCGCAAGGGATTCGAAGGGCTGTTTGGGTTGGTGCGGGATGAGTTGGGGAGAGATCCGCTGAGCGGCCATCTGTTCCTGTTCTCCAATCGGTCGAGAACGAGGCTGAAGGTGGTGTTCTGGGATGGCAGCGGTCTTTGGGTGTGCGCCAAGCGGCTGGAGAAGGGCCGGTTTCATTGGCCCGAAGCGGGAGCCGGACAAACGAGCGTCGCGATGCGGCAGGAGGAGTTGGCGATGCTGGTGGCGGGACTGGACCTGTCGCAAGCGAAGCCGCGTCGGGGCTGGCTGCGGATTGAGAAGGCCAATTAGCGATAGCCATCAGAAAGTGCTTTGTAAGTGAGCGGAAGTCTTGTATTCTATTGCTTCCCCCACTCGTGAGCCAGTTACTCCAAGAACAGCCAACGGACAGTCCGGAAGTAGTGACTCTCCGGCGGGAGCTGGCCTGGGCGATGCTGAAGATCCAGTCGCTTGAGGCAAAGCTGCGCAAGCGGTTGATCGCCAAGTATGGGCCGAGCTCGGAGAAGCTGAGCGACCAGCAACTGGAATTGCTCGAAGCCGAGCCGGGCGTGAGCAGCGAGGAAGTGGAAGCCGAGGCAGCGCGGGACATCGAAGTTCTGGTGCGGCGCGGCGGATCGAAGGAGCGCAAGCATCCGGGGCGGCAGCAACTGCCGGAGAGCTTGCCGCGAGTGGAAAAGATTGTGAAGCTGGACGAGGCGCAATGCCTTTGCGGGCAATGTGGACGGTGCCTGGAAGTGATTGGCTACGAGACGAGCGAGCAGCTTGAAGTGGAACCGGCGAAGTATTTCGTGCTGGTGACCAAGCGCGAGAAGCGGGCCTGCGGGAACTGCGGCGAGGCTGGGGTGAAGACGGCGCCGGTGGCGGAACGCATCGTCGAAAAGGGACTGGCCAGTGACTGGGTGGTGGTGGATACGGTGATCGCCAAGTACTGCGATCACTTGCCGTTGTACCGGCAGAGCGCGGTGCTGGAGCGGGAAACGGAAGTGGAAATTCACCGGGCGACGATGGATGGCTGGGTGATGCGGGTGGGAGAGTTACTGGGGCCGGTGGTGGAGGCGATGAAGCGGGAGTTACTGGCCGGGACTTACTTGCAGGCGGACGAAACGCCGGTTCCGGTGCAGGTGAAGGAGGGGAGAGGGAAGAATCATCAAGCTTACTTATGGCAGTATTCGCGGCCAGGGCTGCATGGGCGGGGTGGGGCGGCGGTATTCGATTTTCAGATGGGACGATCGCGCGAGGGTCCGAAGAAATTGTTGCGGAACTTCGCGGGGATTTTGCAGACGGATGGCTATTCGGCCTACGACAAGGTGGGAGCGCCGGGCATGGTGCATGCGGCTTGCTGGGCGCATGCGCGGCGGAAGTTTATCGACGCGTTGAAGCTGAATCCGAAGGACGCGGATGCGGCGCGGGTGGTGGCGCGGATGAACGAGATGTTTGCGGTGGATGCCGCAGCGCGAGAAGCGGGATGGGGATTGGAGGAAAGGCAGGCGGCCAGGCGCGAGCAGGCGCGGCCGCTGCTGGATGGCTTGCGCGAGGAGTTACTGCGGTTGTCGAAATCGGCGCTGCCGTCGAGTGAGCTGGGAAAGGGAGTTAGTTACACGCTGAGTTTGTGGAAGCGGCTGGTGTGCTTCGTGGACCATGCCGAATTGGAGCTGAGCAACAACCGGGCCGAGAACTCGATGCGGAGAGTGGCGCTGGGGAGAAAGAACTGGATCCATGTGGGGAGCGAGGAGGCGGGACCGAAGGTGGCCGCGATCCTGAGCATTGTCGAAACCTGCAAGAGATTGGAGATTCCGGTGCGGGAATACTTGATGGCGGTGTTGCCGGGAATGGGCGGCAGGAAGCTGAGCGAGGTGGCGAAGCTGACGCCAGAGGCGTGGAGGGATAGCAGATCCGGCGCGTAGCGGCAAGACTGGGGATGGTCTTACGGATACGTTTATTCCGTTACCCATGTGCCCGGTTCGGACCACTGTTCATAGGGAGAAAATTATCATAGATACTAGTAAAGTGATACTCTCTTAGTATCTATTTACCTTACTTAGGATGTTTGCGCAAGCACCTTAGTCGATTTCGCTTAGAAGTCGCCATCTCTCGATCCTTCTCCTCAAAAAACCACCAAGCCGCCATCATGCCAGTTCAGGCCTGCACCAATTCTGCTGCCATTCGACATCCGCAGCCTTTGCTCCCTAAAAGCAGAAAGGGGACTCAGCTTTCGCCAAGTCCCCTTTCGCCATTAGATGTTTTCAACGTTTTCGGTAAGGAAGGCAGCCAGTGCTACCGTCGCCGCAAGTAGATCGCCGCCACTCCAGCCAGCACTACCAAAGCCGTACCCGGCTCCGGAACATCGTTCACGTTGTTGATCACAAAATATGCCTCATTGTCTGGCAATGAAATGGCGCCAAGAGTCGACGTTTCTTCCAGAGGATTAAATAAGGTAATCGTCATGTTGCCGCTGCTGAAGTGCGCCCAATTGATTTATTTGACTGCATCGAGTCCGTTGTCCCCTACGGGGGCACTCACAAAATTGCCTGTTAAATCCCCAAAGAACGTAACCACGATAGAACCAAAAAAAGGATCCTGGGCCTCAAATTCCACCCCATCCGTCCCTTCATCACTGTTCAGGACGTTGATCGAGACATTTACCTCTTCGCCCTCGGTAAAGGAAAATTGCCCAAGGCCGCCCACGCTCACTTGGATTCCTCCAATCAGCAAGGAATACCTTCCGCCATTGTTAGGATTATCCAGGATACCGTCGCTGCCAGCACTCACCACCGTAATCGTGCCGTTGAACGTTGTTCCGCTTCCTACTTCTGAGAACGTTCCAGTTCCGCCAATGCCCGTTCCAGAAAAATCAATCGATGCCGCTACACCGGCGCATGTCAACGCCAGGCTTAAAACCACCCCACGCAAGATAGTATTCATAGAGTAGAACGTAACACGGATAATGTACTATCCCTACACCCTAAGTAACGTGTTATCGTACTAAGTTATTTCATTGCTTAGACCCTAGCGTTTTGACCTTAGAACACATTTTGACGGCGATCGCAGCGCACCGTATTCCCTGTCAGGCCCCAAAGGGGATTCTGCTTCTCCTGAGTCCACTTTGGTTCATAGATTTGGCGAATTCTCAGGGGTCATCAACAGACCACAGGAACTCAGTTCTGATTCAGATCAGTTCAGCACTCCAAAGATCCTCGCCTGGTCGAAGGAAGGGACATCTGTGCGGAAAGTGACAATGGCTGACCTGTTCCATTTGCCGCCAGGGATTCTTCGGCAAGTTTCTTGAGAAAATCGCAGCCACACCGGCCAAAACTACCAAGGCTATTCCTGTCTCTGGAATTCGGCTTGCATTTTCAACAGTGACGAATGCCATTCCCCGTCGTGTGGCCATACCCAAAGTTGATGTCGCAAATCACACAAGAGAAGCCGTCGAGGTCACGCTTCCGCCTGAGAAGTGGGGCCAGGGCATTTGCTTCGCGGCGACGACGCCGTGCGCAATTGACTCGTTACGAACGCAAATCCTAAGCCGGACAAAAGCAGCGAGATGCCGCCTCCGAGGAGCGATCAGCCCCCTCAGGGGTCCGATCTTCTAGCTCCAGAGAAATTGTTGCTGCCGCCAATGCCGATTCCCCCAACGCCAATCCTCGCCGACATACCCGCGCACACCAGCATCGGGCTCAATAATTGACATAACCGTTTCATAGTCAATCACTTAGCAATATTGCTCTCGCGCGAAAGCAGCAAAGGTCATCTTCTTGCCAGGCAATGAGTCCAACCGGAGAATCCAATCGAATCCTCTCTCTCTACGGCCCGCATCTCTCCAAACGATCCAATATATGAAGGTTCATTATTCAAATTGAAACCTAAAGAAAATCTCGTTGTAACCGATTTGCAATATGCGTACACTAAACGATATTGAATCCTTACGGCGACTTGGAGGGCCGAAACATGAACGCTTCACTCATCATGCTTTTCCTGCTTCAATTCCCCACGGACCCCGTCCGTGCTCAAGAACAAGCAGTTGCAATGCACCGGTCCCATGTACCCGTTGTGGCCGAACCTACCCCCGTGGGCCAGAGCCCCTACCTGCAACGTGTCCAACTCCGCCGCTTCGAAGACCGCTTCAACAAGCTCGTCCAGGCCGTTGAAGAGTTCTCCATTGCCTATAACGGCAAGAAAGGTCAAGCCTGGCCCGCCGAAAAAGCTGCCGCTCTGCGTAAAGCCATGGCCGAACTCCAAAAGAGCGACCCCAACTTCAAACCTTAAATTTCAACCTCAACCTCCCGGCTGTGGGCATCCATCAAACATGCTCCGTCAGGAATCCGTCTGGTCTTACCCCCGGCCCCCCCGTGTTAAACCCGTCCCTCAGCGCATCCGCATTGAGTTCGTCGGCCACACGATCGCCGACACCTCCCGCGCCCTTCGCGTCCTCGAAACGTCTCACCCGCCCGCTTATTACATCCCCAAAGACGATTTCCTCCGCGGCATCCTCAAGAAAACAGACCACTACTCTGTCTGCGAGTTCAAAGGCACCGCCTCTTACTGGTCGATCGAACTCAACAACCGCCAGTCTGAAAACGCCGCCTGGAGCTACGAAAATCCCACCTTCGACTTCGAATCCATTCGCGGCTTCCTCGCCGTCTATCCTGGCCGGGTCGATGCCTGCTTTGTCGAGGATGAAAATGTCACCCCACAAAAAGGCAATTTCTACGGCGGCTGGATCACCACCAACCTCACCGGCCCCTTCAAATGACATCCTATAGGTACATGCGCCTCGTCCTGCCCGTTCTGCTGCTGCTCCTCGCCAGCTGTACCCCAAAGCCCCAGCGCTTTTCGCAGATCGCCGAAGAATTCGTCCTCAACTCACTTACCTTCGCCCCATCTCTGGCTACAGCCGCTGGCTACCACCGCCACAACGGCGTCCCCCTCGACGAACTCCTCGACGAATTCTCAATCGTCACTGCTAACCGTCAGCGCGCCTACTACTCACGCTTCTCTAGCGGCCTCAAGCGTGACGTCAACCCGGAAAAGCTGGCTCCCGAAGATCGCGCCGACTACGACCTCGTCCGCCAGCGCATCGATTTCGCCAAATTCGAACTCGAAGTCCTCACTCCCTGGGCCCACTCTCCCCAGCTCTACGCCGAAGTCATCGGCAATGCCCTCTTCACGCCCTACGCCCTCGAATACGCTCCCCGCAACAAACGCTTCTACGACATTCTGAAGCGCATGGAGCGCATCCCCTCTCGCGTCCTCCAGGCCAAAGGCAACCTCACCGCCGCCCCCAAAATCTGGCGTGAAGTCGCCATCGCAGAAACCAAAGGCAACATCGACCTCATTGCCAAGCTCAAGGCCGAGCGCCCCGCCGAAATCTCAAAGAAGTTCGACTCAGCTGCCGACCTCGCCACCACAGCCCTCAACGACTACATCCAGTTCCTCACCAATGATCTCGAAGGCAAAGACTACGACTGGCGCCTCGGCAAAGAGAAGTACACCCGCAAATTCCAACTCCACCTCGGCACCACCGAAACTCCAGACCAACTCCTCTCCGCTGCCGAAGCCGAACTCAAAAAGGTCCGCGAAGAAATGGCCCGCCTCTGCGGCTGGAATGGCCAAGGCGACCTCAACCCCATCATCAAGAAGCGCCTCGACCAAATCGCCACCCGCCACTCCACTCCCGAAAACTACTTCAACGACGCCCGCCGCGACCTCGCCGAAGCCACCGCCTTCATCGAGCAAAAAGGCCTCCTCAAACTTCCTCCCAACAAGAACCTCACCGTCATCGAGACCCCCGCCTTCATGCGCGGCATCTACGTGGTCGGCGGTTTCAATCCCGCCCCGGTCCTCGACCCAACTCTCGGTGCCCAATACTGGCTCACCCCCATCCCCGCCAACTGGTCCAAAGAACGCATCGAGTCCAAGCTCCGCGAATACAACTTCTACGGTCTCAAGCTCCTCACCATTCATGAAGCCATGCCCGGCCACTACGTCCAGTTCGAATACGCCAACCGATTCGAGCCCCGCGGCCGTCGCCTGCTGCGCAGCGTCTTCGCAAGCGGCGCCTTCGCCGAAGGCTGGGCGATCTACTCGACGCAAATGCTCCTCGAGCAGGGCTACCTCAACAACGACCCCGACCTCAAGCTCACCTTCCTCAAACAACAGCTCCGCATGATCGCCAACTCGATCCTCGATATCAAGCTCCACACCGGCCAGATGACCGACGACGAAGCCATCCGCCTCATGGTCGACCAAACCTTCCAGGAGCAAGAGGAAGCCACTGCCAAGCTCCAGCGCGCTAAACTCTCGAGCGTCCAACTCTGCGAGTACTTCGCCGGCTGGCGCGACCACATGCGCCTGCGCGAACTCTACAAACAAACCAAGGGCGCGGCCTTCAACCTCGCCGAATACCACCAGCGAGTCCTCGAATCGGGCGGCCTCCCCACACCAGCGGTCGCCAAACTCATCACCGGAAAAGATCTCAAATGAAAAAACTCAATTACCTCATCATGCCCGCCGCCATTCTCGTCATCGGCTGGCTCTTCATGCAAAATAAAGTCATGTCAGATCCGATCACCGACGGCAAGCAATTCCTCGCGAACAACGCGAAGAAGCCCGGCATCGTCACCACCCCTTCAGGTCTCCAGTACGAGATCCTCCGCGAAGGCACAGGCGCAAAGCCCGCCGCATCAAGCACTGTAGAAGTCCACTACGAAGGCCGCCTCACCAACGGCGCCATTTTCGACTCGAGCTATCAGCGCAAAGAAACGATTTCCTTCCCGCTCAACCGCGTCATCCCCGGCTGGACCGAAGGCCTCCAACTCATGCCCACCGGCTCCAAGTATCGTCTCTACATTCCTTCTGAGCTCGGCTACGGAGCCCGCGGCGCCGGTGCCGACATCCCTCCCCACGCCACCCTCATCTTCGACGTCGAACTCATTTCCATCCGCTAAATTCCTCGGAATCAACCCGGAGCCCGCAAGCTTCGCAGCTCGGGTTCCGGATATCTCACCCAACCCATTCGTCGATGGATCAAAACTTTGTGCAGTCAACGGAATGAACTTTCACTATCAACTTTTTGGTAATGAGACAGCTCACGGTTGCGATTTCCGATTTGAAAATTGCGCTGGCTGCCTCGAAGCTTTCGGTCTGGAAGATGCACTCTCTCGCCTGAGTCTGCCCATTGCGTTTCGACAAATAGATCTGGGTCGCGAAGACCTCCTACACGCCTAAACTCCCTCACCCCACCGTCCCGATCCACGCCAGCGAAACACTCAAAATTGGCACACTCCACTAAATTCTTCGCGACATCGAAATGTCTCATTCCGATTTCGCCGCCGCATGGAAAAGCGAACCAAGCCAATGAAACAACCACACCATACAGCACGCATCGGCGTCCGCAGCCCGTCTCATCACACCCTTCTCCTCTCCACCCCTTGATTATCTACAAAAATTGTAGATAATCATAGTGTGAGCAAGCCAAACGATCTCCTCCAGGGAACCCTCGACCTCCTCATCCTCAAAACCATCTCCCTCGAGCCTGTCCACGGCTGGGCCATTGCCAAACGCATCCAGCAATCCTCCGGCGACGTCCTCCTCGTCCAACAAGGCTCGCTCTACCCAGCCCTCCACCGTCTCGAGCAACAAGGTTGGATCGACTCCGAAACCAAACCCACCGAATCCGGCCGCGTCGCCAAGTTCTACTCCCTCACCAAAGCCGGTAAGAAACAGCTCGCCATCGAACTCAATCAGTGGGACCGCCTCTCTTCCGCCGTCTCCCTCGTCGTGAGGCCCGCATAAATGAAACTCCTCCTCCGCCTCAAGTCCCTCTTCCAGAAAGACCACCTCGACGACCAGCTCTCCGACGAACTCGCCTTTCACCTCGAACAACAAGAGGCCGAACTGATCGAAAAAGGCTTCACCCCACAACAGGCGAAACTCGAAGCCCGCCGCTTGTTTGGCCCCATCGCATCTACACGCGAAGAATGCCGCGACAAACGAAAGACTCAATACCTCGAAGACCTTTCCGCCGACACATGCTTCACTCTGCGCTCCCTCCGCAAATCCCCTACCTTTTCTCTCATCGCCATCCTCACGCTCGCCCTCGGCATCGGCGCCAACACCGCCTTCTTCTCCACCGCATACGGCATCCTCTTCAAGCCACTCCCTTATCCACAACCGAGGCAACTCGTCACACTTGACGAAGGCATGACCGGCGTCGGGCCCGTCACTACCCTCCGCACTCTTTCGACAACCACCGAATACGTCGGCTACGTCTCCTCTCTCGATCTCAACCTCTTCGAATCCGGCGAAGCATCCAAACTCCGCGCCTCAAGAACCACCTTCAACCTCGCCCAGGTCCTCCAAACCAACCCGCAACTCGGCCGCTGGTTCAAGCAAGAAAACGAGCGTCCCGGTCTACACCGCGTCGCCGTTCTCAGCGATCAACTCTGGCGCACCCGCTTCAACGCAAATCCAAACATCGTAGGCCGCACCATCACTCTCAACGAACGCCCCTACGAAGTCCTCGGCGTCATGCCACCAAGCTTCGCATTCCCCACGCCCCAAACCGAACTCTGGCTTCCCATCCCAATCGATCCCCGCAACGTCGGCGAGATCTGGGGTAACGGCAATTTCCTCCCCATCGGCCGCCTCAAACCAAATCACACCCTGGCCACAGCGCAATCCGAAATCCGCCCTCTCCTCGACAAAGTCCGTTCCAGCTTCCCTTGGCGCATGCCCGATCTCTATGGTGCCAACGCAACCGTCGTCCGCCACGACGCCGCCCTCATCAAACAAGTCCAACCCAAGCTCCTTGTCCTCGCCGGCGCAACCTTCCTCTTGCTGCTCATCGCTTGTGGCAACGTCGGCAATCTCCTGCTCGCTCGCGGCATCCATCGCCAACGCGAGTTCTCTCTCCGTGCCGCACTCGGTGCCAGCAACGCACGCCTCCTTCGCCAACTCCTCACTGAAAATCTGATCCTCGTAATCCTCGGCGGCACCGCCGGCCTCGCCATCGCTCTCCTGCTCTTCGAAGCCCTCCCCATGGTCTTCCCCAAAGACACCCCCCGCCTCGAAGAACTTCTCAGCGACCCCACTCTCCCTCTTGGCGCCGCCGCCAGCCTCGCCGTCACGATTCTCTTATTCACAACAGTCCCTCTCCTCGGAGGCCTCTCTCTCAAGCCCTCCCGCCACGCTTCGAAGTTCTCGCTCACCCTTATCGGCATCGAGCTAGCCCTTGCAACCACCCTCCTCATCGGTGCCGCCCTCATGGGCCACACCCTCTGGCAATTGGCAAATCAAGACTCAGGCATCCCCGCTACCAACGTCACCACCGCCCGCATCGCCACCGGTCCCAGCCGCTGCCCCAACCCCGACAGTTGTCAGGCTCTCCTCAACGACCTCACCCAAACCCTCATTCAGGATCCCGCCATCCGCAGCATCAACTGGACCAACGCAGCTCCCTTCGATCCAAGCTTCGCGAGCGTCGCCTCCGCCATCGAAGATCATCCCAAGCTACCCAGTGATCCTGCTTTCGTCCTCTGGCAAACCGCCGCCACGCCCGGCTACTTCAACACTCTCGGCATCCGCATCCTCGCCGGTCGCGCTTTTAACGATACTGACCAGGCCAAATCTCAACTCGTCACCATCATCAGCGAATCCACTGCACGCCGCTTCTGGCCCAATCAAAACCCAATCGGCAAGCGCGTCCGCCCAGTCTACGATCCAAACTGGCGCACCATCATCGGCGTCGCTTCCGACGCCTCTCTTTATTCGATCACCGGTTACCCATCCTGGATAGACGGGGTCCAATACCTCCCGCTCACTCAATCCCGTTTCCTTTCCGAGCGCAACCTGCAACTCTCGATCCTTCTTGAAACCACCAACAACAACTGGCCCTCGCAACTCAAGCAACGTTATCCCGACATCGTCATTTCAAACATCGCCACCCTAGGCGCACTCCGCGACTCAAGCATTCAAAGCCAACGTTCCACTGCAACGCTCTTAACCCTGTTCGCCGTCCTCGGCCTCATCCTTGGTATCGCTGGTGTCCACGGCGTCATCGCTCACCGCGCCGCTCAGCGCACGAAAGAGATGGGTATCCGCATGGCCCTCGGCGCACGTCCCGCCCAACTCGTCCGCATGGTCCTGGCCGAGACTTTCATTGCCTCAACCCTCGGCACATCCGCCGTCATCGTCGCCGCCTGGCTCCTCAGCCGTTATCTCAAATCCCTAGTCTTCGGCATCACCATCCACGACCCCCTCGCTTTCACCCTCTCTCCTGCTATCCTGATCCTCGCCGCGACAATCGCCGCCAGCATCCCGGCCATCCGCGCCACCCGGACAGACCCCGCCCTCACACTCCGTCAAGACTAACGATGAAGCTCGCCCCCAAACTGGTCCTCTCAACGCTCATCATCAACGGCATCATCAGCGGTATCATTTTTTTCCTCCCGGGCATCGTCGCCGTCGGACTTTGGTTTCTCATCCTCCCGGGCCTGATTCTCGGCATCCTGCCCACGCTGTTCATGTATCACGTCTGCGCCGCCGTTCCTTGGCTCATCTTCCACCAGCGCAACCCCTTTCTCAGCTATCTCCTTCCCGTTCTCATCGTAGGTACAGTCGCCTTCGGCATGCCCAGCGTCTTCAACGATCGGCTCCAGAAAGAACTCCGCGCCGAACAGGCACGCAACGCCCCGCCTCCCACCAAACTGGCCACTGTCGATTCCATCGCGCTCCAGTCCAAATCCAAATCCGAATCCCTTCACTGTGGCTACCTATGCCAGCTTCTTCTCCTCAACAAGGTCGCGAAGGAGGTCGTCGTCAACCCCCTTCCCGGCCAAGGTAAGCCTCTCGCCTTCCGCCTTGCCCCCAACGCAGAATGTTCCTATAAAGAAACCAAACGCCTCCTCGAGCAAGACTACTATCTCGATCCCAGCGAACTCGCCCCCATCGCTGTATCCACACATCTTCGCCTCTCAAAGGGCATTTGTATCCTTCCCGGGCACACCCGCTTCCAAGCCCAACCTTGAGATCCACTGGATCACTCAGCGCACCCACTTCGTCTCGATCCGAGGCGCCGAAATCATCGCCCCCAGTCAATGGACCGCCCGCCTTACGGATGCCCACGTGGCTCACCTTTACACTCCCCTCATGCTCGAGCCACAGGGCACCGGCATGACATTCTCCTATTGGCGCTGGGCCGTCCGCTCCGAGCGCCAGCTCGAGACTACAATCCTCTCCTACCTCAAGCAACTCACCAACTTCGATCTCGCACTCCCTCCAACGCCCTCTCCCGACGTCATCCGCGACCACATCGACGATCTTGTGAAAGACCCCTCGGCTCCCTCAGCCGCCTTTCTCCTCGTGAAGGATTACGAACATCTCCTCTATCAAGGCGATGAATCCGATGACCTCAAACGCATTGCCCGCCTTGTTGCCGATCCTCGCCTCACCGACTTTCAAATCCTCAACAACGCACTCCGCAAGCAAGTTCCACCTGTCCTGATCGATGCGATTGTCCGCCGCCTCACCCGTCTCGAAAATCTCGACGATGACCAAATCATGAACCTTCAGGCCACCGTCGCAAAACTACCCAATGGTGCCCTCGCCAACGCCGACCCCGCTGCGGTCTTCGACAACCCTCGCCTCTCGCGCCGTGCAGAGAAGCTCATGCCCCGGCTGGCTGAAGAAGGTCCTTCTGCCGCACCCAAGTTCCTCAACATCATCAAGGCCGGCTTCGCCCAACCCGACCGCAAAGACCACCTCTGGGGTCATGAAATCCTCCACGCTGCTACGGGTCTTTGCCGCCTCGGCTCCCAGGCCAGTTCCGTCCTCCCCGAGTTGATCGAGATACAAGAACAGCAAAAGAATTCGAAGATCACCAGAGACCTCAAATGGCGTGCCGCGCTTCTCTCACTCGGTCACCCCATCTCCGCACTCCCCCCACCCGACAACTGGAGCTAACCCGATTACGAACAATCTCTCCGTCGCATAGTCTCAAAATGCTCCAAATAGCACCTTTGAATCGCACCCCTCGTTATCCCTCCCAATAGGCGTTCGCCCCAACGCCGCCGCACTCCAATATCGCGCTTTCGTCAACACCGATCTCTCTCTTGCATTCGAGAACGTCCGCGTGGCTCGCCTTTCAACCAAATTGATTCCACGCCTCGCCGAAGAAGGCCCAACCGCGATCCCCAAATTGCTCCGCATCATCGAGAACGGCTTCACCCAGCCCGACACACAAAACCCACTGTGGGGCAAAGAAATCTTGTCCGCTTCGGTTGGCCTCTGTCGCATCCGCCCCAAGGCGAAAACAGCCCTCCCCGATCTCCTTCGCCTCCATGCGCAATACTCCAACCTCCCAGTCACCCAATCCATCGAGTGGCGCGCCACACTCTTCGCCCTCGGCCATCCGATTGACGCCTTCCCGCCACCCCCCGGCTTGAACGGAATCAACTACCGCATCAAACTCCGCCATCAATCCAACCACTGCGCCAACTGAGCACCTTCGAAATCGATCATTATCAGGATGTGATCGGCGTTCCCCAAAACCCTCACGTCACCTTCAGCGATTCAGCCTTTAAGATCGCCGGAACCAGAGTTTCTCTCGACTCGGTCGTCCTCTTGTTCCGCGAAGGCCTCTCCGCCGAGAGCATTGTCGAATCGTACCCCTCGCTCTCACTGGAGCAAGTCTTCGGCGCACTGGCCTTCTAGTTGGCTAACCAGACTGCAATCGATGCCTACCTTTCTGAAGGCCAACAGCAATCAAGGGCATTCCACCAAGTTTCCTTGCAAAGCAATGCGGAGCTTCTAGCCAAGCTCCAGCGTGCCAGAAATGGCAATAAAGTTTCAGGCTGATGCGGATCTCGACGGACGCGTAATTCTGGGCTTCGTCGAGCATACAATGCGATTGAGATCCACACTGCGGCCTCGGCAGCTCTCGACGGACTCTCCGATCCAGAAGTCCTTCGTCGCGCAAGCCTCTCTGGCAGAATTCTCGTTTCGTAGGATCGACGCACGATGCCAGGACACTTCTTTCGGTTCACGCAACACACCCAAAGCTCTGGCGCTATCATCCTTCGCGAAGCCATCCCAATTTCGGTCGCTGTCGAAGAGCTCTATCTAATTTGGTCCGCAACGCGACCACGATTGGATCAACCGCTTGGTCTGGATTCCTCTCTAGCCCCCCTACTTCACCAACCCCACGCCCTCCATCGCAAACGTCGCCTCATTCGACCCCACTCCCTCCACCACACTCACACTCCCCAGCTTCTCCTCAAAACTCCGGCTCACCCCATACGCACGTCGCTCCAACATCTCCGCCCCATTCCCTTCAATCAGCTTCTTCAATCGACCCTCCACCAGCCCCACATCCGTCCCAAATCCAATCAGTGTCCCGGTCAACACCAACCGGTCCGGATTGCCCATCTTCCGCCGCGCCACCCCTTCACACCGCGCCAGGCCAGATCCCGTCGCACGCTGCGCCTGCACCAGTGTCCGCGCCGCCGTCGGAAACTTCCGCGCCATCGAAGCTACAAGCTCACTCGCCCCATCGATCGAACTCACATAACAAGTAACGGCCACTACTTCTCCCGCCAACCCATTCAACGCTTCCTCAAGCAACGGCCCGACTGCCGCCACATCCCCCGCCTCCCCCAGCGGCTTCACCACCTGCTTCGCCGGCAGAAAAGCCACCCCATTCAGATTCATGGGCTTCCTCTCCTCGGCAATTCCTTCAATCACCACCTGCGCCCCATCCACCCCAAGCGCCCCCACCTGCACAATCGTCAATGCCGGCAGTGGCAACTTCCACTCCGTAAACTGTTCGCTCACGATTGCGCTCACCCTCCTGGCATCCCCGCGCCCAGCCACAAACGCTCGCAACTTCACCATCGTCGCCCCGTGCGCCGCCTTGCGCAACGCCACCAGCGCATCCTTCGCCTGCGCGCTCAACAAGCCCTTTGTCGACAGCGGACTTGTATGAAACACCAATCGCGACGCCTCCACCTTCACCGCCGCGGGCGGATCCGGCAGAATCTCATGCGTCTGCGTAATCGGCTCTTCGTCCTTCTTCTTTTTCTTCTTCTGGGCGTTCAACTCCCCGCCCAGCAACCCCATCATCAAAACGGCAGCGATTAGTCTCAACTTCTCACCCCCAGCTTTAGCACCTCGCGCGCATATCGGATGCTCCGCTCCATATGTTCCTTCTGCTGATAATTTAGCGCGGCCTGATAAGGCGCCGGCGTCGGCCTTCCCGCCACATCCTCTTGCACCACATGCTTCTCATACGGCCGCCCCTTCTTGGCCAATTTCACAAACCGCGCATACTCATGCGCCCGCGCCTTCGGATACCACTTTGCCCACCACTTCTCGTCATAAACCGGCAATACTTCCGGTGGCCGTCCCGTGATCGGCTTAATGAAGATCCTCACCTCCGGCTTCAACACTTGCCGCGCCTTCGCGATCAGGGCGGGGAAGTCCACCGTCCCTTCACCCAGCGGCACCCACTGCACCGCAATTCCACCCGCATGTTCATACACCACCGAATCCCGCAAATGAAACGTCAACGTATACGGCGCCAATGTTTCCAGTGTCAACATCGGATCTTCCACCGTGAACACAGGGTTCCCTGTATCCAGATACGTCCCCACAAACTCCTTGCCCGCCGTCTCGATAATTTCCTTGTGCTCCCAGGCCTGAAAGTCCTTATGCACCTCGATGGCCACCTTCAACCCCGCATCCATCACCTCGCTCCGCACGGCCCGCAGCACCTTTACCGTCAACTCCATGTTGGCTTCTGTCGTCTCGAGTGGCAGATCCTTGCGGAAACTCGCGCACACCCCTCTCACAATCGGCGACCCACAGGCCTTCGCCCGCGCGATGTTTTTCCGAAACGCCGCCAGGTTCGCGTCCCACTGTTCCGGTGTCTTCGGCAGGATTCCGCTGCCTCCCGTCTGCAAGTGCAACCCAAACTCACCAGCCCACTGCTTCACTTCCGCCCAATGCGCCGGGTCCTGTGCCCGCGGATCAAGCGAGTCTTGCAGAAACAAAGCATCCAGCTTCCACTCTGCGGCTTGCTCAAAATGCTGCCGGTCCGTCATCTTCAGCCCACGCAGGCAGTACGTGTTGTAGCCGATGCCAATCTTGTCCGCCATCGCCGCAGCCAGCGGCAAAGCCATCCCTGCCAGGAACTCTCGCCGTTTCATACTTCTATTTTGCTCCCTCGGCCAACGGGCTTCGCGCCTTTGAATACCCAAAGTAAATCGCCAGTCCGATCACCAGCCAGATGAAGAAGGTTAGCCAGGTCTGCAACGGCAGCCCCAGCATCAACACCAGGCAAAACGCGATCGACAGATACGGCACCACCGGCACGAATGGCACCCGGAATCCGCGAGGCGTATCCGGTTGCCGCTTCCTCAAAAGCAACACTCCCACCGACACACTCGCAAACGCCGCCAGCGTCCCGATGTTCGCCAACTCCGCGAACGTCGCGATATCCCACAACCCTGCCGGAATCCCCACGACAAATCCCGCCACCCAGGTGCTGATATCTGGTGTCTTATACTTCGGATGCACCCGCGAAAAAATCCCCGGCAACAACCGGTCCCGCGACATCGCAAACCAAATCCGCGCCTGCCCGTACTGAAACACCAGCAGTGAACTCCACATCCCGATCAACGCGCCTACGCTCACAAAGATCCGCAGGTTGTTGTAGCCCACATCTTTCAGTGCCCGCGCCACCGGCTCATCGTTGTTCAACGTCGTGTAAGGCACAATCCCGGTCAACACCAGAGCCACGCTTCCATACAGCAACGTGCAAACCGCAAGCGTGATGATAATCCCCCAGGGCAAATCCCGCTTCGGGTTCTTACACTCCTCAGCCGCTGTCGAAACCGAATCGAACCCGATATAGGCGAAGAACACAATCGCCGCCCCCGAGATCACTCCCGACATACCATTTGGCATAATCGGATGCCAGTTCTCTGGCCGGATCGCCGAAGCCGCTCCAAACACAAACGCCAGAATCGCCACGATCTTGATGATCACCATCACGTTGGTCGCGTTCGCACTCTCTTTCACCCCGCGAATCAGCAACCAAGTCAGCAGGACCATAATCAGCAACGCTGGCAAGTTAAAGTAAGCCCCTGTCACATCTCCCCCGCGAAACGCAGGTCCACTCCACTCCGGTGGCAATCGATATCCAAACAGGTTGTCGAGAATGTCGTTAAAGTACCCCGAGAACCCCACCGCCACGCTCATATTCGATACCGCGTATTCAAGGATCAGATCCCACCCCAGGATCCACGCAAAGATCTCGCCCAGCGTCGCATACGCATACGTGTAAGTCGACCCCGCCACAGGAATCATCGACGAAAGCTCCGCATAACACAGCGCTGCAAACCCGCACACAAACGCCACCATCAAGAAGCTGAACACAACCCCCGGCCCCGCTCCCGGCCTTCCGATCGTCGAGATCGCATCCGGCCCAAACCGCAATAGATCAAGGACAGGCGCATGCAACACGCTCTGATACTTCATCGTCACCCCGGCCGCAGCCGTTCCGGTGAGCGTAAAGATCCCCGACCCAATCACCGCCCCGATCCCCATCGCCACCAGGCTCCAGAGCCCTAGCGTCTTCGTTAGCCGGTGCGTACCCGACTCACTCTCCCGAATCAAATCCGCAATTGGCTTACAGCGAAGCAACTGGCTCATCGCTGTATTCTAATCCACACCGTCCTGGTATGCGTGAAAAAACGTGGAAAGGGCCAGTGGTGAAGAGGCACCGCTGGCCCTGTTTGCATCCTGCAGGCTCGGAGGGGAGGCCCGCCGGGACGCACTTTTATTGAATCACAAAATAACGGCGAATAATACTAAAGTACTAACGCTTGCGCTGACCCTTGCTGAGTTTCTTGATCTTGCGCTTCAGCGAACCACGATCTTGGCCCTTTTCGCGACCAGCATAAGCAGGTGCCTCAGCCCTTGCGGCACGCTTCAGTTTCTTGCGCTCGTCTTTATCTTTTACGTGTTTCGTATTCATCGATGAATCAATTCCAAACTTTCAGACTACCGCACTCGTCGCCAGCCCGCAACCACGGCCAGCCCGATCAGACCGAACACAAACGTTCCCGGCTCTGGCACAGCCTCGATTGCTTGGATTTGATAGATCGACCCTCCACCCCAATCCGATAGGAACAACGAGTCTTCAGTTGCATACACACCCAATATGTTCCCAATCGTACCCGGCGCAACAAAGTATTGAAGGAGGCTGTTGGTGGAATCAACAAAGACCAGCGGATTCTGGTTGTTCGTCCCTTGCGGGCCCGTCCCACCGCTAAACCCAACAAACACTCCGCCCTGATAAAGTCCCGGAAATAAGCTCGGCGCAAAGGCAATTTCTGCCGGACCCTCAGATCGCGCTCCACTCGCATCAATCCCCTGCGGTTGAAAGTTGATCAGGCTTGTTGTCACTCCATTGCAAGCCCCACTCCCCAGTTCAAGCAGAACATTCGTTCGATATTGCGGATAACAGTTGGGATACCCGAACCGCAACACGCTTGTTCCCAAATCTGCTGCCGGGATGCGATTCAATTCATCTGCTTGTGGCGGCTCCAGCGGATTCGCCACACCAGCTTCGTCAATCGCATTATCTGCAAAGTACAGATCCCCAGTTGTGGGATGAAACGCCATCCCGTAGACATTCCGGATACCGCTGGCCACCTGTCGAAGGTTGGATGCGATTGGCGTTCCCCCCACTTCGCTAATCGTGACCATGTACAGAGAATCCCCCTGCAAGCTCTGGGCTGCCATTCCCATGCCACTGACTATGACTGGCGTAGTCGAAACTGCGCTATCGAATTCTGATCCAATGTTAAAAACCAGATCCACTGAGCCAGGTTGTCCAGGTGTTTGCCGCATTGCCAGCCCCGGTGTCGGATGGCCATGTCCGGCAGGATACTGAAAGTCCAAACTCCCCACCTTGTTTAGCGGATCTCCAGCATTCGCCCCGGGTGCCAGGGCCGTGATGGACTTCGCCCCGAATTCACCAATGTAGTAAAGCTCACCCGCAGACTTGATTTGCGTTCCAGCCCCACCGCTAGCATTCGAATACAGAACCGTTGGCGATCCATCTGCAATGCCATCCTTGTTGGTGTCTGTGTAGCGAACTACTTGGGCCGTACTGAACCCCGGGGATTGCACCGCCAGCAAAGATCCATCCTTTGCCCGAATCACGCTATTCGGCAACGGTTGCCCACTGGCAAATTGGGTCACGCGGAACAGGCTGCTGTCCACCGTCGGCACATTCAGTATGTTCGTGCAATACCCAGAAACTGCCAGCACGAACAACATCGCCAGTGTAATTTTCATAAATCGGAAAAGTTGGCAAAAATCGGCGATCCAGTCAAATTCTGGCAGTTGCCGCTGGCTAGTCCAGCTTCGTAATCCCAGCAAACTTCTCCACCAGCTTTTTCAGCCCATGGCTCGAGAAATGGATCACCAGCTTCGCATCTTCCCCATCACCTTCTCGCCGCACCACTGTCCCCCGCCCATACCGCGGATGACTCACCGACGAACCCGATCGTAACCCGCTCGACTTCGCCACCTGCTTTGCCGCGGGTCGAAACGTATTCAGCACGGGCTTCGGCGCAACCGGCGCAACCGGCGCTGTCGGCTTCACAGGCGCCACAGGCGCAACCGGCGCAGCCTTCTTCTCTTCCCACGGCGGCGCATCATCCTGATCTCCAAACAACGACCCCGTCGTCGGCTTCGGCGCTGCCGCAGGCGCAGAGGGCTTCACGGGCGCCACCGGCGTCACCGCACAAGGCACCACCGGCTTCGCCGTCGCAGCCGAATTCCCACCCCCAAAAAACGAATTGATGTTATCCGCAACCTGCCCCGGCCGCGATCCATAACTATACTTCCGCACCGTCTCGCGCGCTTCCCACTGCTCCCCGCGCAAGTCCACCTGCGGCGTCACCATCAATCGGCTCAAGCGCTCTGCATACGTCTCCGGCACCTCACGGATAAACCGCGAAGTCAGTGCTGGCTCCGGCATCCCCCCGCCATACCGCCGTCTCATCCGCGCCCAGCTCATGAATAACTGCTGCCGCGCCCGCGTCATCCCCACATAACAAAGCCGCCGCTCTTCTTCCATCTGGTTATCGTCTTGCAGCGCCCGCGAATGCGGAAACAGCCCCTCTTCCATCCCCGCCAGAAACACCACCGGAAACTCCAGCCCCTTCGCGTTATGAATCGTCAACAATGAAATCTGCGCCTTCTCATTCACCTGGTCCGCATCCGAAACCAGTGCCGCATGATCCAGAAAATCGCCGATCGATTCGCCTCTCTCGCTCGCTTCCGCCGCCGCGTTGATCAATTCGAGTAAGTTCGCAACGCGCCCTTCATTCTCCGGCGCGGGGTTCTCTTCAAGCGACTTGATATACCCCGTCCGGGCCAACAAATTCCGCAACAGATCCTCAACCGACTGTTTTTCCAAACCCTCGCGCAACTCAAGGATCATCCCTCGAAACGCCCCCAGCGCCGCCTCCGCCCTCGACCCCAGCTCCTTCTTCTCGATCAGTTGCTCAATGGCCGCCCACAGCGATACCTGATTGTCGAGCGCATACGCATCCACCTGATCCATCGTCGTCTTGCCGATCCCACGAGCCGGCGTATTCACCACCCGCAACAACGCAATCGAATCTGTCGGATTCACGACTAACTTCAGGTAACTCAGCGCATCCTTGATTTCCGCCCGATTGTAAAAGCTCAGTCCACCAACTACGGTGTACTTACGCCCATACCGCCGCAACGCCTCTTCAATCTGCCGCGATTGCGAATTCGTCCGATACAGAATCGCCACCTGCGCCCCCGGGTCCCGGTCCAGCGCCTTATCGATCCGGTCCGCGATCCACAGCGCTTCATTCTCCCCATCCATCGCCTCATACATCCCGATCTTCGGCCCCGAAGTCTGCTCCGTCCAGAGATTCTTCCCCTTGCGCTGCGTGTTATTCGCCACCACCGCGCTCGCTGCCTCAATGATGTTCTTCGTCGACCGGTAATTCTGCTCAAGGCGCACAATCTTCGCCCCCGCATAATCCCGCTCGAAATCCAGAATGTTCCGAATATCCGCTCCGCGCCACGAGTAAATCGACTGATCCTCGTCCCCCACCGCCACCACATTCCCGTGCCCCGCACTTAGCAAACGCATCAGCTCATACTGGCTCCGGTTCGTATCCTGATACTCATCCACCATCACAAATTGATACCGCCGGTTATAAACCTCCCGCAGCGCCGCATCATGCCGTAACAACCGCACACTCTCAAGCAGTAAGTCATCAAAGTCCACCGCGTTCGCTTGCCGCAGCCGGTCCTCGTACTGCTCATAAATCACCGCCATCCGCGACGACTTCGGGTCCTTCGCGTTTTTCAACAAATCCTGCGGCCCCTCGTGATGGCTCTTGGCATGACTGATCTTTGACAACATCGCCCGATACTGCATGAACTTCTCGTCCAACCCCAGTCCCTTGAAGATCTGCTTGATCAGCGCCATCTGGTCGTCATCGTCATAGATGTTGAACTGCCGCGTAAACCCAGGCCGCAAGTCCGCCAGCCGGTCCCCATCCCGCCTCAACAACCGCACACAAAACGAGTGGAACGTCGAAACAAACGGCAACTCATAAGAAATCCCCGTCGAACCCAGCAACCCCTCCACCCGCCCCTTCATCTCCCGAGCCGCTTTATTCGTAAACGTCACCGCCAAAACCGCATAACCGGGCACCCCATGCCCGTGAACCAGATTCGCCATCCGGTGTGTAATCACGCGCGTTTTCCCCGATCCCGCCCCAGCAAGGATCAAGAGTGCCCCCTCAATGTGTGCAGCGGCCTCTCGCTGTGTGGGATTCAATCCTTCAAGAAAGTCCATTGTTTTCAATATCCTATCACGTTCCAAGCCAATCCGTACACTCTCATAGGCATATGTGCAAACTCGTATACCGATTACCCTCATATAGGGGGTAGTGTTGCCCTCAAAAGAGTGTAATAATACCCTCAAAATAGGGATTGAGTACCAAGGAAAGTACTAGTACAAGTAACGTATGTCGCGTAGTAAGACCTCCCCTAATCCAGCCCGACGTCAGGACGTTCAAAAGGAATTGAACCGCCTCCACCGTCGCCGGCTGGCCTTGATCAACCTCATTCGCTCCGTTGAAGAATACCTTCTCGTTGCCGATTCGAGCGACTCGCTGCTTAGCGGAGTCCCGCGGAAACCCAATCTCAAGGTGGTTTACACCCGTGCAATCAAAGAAATGATGGCCTGATCCCGACTACCGCAAGCGACCCAACTTCTCCAGCGGCCAATATATAAACACTGCCTTGCCATAGATATACTCCCGCGGCACGCTCCCCCAACTTCGCGAATCGTTTGAGGCGCTGCGGTGATCCCCCATCACATAGAACTCGTCTGGTTTCACCCTCACGCGCGGCGCGCTGATCCGGTCCAGAAACTCTTCCGGTACGTACGGTTCCTCGATCTGGGCTCCATTCAGCAGAACCGCGCCTTCCTTCACTTCCACCCAATCTCCCGGCACTCCAATCACCCGCTTGATGTACGACTTTGTCGTGTCTCCCGGATACAGAAACACCACCATATCCCCGCGCCGGATCTCCTCGATCCCAAACCGATAGGTAAACTTATTGATGAAGATCCGTTCCTGATCACGCAGAGCCGGCATCATGGATGTCCCCTCAACCTTCACTGGCTGATACAGAAACAGAATGATCGCCACCGCGATGAGCACGCTCAACACAAGGTCCCTCATAAAAAATCCCGCCGAAGGTTGCGGCGGCGTCGCTGCTGGTTCGCCTGTGTGGTTGGTCATTCCCGCCTACAATGAGCAAGACGTAATCGCGCAAACTTTGTTGCGTCTGCCTACTGGCATTTTCTCGCACACCATCGTCGCCGACAACGGCTCCACAGATAATACTTCGATCGAAGCCCGCCGCGCCGGCGCCACAGTCATCCAAACCACAGAAAAAGGCTACGGTGCCGCCTGCCTCGCCGCACTTGCCCAGGCTCCCGACGACGCCATCCTTGTCTTCCTTCAGGCTGACGGCAGCGAGGACGCAAGCGAAGCCACCCAACTCATCGAGCCCATCCGCAACAACACCGCCGACCTCGTCATCGGCTCTCGCGTCCTCGGCAAGGCCCAACAAGGCGCAATCCGCCCCCACCAGCGCTTCGGTAATTGGCTCTGCACACGCCTGATCGGCCTCTTCTGGGGCCAACGCCTTTCCGACCTCGGCCCCTTCCGCGCCATCCGCGCCTCCACCCTCAAAAAGCTCAACCTCAAAGACCGCAACTACGGCTGGATCGTCGAGATGCACATCCGCGCCGCCCAACAAAAGCTCCGCGTCCTCGAACTCCCCGTCTCCTCCGGCCTCCGTCAGGCCGGCACCGAGAAAGTCTCCGGCAACCTAATCGCCAGCATCAAGGCCGCAATCAAGATGCTCTTCACAATATTCAAAATCGCCTCCCGCGATTTCGACCATCTTTTGTCGGTGATCTTCGGACCCCTCTACTGGTGGTATCTGATGGCCGCAATCATCTTCCTCCTCTGGTACCTCTTCAGCAGCGGCCCCCTCCACGCCCAAACCCCCATCACCACCTCCTCCACCGAAGTCCTCATCGACCTCGTCGTCCGCGACAAGCGTGGCCGCCCAATCAGAGACCTCTCACCCTCCGACATCTCCATCACCGCCGACGGCAAACCTTACGACCTCAAATCCCTACGCTGGGTCAACCCAACCATCTCACAACCCACGCCCTCCCAACCAGCAACAGAAACCTCCTCACAACCCACCCCCGCTCAATCCGCCCCCGACCCCCTCAAAGAACTCCGCTTCGTCACCCTCCTCTTCGAACCCCTCCCTCGCGAATCCGCCCGCCTCGCCCAGAAAACCGCTCTTGCTCTCCTCGACAAAGCCGCCAGCCCCAACACCTTCTTCTCCATCCTCCTCGCCCGCGAAAAGCTAAAGCTCGTTCAGAACTACACCAACGATCCCACCGATCTCAAGAAAGCCATCCGGGCCGTTACCTCAATGGCTCGCTACAAAGAAGCCGACGACCTCACAACACTCGCCGAACGCCGGCTCCGCAACCTCGCCGGCAATGGCGAAGAGTTCGATCGTTTCCTCCGCGGCGAAATTCCCAAACCCCCTGGCATCAACCTCAGCGCTCAAGCCCCCAACGCCGCCGACCTCGTCCGCGCCAAACAAGCCGAGATCGCCCTCAACATGCTCGGCATGTCCGACAGCTTCCAGCGCCAATACTCCGGCCGCGTCTCGCTCAATTCCCTCCGCGCCGCCATCCGCTCGGTCGCCTCTCTCCCGGGCCGCAAAACCATCGTCTATGTCTGTCGCGGTCTCGGCAGCCACCCCAGCCTCAACCCCACCTTCCAGTCCCTCATCGAAGCCGCCAACGCCGCCGGCGTCTCCATCTACGGGGTCAATGCCACCGGCCTCGAACAAGCCGAACGCACCCGCGAAGCCGCCAATATGCTCGCCCGCGCCGCTGCGGCCAGCGCCTCAAACATCAATAACGCGGGCGACCGCGCCGTCACCCGCGAAGAAGCCATGTCCTTCGAGACCGCCGAGCAATCCGCCCTCGCCAATCCCAACACCCTCCTCGCCGAGCTCGCCTCCGCAACCGGCGGCCTCCTCCTCTCCGACTCGAACGACTCCCGCAAGATGGCCTCCCAAATCGCCGAAGACATCGGCTCCTATTGGGAAATCGCCTTCTCCCCCAAGTCCCCGCCCTCGACGGCAGCTTCCACCCCATCGCCGTCAAGGTCAAGCGCAAGGACGTCAAGATCCAGGCCCGCAAGGGCTTCTATGCCCTCGGCGCTGGCGACTTCAAAGTCGTCGCCCCCTACGAGGTCTCCCTCCTCCAGGCCCTCAATCGCAACCCTCCTCCCGACGCCATACCCTTCGAAGCCCTCACCCTCGATCTCAATGCCGATCCCACCGGCAACACCGTCACCGAAATCGTCGCCGAACTCCCCATCGCCGAGTTCGATCTCGAAGACCTCCCTACTGAAAACACCTTCCGCCTCAAGGCCGCCGTCCTCGCCTTCCTCCGCGACAAGTCCGGCAACATCACCGAGCGCCTCAGCCAGCAAATCGACTACGCCGCCCCGCTCGCCTCAAAGGACAAAGCCCTCCGCGGCACCCTCCAGTGGCACCGCTCCCTCAACGCCAAACCCGGCGACTACACTCTTGAAGTCGCCTTTGCCGACCGCACCACCAAGCGCTACGGTGTCAAAAAGATCCCCGTCACGATTCCCGCCCGCAACCCCAACACGCTCGAGATCGGAGCCATCTCCCGCGTCCGCGCCGACGCCTCCATGTCACCCCACGCAATCAACACTCTCCCGCTCGCTGGCGCCAACGATTCCATCTCTCTCAACATCCCCCTTCAGCCCGCCCCCAACCAACCTGCGCCTCCCACCCTGCAAGCCGAAATCTACAAAGACAACGAACTCGCCGCCAACCTCACCGTCCCCAACACTCTCATCTCCATCCCAACGCAAACCCTCGAACCCGGCGACTACTCCATCAAATTCAAAGCCACCCAGGGCACTCTCACGCCACCCGCTCCTACGACTTCCGTCTCACCGCCTTTCCCTCCTACCAGCCCAAACCCAAACAACCCGACCAACCCGTCGAGACCACCGTCTCTCTAACACTACCCACCTTCACCGCCGCCTCCACCACCACTCTCACCAAACAAGAACAATCCGCCCTCATCGACGAAGTGAAGCAACGCGGCCGCGACTGGGCCGCCAACCTCGCCAATTTCCTTTGCCTCCAACTCACCGACCGCAGCTTCGACCTTCAAGGCCCCGGCCTGTTGTTCAAGCGTGATCGCAGTTTGCGCAATCAGTTCGGCCGTCAGATCGGGGAGCGAGTCCGTCCACTCGCGATGCCACAAGACATCGCCGTTAGAGCGGCGCAGTTCCGCTGTCAGGGTTTGATTCTGTAGCGTGCCAGTCAGATGGAAGTCACTAGATTTGGCGCCGCTGAGCGGTTGCACGACTTGAACCTGTATGCCGTCCATACGACCGATGCCCGCGGCGACTTCTGCGGCGAGCGCGGCACCATTGGGACCAGTCAGCGCGTGAATCGCAACAGTGGGTTGCTGGTTGGAGGGCGGCTGGTCTTCAGCCATCCAGAATTCCCATTGGCGGCGACCGGAGCCAAGAGTGACAAGAAAGAGGACAAGAGCCGCCGTGGCCCAAACCCAGACAGGGATCCGGCGCCGGGCGGGGAGCGAAGTGGTAACCGGCGCAACGAACTGGTATCCGGTTTTGGGAAGCGTCTCGATAAACGTCGTGTCACCGGCCACAGCAGCAAGTGCCTTGCGCAGCTGAAAGACATGTTGCGTGAGGTTGTTCTCTTCGACGTGGACGTCCGGCCAGACCAGTTCCCGCAGTTCCTGTTTATCGACCGGACGACCCGCCCGCTCAACCAGAGCAAGCAGCAAATCGAACTGTTTGGCGGTGAGAGTCAAGGGTTGGCCGCGCCAGAGGAGGGTACGGGACTGCGGCTTCAGCGTGAACTCGTGGAATTGGTGAACCGGCTTCACAAAAACACCAGCATATCGCAAGTATTTGAAACCATTGAGATTTAAGAAGGATTAAGAACGAATGACTGGCCACTAGAGCAAGTTTTTGGCACTCTTGCCAAAGCTATGACGCGAATTTTCCTTTTACTTTGTCTCCCTGTGATGTTGATTGCCGCCAAGCCAGAGGCGGCATGGACCCTTGAGGCGAATGGCGACGTCCGGTGGCACCGTGTAACGGCAGCCGGCACCTATCTCTACGCCACAGACAATGGCCTTTACTCCGTGGAGGTGGAAACCGGCCAGACCTTGTGGAAGCGGGAGGACCTCCGAAAGGTGCCCGACTTTGCGATTGAAGAGGTACCCGGGGTGCCCCTGCTATTCGTGGCTGATGATGAGGGCAAACTCGCGAAGTCGACAAAGATGTATGCGCTCGACATCATGACGGGGAAGTCGATTTGGGAAACCGAAAAGATGCAGGGACAGATGGCGGACCTCTTCCCGGACTATCAACACAACGCGATTGTCCTTGTGGCGATGTCGTATGCGAACAAAGGGCGGTTGCAGTTCTTGCATTTGGACTTTGGGACAGGGAAGGCGAACTGGGAGTTTCTGTTGGAAGCGAAGGTGGACATGTATCTGTCCGAGAAGGGCAACAAGTTCATGCCGAGAGTGGATCTTGATGGACATGCGGCTCCGACAATCGCCGGAGATGCCCTGTATCTCGCCTACGCAGGATTGCACAAGGTGAACCTGAAGACGGGCAAACTCGAATGGGGAGTCGCGTTCGACGTCACGGAGAAGTCCTTAAAGAACACGAATGCTTCGCCCGTCGCGGCGGGCGGCCTGGTTTACAGCAGTGCGAAGGGCGTGATTCGCGCCTATGACGAGGCGAGCGGACAGTTGAAGTGGACCTCCGCCGACTTCGGAGCGGCGATCCCGGAAATGATCCTCGACAAGGGGACCCTCTATGGACGAATGGGCGGTGTATTCCTTGAGCCGGCAAGCCGCGAGTATCAATTGAAGAAGCCGGTCGGCGTAGTGGCGCTGGATGCCGCGGGCGGCACCCTGCGGTGGCGCTATGAAGGAGCCAAGGAATCGATCACGAATATGCACCTCGACACTCAGGCCGGTGTCCTGCTGGTGGCGGACGCGAAGAACCTCATCGGCCTGAGTCTCGATGCATCGGGGAACAAAGTGAAAGAGAGCTACCGTCTACCGCTCGAATTCAAGTTCAAGTCGGGTGGTGCAAAGAAGGCCGCGAAGATGGCGGGACGATTTGCGCTCGGAGGAGTTGCGGCGATGGCGCGCAAGGACAAGAGCGACGAAGATACCCCGATTTCGCTCGTGCCGCGGACCGACGGGCAATTGATTGTCCGCGGCAAGCAGCACCTGTTGTTGTTTGATCCAAAGGCGCGCAAGGCGGGCTGGGGAAGTGCCTTCAAGGCACCAGGAATTTCGAACTTCGCGAAGATCATGACGATCGCGGCCTTTGCGATGCAGTATTCCTACCACACGGGCAATGCGGCTTCGACCTATTACGGAACCAGCGAGAACCGCTGGCACAACGACCAGCGATTTGCCGCGATCAACAAGTTTGAGAACGCCATGGCCAAGCGCTTCTCAGCGGCGGCGCTCAACAGCAAGTATGCCTACATGTTGACGGACGTGGATACCGATGAGGGCGACGGCCCCGGGATCGTCGGAGTCAATCTGGAAAACGGCGAAGCCGAGAAAGAACTGCTCTTCAATGATCGCGAACCGAATTACGTGATCGACGAGAAAGCCGCGATGGTGATTCGGACCCACAAGGGCAAGGGATCGATCATCGCCCAAGCCGTTCGCCAATAAGCAAAAGCCGGTGGCTCAACCCAGGAGGGAGAGCCACCGGCCTCATGCTTCGTTTGGAGGGCGCGAGTCCCATACAATTCAAGCCCAATACCGACCTAACGACTTCCTGTCCATCGTGGAATTGATATAAACGAACGTGCCAATAATCACGCGAGTTATTCGAACAATTGCTCAATAGCTTTTGCCGAACGAGGCAAGCTCTCGCATCTCCTCCAAAAAGCGCTTCAAGATATCGTCCACCGATGTAAATGGCTGTTCTTTTTCGAAATGGGCACGGATTTGACGCTTGATTTGGTCCATTGACTTCGCGTCCTTCATCAATGCATCCCGATGCGCCCACTCCCTCCCGGGATGCAACGTATCCCAAGGCGACCTTAGGTTCGCTCGCGTCTTGGGATCGTCTCCATGCTTCCCAAATCCGAGACAAATTCCCATTTCTTTGTTCCAGACTGGCTTGAACAAGTGAATCAAGAAACTCTCAGCGGCCGTTTGGTAGCCCGTTTGCACAACCAATGCCCGATACTCGAAATCCTCGATCGAAAGTGTTCCTCTTGCTTTCAGAATGTTCTTTCGATGCTCGTTCAATCTGCTGGATAACCTCTCGCCTTGCTCCATTGCGGTTTTACTTGCGGAATTCGCCGGGTCCGCCTTCCCAACATAGATGGGGTGCTCTTTCCCTTTGATGCCGCTGTAAGCGTCAAATGCTCCTTTGTAGTAGAGCGCATACACTCCAGACCCATAAAATCGGTCCACGGTCGCGAGTGGCCTTCTAGGTTGCGCAACGAGAGCTATGCCCACGATTCTTCCAGCCACATTCGGATTCGACGGTTCGAAAACGTACACCGGGTGCTTTATGGGGTCCAACGCTTCCATCACCCTGCGGATTTGCTCGTATGCGTCAGAGACTTTCTTCCGAACCTTCCGCGCCTCTGCGGAAGGCAAATTAATCCCTGCTACCGACTCGATCGATGCGGAGATCTCCCGAAGTTGCTCTGCGAGTTGGTCAAGCGATTCCGGGCGCCTCTTACTCGCTCGCGACTATCCTCTGGATCCTTTTCGCAACGCGCCCGCCACCGACCTTCCAACCGCTTCAGCCAGCCGAACCGGCACCGCGTTTCCCAACTGCCGCATCGCCTCCGACCACGACCCTCGAAAAACATAATCATCCGGAAATGTTTGAATCCTCGCCGCCTCTCGGATCGTGAAATAACGCACACTGCCATCCGCCCGCGCCAACATGTTCTCCCCGCCGGGCACTCCATGATCTCCAGCCTTCAAAGTCTTGGCCGGTTCGTCGTAGGGGCTTCCTGTGTGCCCTGGATACGTTCGCGCCCCAGCATTGAACTTGTGGTTCAAAACATTGTGGTGGGTTTGCTTCTCCGGATCCGGCAGATCCCCAATCGCGTCGCGCACGGTGAGCCACGGCATTGCCTCAAACAAATTCTCGCTTCCTTGTTTCAGCTTCGCCACCCTCGCCTTCTGCCTCTCACTCAACGACGGCCGGTTCCGCTTCGCAACTTGATGCCGCTCCCAATAATCCCCGGCGATCCACTGCGCCTTCAAAAGGGAATCCTCTGAATGCGTCTCTTCCGGGAAGCTCCATTCAATCCCCAGGTCTGCCCGAAAACCTACCAAAAACACCCGTTCCCGCCGTTGCGGAACGCCATAGTTAGCCGCGTTCAACAAGCGGTAAACCACCTGATACTCGGCTCTCTCGCCTCTGGCCGTTTGATGTTGCTCCAGTCTCGTACGGTGCTCGCGCCAACTTTCGGCCTGACGTCGGCCCAGCCCAGGGTGTGTCAATTGCAAGTGGATGTATTCGAAGTAATCGGAGAATGATTCTCTCATCAATCCCTTTACGTTCTCAAAGACAAACGCCTTCGGCCGTAACTCCCTCACCGCTCTCACCGCCTCAGGGAACATGTCCCGCGAATCGCTATACCCGCCATGTTTGCCGCCAAGTGAAAACGGTTGACACGGCGGGCCACCGGACACCACCATCACATCCTTTATGCCGCCATATTCGAAGTCCCGCACGTCGCCTTCATGTAGCGGCCAACAGTCCAACGAATACGCATTCCGTTTTCGGTTATCCCGAAACGTCTCGCATGCATCATGATTCCATTCGAGCACCGCCGCATGCTCAAAGCCAGCTTGATGCATTCCGATGGCCATGCCTCCAGCTCCGGCGAACAATTCCACGCTACGCATTGAGAAACCTCTCGATCCTGTCTCTCAATTTCTTATCGTCTCCCAGCTGGCATTCCCAAATCGTAATACTCGTCCAACCTAGCTTTTTCAGTTGGCGCAAATTCTTCTTGTCTCGCTCTCGATTCGCCTCCAACTTCGGCTTCCAGAAGTCCAGCCTCGATTTTGGCATCCGCGCCAAACTGCATCCCTGGTGCAAGTGCCAAAAGCAACCGTGCACAAAAATCACCTTTCCCAAACTCGCGAATACTAAATCCGGTGCTCCTGGCAAGTCCTTCCGGTGGAGCCGATAGCGGTACCCCATGGCATGAACCAATTTGCGCACAACCATTTCCGGTCCTGTATCTTTGGACCGCACCTTCGCCATCAACGCCGACCGCTGCTCGACAGTTAACGGATCAACTCTCACATTTCAATTCTCACCCACCCCCAATCCTCATTCACGACTTTTTTCACAAATTTTTCTCCCATCTTTTCAACCACTTCACCCCAAATCGCCCCCATTTCCCTCCACCCCGATCCCCTATCCTGTCCTCGGAACTACTTCCGTCAATTTCAACTACAAAGGATCCCCATCATGGCAACTGACGCTCAAATCATCGCCAACCAAAACAACGCGCAGCGCTCCACCGGTCCCCGCACCGACGAAGGTAAGCAGCAATCCGCAAAGAACTCTCTCCGCCACGGCATCAACGCCTCAGCGGAGTCCCTCTTCGCCGCAAGCAGCCAAGAGCAACAACACTACAACGCGCTTCGCGCCCAACTCTTCCAGCAGATCGCCCCCTAAGGCCCCGCCGAAGAACTCATCTTCGAGCAATACGCCTTCGCAACCTTCCAAGCACTAAGAGCCCAACGCTTCGAATCGGAAGCCCAGGACCGCTGGCAACAAAACCCCGACAACCAGAACCTCTTCATGCAAATGGAACGCCTCGTCAAGCAAGGCGCCCTCTACGAGCGCCGCGCCGCCAAGGCCTTCAAACAACTCTCCCAGCTCCAACTCGACCGCTTCGCCGCCGTCGAAATGCACGCGGAACTCAAAGACGTCGACCTCGACGAAAACATCTCCCCGGCCCTGCCCTGCGCCAAACTCCGCAAGCATGAACTCGTCCAGGAAGACGCTCTCTTCCTCGGTCTAACGGTCCATCACGGTCTCAAATTGCAAAACAACAAAACGAACCCAATCTCGGAAGGATCCAAGCAATGAACCTCAATTTCATCAACGACCTCGAAGACGCTCGCCTCTACAAAAAGCTGCTTGCCCGCCTTCACGAAAGCTATCCCCCGGTCACCGTCCAGCACGAAGCCGACCTCAACAACCTCGCCCGTCTCAACTGGCAATCCGAGCGCCTCGCCAATCTCATCGAGACCGATTTGAACCAGCGTCTCCAGTCTCCCCTCGTGAGGAACATCAAAGACCCAAACCGCCGTCTGCTTCGTGCCACCCGCCGCGCACTCGCCCGTCGCGAGCACATCATTTTGATCAAACAAAACGAAGCCAATCTCCGCGCCACAAACACCCTCGTCACGCGAATCGAGAAATGGCACGCGTCTCGCTAAGGGTCCCTGCGCAATCCGTTGATAAATCAGCTATTCTGTCGATAACGGATTTATCGGGGTCTCAAAAATGTACCCCATCGTAGAAGGGTCTCTATGAAGGAGATTAAGGGGCAGTTTATCGGCGCGCTATTCGTCGTTCTGACGGTAGCCTCTCTTGTCGCCGCCGCCATAAACTTCCGCCAGCAGTTCGCCTACATCCTCCCCACAGACGGCATCATGTGGGTGGACCGCACTGCGCCCGACGGCCACAACTATGTCGTCGCCCTCGATGTCCTTCCCGGCTCATCCGGTCAAAGCGCCGGCATCCACAAATGGGAAGTCCTCGACCGCATCGGCAACGTCAAGGTCAACAAGTCCACCGACATTCCAGCTCTGCTCTTCGGCAAGGCTTGGCTGCGCGTCGATTACCACCTCTACCAGGACAACGTCGAAGTCAAGAAGGCCGTCCGTATCGAGGAGAATGGTCCCGACCGCACGCTCTACTACTTGACCGGCGTCGGCCTTTCTTATCTCGGCATGGGATTGTTCGTTTACTTCCGGCGTGAGAGCGCTCCCAAAGCCCGCCACTTCTTTCTGCTTTGCATCTGCTCGTTCATCTTCACTTGCTTCCATTACACCGGTAAGCTGAATACCTTCGACAAAGTCATCTATTGGGGCAACATCGTTGCTGGCTTCCTCGCGCCCGCCCTCTTTCTCCACTTTTGTCTCACCTTCCCAAACACGCCTTCCCGCCTTCGCGGCTTCTTCAAACAAGCTCTGCTCTACGTGCCGGCCCTCGGCATGGTCTCGCTCTATGTCCTCACCGCCATGGGCATCGTCCGCTTTACGATCTCTCTCGTTGAAGTTCGCTGGTATCTCGATCGCATCTGGCTCCCGTTTCTCAGCGTGAGCTATCTCGCTGGAGCTGCCGTCCTCGCCTACAAGCAACGTCGCGTTGAAGATTCGATCTTGCGCCAGCAAATGAAATGGCTCCGCAACGGCGCAGTGCTCGGCATCCTTCCCTTCACGTTGATCTACGTCGTTCCCTTCACGATGGGTGTCACGCCCAACAGCCTCATGAAGCTCGCCGTCCTCAGCCTCCCGCTCATTCCGATCACTTGGGCCTACGCCATCCTGCGCTACCGTCTGATGGACGTCGATGTCATCTTCCAGCAAGGCTATGTCTACACCATGGCCTCGCTCGCGGTTCTCGGCATCTTCTATGGCCTCCTGTTCAGCTTCGGTAAGGTCGAGGAGCTTCCACCCGCCGCCGTCGTTGTTCTCATCCTCATCGCCACATTCATCTTCCAGCCCATCCGCAATTGGCTCCAGGAAAATCTCGACCGCTACGTTTTCTACCGCGAGTCCTACGATTACCGCCGCACCCTTCTCGACTTTGCCCGCGAGCTCTCGAGCGAAAACGACCTCGAGGAATCCCTGCACGGCGTTGCCTCACGCCTCCTTCACACCCTCAACGTCCAGCACGTCGCCTTCTTCTTAAGCGACGAAGACGAGCCCGCCAATTTCGATCTCGCTCTCGTCCACGGCGCTCGCAATCAACCCGCACCCGCCTACCCCGACCTCAGCTTCCTCACCGACGCCATCGGCAAGCCCTACCTTTTTTTCGAACGCACTAAGTTCAATCCTGATTTCGTCTTTGGCACCTACTCGCAAGGTGCCCGCCAAACCATCTCCGAACTCGACCTCACTTACTACATTCCCTGCACCGTCCGTGGCACCACCATCGCCTTTCTCGGCGTGAGCCGCACCACCAAAGGGGACTTCCTCACCTCCGACGATCTCGAACTTCTCGTCACTCTCTCCAACAGCGTCGGCATCACCGTCGACAACGCTCGCCTCTATCGCAGCCTCCAGCGCAAGGTCCAGGAAAACGAACGGCTCAAGGAATTTTCAGAGAACATCGTTGAGTCCATCAACGTCGGCATCCTCGCCGTCGACCTCGACGGCTACATCGAGAGCTGGAACTCCCAGCTCGAGCGCCTCATCGGTGTGACTCGCCACGCCGCTGTCGGCAAGCATCTTCACGAGGTCGTCCCTGCCGACTTGGCTCGCACACTCACCGACCTCCAACGCGAGTCCGGTATCCAGCACGTCTACAAGGCACGCCTCGGCCCGCGGACCCTCGTCAACATTGCGATTGCTCCGCTGGTCACCAAAGACCAGACCCAGATCGGCCGACTCATCATCTTCGACGACATCACCGACCGTGCTGATCTCGAAAGCCGCCTCGTTCAGGCCGACAAGCTCAGCTCCATTGGCTTGCTCGCAGCCGGCGTCGCCCACGAGGTCAACACGCCCCTCGCCGTCATTTCGACTTATGCCCAGATGCTCGCCAAGCGTGTCTCCGACGACGAGCAGAAGTCTGCCATGCTCGACAAGATCGCCAAGCAGACCTTCCGCGCGAGCGAGATTGTCAACTCCCTACTCAATTTCTCTCGTACCTCCACTCTCGAGTTCTCTGAGATCCAGTTGAATCGCGTCCTGCGCGATACTGCTTCACTAATCGAGCACCAACTTGAAAAGGCTCGCGTCACCGTTGCCTTCAACCTCGATGAATCCATCGCACCGATCAAAGGCAATCAGGGCAAGCTCCAACAGATCTTCCTCAATCTCTTTCTCAATGCCCGCGACGCAATGGAATCACTCCCCACCCGCGGCGGCGTCCTGACGATTCGCACCTGGGCCGATGCCGACCTCGCCCACGTCGAGGTTGCCGACACGGGCACCGGCATCGCTCCCGATCATCTCGATCGCATCTTCGATCCCTTCTTCACCACCAAGGGCGCCAAGCGCGGCACCGGCCTCGGCCTAAGCGTCACCTACGGCATTGTGCAGGAGCACGGTGGCGCCATCGATGTCTCCAGCACTCCAGGAGCGGGTACCCGCTTCCGCCTCGATTTCCCACTCATCAAGAAACCTGTTCATGTCTGATATTCCAGTTCCGCCCCAGCACCGTGGCCACATCCTCGTCATCGATGACGAAGCCGATATTCGCGAAAGCCTCGAATTCCTCCTCACTGGCGAAGGCTTTCGCGTCGATCTCGCCTTCCGTGCTGTTGAGGGCCTCGAAAAGCTGGCGCGCTCCAGCTACGACCTCATCCTTCTCGACCTCATGATGCCCGACCTCACCGGCATCGAAACACTTGCCGAGATTCGCAAGAAAGACACCAACACACCCGTCGTCCTCATCACCGCATATGGTTCGATCGAAGTAGCTGTCGAAGCCCTCAAGGCCGGTGCCAACGATTACTTCTCCAAGCCTTGGGATAACGACAAGCTCATCATCGAAATCGATCGCATGATCGCTCAGGCTCGCCTCCTGCAAGAAAACGTCGAGCTCAAGCGCGCCCTCAAGCAGCGCTACAGTTACGCCAACATCATCGGCAAGAGTGAGCGCATGTTGAAGCTTCTCGACATGGTGGCCCAGGTCGCTCCCAGCCGGGCCAACATCCTCCTTACTGGCGAAGCCGGCTCCGGCCGGGAACTCCTGGCCAAATCGATCCACGCCAACTCTCCCCGCTCCGATCGCCCCTTTATCGCAGTCAACACCGGCTCCATGCCGAGCGACATCCTCGAGTCCGCCTTCCACACGGGTCGTAAGTCTTACCTCGAGCTCGCTCACCAGGGCACCCTCTTCATCGACGAAGTCACCGCCCTTACGGCCGACATGCAGGCAGCCATTCTTCGCGCGATCCAGGAACGCGAGTTCTTATCCCCGGCCACGGGCGAGATCATGCCCCTCGACATCCGCGTCTGCGCCGCCACCACCGCCGACCTCCGCAAGGCCGTTGAAGAAGGCAAGTTCCGCGAAGATCTCTATTACCGCCTCAATGTCGTCAATCTGGTTTTGCCCTCGTTGCGGGATCGCAAAGAAGATATCCCGCTCCTCATTGATCACTTTGCCACTGCCTATTCCCGCGAGAACAACAAACTCCTTGCTGCCTCTGGCCGCAGCCTGCTGCACTTTGATACAGAGGCCCTTCAGATCTTGATGGATCATGCTTGGCCTGGCAACGTCCGCGAACTCGAAAATGTTGTCGAGCGCGCCGTTGTCCTTTCAAGCGAGCCAGAAGTGAACGCGAGCCTGCTGCCCGAGCACTTGCTTCAAGCTGGTGGTGTCCGCATCCGCAAAGACGATTCCGAAGCGCTCCCCGCCGATGCCAGTCTCTATGAGATCGTCGCTGACTTTGAGCGCAAGGTCATCATCGACAACCTGGAGCGCACCAATTGGAGTCAGACCGAAGCCGCCGAAAGCCTTCGCATTCCCCTGTCCACCCTCAACCAGAAAATCAAGCGCCTCGCGATTAACGTCAAGAAGCGTTAAGTCAGATACTTCACAAGCAATACTTCGTTGCCATGCTCGTTGTAAATCAGTTCATCGGCGAAGTTCTTGGCAAGTAAGATCCCGTAGCCCCCGGGTCTCATCCCTTCTTGCTCACGCACCATTGCGTGTTTAACTGCATCCTCTTCCGGATTGTTGACTGCCGCGTGCTTCAGCTCTTTCATCCGGAACCCAGCCCCTGGATCCTTAACGAAGCAACTCAGCGCCTGGTTGGAATGCAGCAGATCAATCCGAATCTGCTTTGCCGGGTCCAGCTTGCCACCATGTTCAATGGCATTCCAGAGCACCTCACGCACTGCCGTCAAAAAGTTCTCACGCAAACCTTGTTCCACCTGGATGCCACGCATCACGGCACTATCAAACAATGCCTTCAGCGCTTCCTCGCCACTCGACAATTCTGCCGGCAGGAGGAGCGAGATCCACTGGTTCGTCTGCGCGAGAACTTGCATCCCCGCTTACTTGTCTCTCTTCATGTGCTTCTCGAACCAAGCTAACAGATAAAGTTGTTGGGCCAACTGATGTGTCGGCCGCCGCCATCCGTGAAACTCGTCCGGCATCCTCACGAGAAGCGTCTCCTTCTTCAGTACCTTCAATGCCCGGTAGTATTCTTCGCTTTGTGTAATCGGCGTCCGCAAGTCTGCTTCGCCGGTCATCACCATCGTCGGAGTCATCACATTCTTCACATAGGTCAACGGGCTCCTCTTCAGGTGATCGCTCGCGTCGTCCCAGGGATACTTTTCGAACTGGTCGTACCAGCTGATCCCGTCGGTCGTCCCGACAAAGCTCACCCAGTCAATCACTGGCCGCATCGACACTGCCGCCCGGAACCGGTTCGTGTGTCCGACAATCCACGCCGTCAACACGCCACCGCCAGAGCCGCCGCATACAAACAGGTTGTTCGCGTCGACAAACCCCTTGGCGATCGCCGCATCCACGCCCGCCATCAGGTCGTCATAATCCTTGCCCGGATACGAATACTGGATCCCATTCACAAACTCCTGCCCATACCCTGTCGACCCGCGTGGGTTGATGTAGAGCACCGCGTAACCATTCGCCGCGAAGTGCTGCCACGCCCAATTCCATGCCACTGTGTAATCGCTCCAAGGCCCGCCGTGGATGTAAAGCACCATCGGATACTTCTTGCCCGCCTGGTAATTTGACGGCTGGATCAACCAGCCCTGCACCTTGAGCCCGTCGCTCGAGTTGAACCACATTTCCTCTACCTTGCCGAGCCTCTTGTCGGCCAGTACATCGCGGTTCAAATCCACCAGACTTGTGATCGCCCCAGGCCGCTTCACATCAAAGGTCACCAATTCGGGCGGAGTATGAAAGCTCGTCCGCACCGCGGCCGCCGTCCCTGCATCCGACAGCGAGATCGCAGACAAAACATGTATGCCTTCAGTCAGTTGCTTGGGGCCTCCGTTGCGCTCGAGCCAATAAAGGTTGCCCTTTCCCTGCGCCTTCATGCTGAAGTAGACTCCCGAGGAATCCGGTGCCCACATCACTTCATCCGGCGAACTCGGCAGTCCCGATGCCCATGCTTTCTTCCCCGATCCATCCGTCGCCATCAGATAGATACTTGCCAGATGGCTCGTGTACTTCTTATCGTCATAGCCCATGTAGGCGACCCACTTGCCGTCGGGGGAGACCTTCGGCGTCCGGTCTGGCCCTTTGCGATCCGTCATCGCCGTCACCGCGCCGGTCTTCAAATCGGCCACATAGACTTCGCTGTCGTTTCTCGTAAATTCGGCTTCGGGTTTGCGGATCCCTGAGAAGTAAATCTTCGACGAATCCGGGCTCCACTCCGGCCCCGTGTGGTTGTACTTGCCGCTCGTGATCTGCTTCGGCGTCCCGCCCTGGATCGCGTCAACGACGTAAATGTGCGTGTAGCCTTTCGCCACCGGTCCCACCCCGTCGCTCGCCCAGCTGGGGCGGTCGATCACGGTCGCGCCCTTAGCCCAAACTGCGCCCTCTGGTTTCTTCGGCATTTTGATCGGCAGGATTGGATCCTCGTCGAGCGCCCTTTGTGTGTAGGCAATCGACTTCCCGTCCGGTGACCACGTAATATCGCTCGGTGCACGATCGAGCCGCGTCAGTTGAGCCACTTCGCGTGTGTCCACCCACATGACATGCAACTGATTGGTCCCGTCGCGATCACTCAGAAACGCGATCTTCTTCCCATCAGGGCTCCACACCGGTGCGCTTCCATTCGTCAGTTCGCGCAATCGAGTCCCGTCCTGATTGATCATCCAGAGCGTGGTCCGGTTTTGATCTTTCATCTTGTCCACATGGGATCGCCCAAAGACAATCAGCTTCCCATCCGGCGAGATTGCGGGATTCCCCACCGACTCCATCTGGAAGAACGAATCCGTATCGAGCAGTTGGGCAACAAACAACAGTGCGTAGATCATTGAATAAACCTCATTCCGGCGAACGACACCACGCTCGCCTCATCAATATTCCAGTGGCCATAGCGGAGCATCTCCGCCTTCACTCCCGGCAATGCCTTATATAGTGCATACAGCGGCGCGCTACCGCACCACTTCCACGGGTCATTCTCCACTCGCACATCCTTCCAGAACGTGCCAATGTCTCCGGCTTCGAGTGCCGTCACCCGCAACTGATCCTGCGCTTCAATTCGCGCATCCCCCTCAGCGAATTCAACTTCATCGCCATACCGCGGCCCCATGTGCGCCATGTCAATCGACAGTACCCAGCCTAGTTTGTCGCCATGCTTGGCAGCCAACGCGGCGAGCGCCTGATACATAGGGCTCTCCGGTTGATCAGTGAAATTCGCTCCCACGAGAATCGGCAGCACCTTCACATTCGGCCCAAACAGATACTGGAGCCAAAGCACATGGAACTCGGCAGAATGCTCCATCACCTGGCAATAATCCTCTTCGATCATCACATCGCTTGCGATGGCCTTGAGCTCATCGAGTAGATCATTGGCTGGCGTTGTTTCCCCGAGCGGAGTCTGATAGGGCTTCCGCGTCACGCCGAACTTCTCCATCTCCCCGTAGTGGCTTGTTGCCAGGATCACGAAGGTGCGATCTGGCCCCATTTGCTTCAAAGCGGTGAAGGCATCCCGGTAACACTCCCAACCGCCCTCGTAGCTGACGTGAGGCGCGGCAATGCCGATCAGCTTCCCTGCCGCTTCGGGAATCTCGGGTGTCTCCTCAAGAAACTGATCGAGAAATCTCCGACAGTCTTCTGGGCATTCCGGGTAAGCTCCGCCAGCGAACGTCGCTGGCCGGACGGGCATTTCGGCAAACTCTTTGTGGGCCGCATCCCGCATCGAGAAGTAGACCGGGTCTTCGAGAAACCCGCTCTCACTGAGCACCCCAACCAGGTTCGACAACTGCGGGCCAACATCGAAGCTGTTCGTCGCGCGGACCAGCCACTCGCGCAGATCATTTTCCGTCGAGTTGCCATCAAAAAATTGTAGAGCTCTGACGAGCTGCGGGGGGATCACTAATACGCGTTGTGAATACCCGAACGTGTCCCTCAGGAGCAATCCCGGCTGGTCCGGGTCCGGTGAAGGCATCGCATCGAGGTTACGCCGTAGCGGAGCAAGAACAGCAGACATAGCGTTTATGATAAGCAAGATGGCCCCAGAAAATCTCCCCGGATGGCAACTTATCGAAAACGGCAAGCTGCATCGCCGCTTCCAATTCAAAGATTTCGTCGAGGCCTTCAGCTTCCTCACTGCCGTTGCTCTCGAATCCGAGAAGCTCGGCCATCATCCTGAAATCTACAGTGTCTACAACAAGGTGGAAATCTGGCTCACCACCCATGACGCCGGCGGGTTGACCGATCTTGACTACAAACTCGCACAAATTATCGATGGAATTGCCGCATGACCCACCTCCTTCTTCTCTCTCTTCTCGCTCAACAGATCCCGCAAATCGATGCAGTCATTGAAGCGGCCGTTGCCAAAGGCGAGCTGCCTGGCGCTGTCTGTCTGGTTGGCCAAAAAGACCGGATTCTGCACAAGAAGGCCTACGGCAAACGCATGGTCGAGCCAAAGGTCGAAGCGATGACCCTTGACACGATCTTTGATGCCGCGAGTCTCACCAAGGTGGTTGTGACCACAAGCTCGGTCCTGAAGCTGATCGAAGAGGGCAAAGTACGGCTCGCAGACCGGGTCACCGTTCATCTCCCAGAGTTCCAGGGCGGAAAGAGCGAGATTACGGTGCGCCATTTGCTGACGCATTATTCTGGCCTTCGTCCGGACGTGGATCTCGAACCTGCGTGGAGCGGCTATGAGACGGGGATCCAGAAAGCCCTTGTCGACAAGCCAACCTCTGAGCCTGGGACCCGCTTTGTCTATAGCGATATCAACTTCATCCTGCTCGGAGAGATCGTGCGCCGCGTAGGCGGTAAGCCGCTGAATGAGTATGCCCGCGATGAGATTTTCACTCCTCTCGGGATGATCGATTCTGGCTTTGTACCTGACCCCAAACTGCTGCCGCGGATTGCTCCTACGCAGAAGCTGCACGGAGTGGTGCATGACCCGACGACCCGCTTTATGGGAGGCGTGGCTGGCCATGCAGGTCTGTTCACCACCGCTGATGATTTGACGAAGTTTGCTCGTATGATCCTGCGCAAAGGTGCGCCGCTTTTGTCGCCGGCAACCATTGCAATGGCAACGAAGCCACAGCCGCCGGCTGGGTTGCGGGGGCTTGGTTGGGATATTGACTCGCCATTTGCCGGCAATCGAGGGGATTTGTACCCGGTGGGTTCGTTTGGCCATACCGGTTTTACCGGAACCAGCCTCTGGATTGACCCGACCTCAGAGAGCTTTGTGATCCTGCTTGCCAATGCTGTCCATCCGAATGGACGGCCACCGATTACTCCATTGCGTGGGCGAGTCGCGACGGTGGCGGCGGCATACATCAGCAAGATGGGGCAGGTGATGACCGGGCTTGATGTGCAGATCGAAGAGAAGTTTCCGGCCCTCAGAGCCAAGAAGATCGGATTGATTACCAACCATACGGGTTTGGCCCGGGATGGACG
The DNA here is from genome assembly GCA_016870995.1 of Acidobacteriota bacterium. Lineage (GTDB taxonomy): Bacteria > Acidobacteriota > Terriglobia > Bryobacterales > Bryobacteraceae > Bryobacter. The sequence continues at coordinate 41,181 of VFZU01000019.1, forward strand.
TCGCAATATCGATGCAATGGTGGCCGCGGGGGTCGAACTTAAGGCGTTATACAGCCCAGAGCATGGAATTCTTGGCAAGGAAGACCACGAGAATGTCGGCGACACGCGGGACCCTGCGAGCAAACTGCCGGTTTACAGCCTTTATTCCGGCGAGAAGCGGGAGCCGAATCCGGTTACGCTGAAGGGTATTGAAACCCTGGTATTCGATATTCAAGACATCGGAGCGCGCTTTTACACCTATGGCTGCACGATGAAGAACGCGATGGAGGTGGCAGCGAAGCTGGATCTCGAGTTTGTCGTGCTGGATCGCCCGAATCCCATCACGGGGCTGAAGGTTGAGGGGCCGGTGATCGATACCGCGGAAATGAGCTTCATTGGGTGTTTGCCGATTCCGGTGCGGCACGGGATGACGTTGGGAGAGTTGGCGAGGTATGCCAACGACCTGATGCCGAAGAAGGCGAAGCTGACCGTGGTGCCGGTGAGGAACTGGAAGCGCTCGATGTGGTTTGACGAGACAGGGTTGAAGTGGGTGAACCCGTCGCCGAACATGAAGAGCCTGGCAGGGGCGACGCTTTACCCCGGGCTGGCGCTAATCGAGTTTGCCAAGAACTATTCGGTGGGGCGGGGAACTCCGAACCCGTTTGAGCACGTGAGCGCGGATTGGTTGGACGGGGTCAAGGTGGCGGATCGGCTGAATGCGATGGGTTTACCCGGCGTGAAGGCTTATGGGAAGGGGAATGACGTACAGTTCGAGTTGACGGACCGGAACCGGTTCGACTCGACATTACTGGGAGTGGCTTTGATTCAAACTTTGGGCGAGCTCTACCCAAAGAAGATTGATTTGCTGGGAAACCGGAAGCTAATCGGAAGCCTAGAAACGATTCGCGTCCTCGATGCGGGCGAGGCGGCGACAAAAGTAATGGATTCCTGGATGAAGACGCTCAACCAATTCAGCGAAAAGCGCCAACAGTATTTGCTGTATCCCTAGCCTTTAGCGGAAAACCTTTTAACGGCTTCCTCGATTTCGGGTTCTTCGGAGTCATCGGTTGAGCGGCCGCGCTTCCTTGCTTCGGCCAGCCATGTTGGTGGGCGTCCACGGCGTCTACCACGGCCTTCAACAAGCCGCTCCAGGGTCAGGATCGCTTCTTCGATCGAGGCCCGCTCACGCCGCAAATCTTCCAATATTTTCATCAAGTCCACGGTTTGATCCTCGGCTTCAAATTGCTGGCGACTCAGGGCAGCCAGAGGAAGCTTATAACTGTTATATCGGATTATTCGGCGTAGTACAAGAGTCCTGTTCTGAAAATAGAACAGATTTTTGCCACTGGAATCAAGAAGCCTTTTTTTGTTTGCTCCAATAGGAGTAAAAGGGAATTCCGAGGGCAATTAACCCTAATCCCAATAGGGATTCACGGGGTTGATCTTTTAAAGTAAAAAAGATCAATATTGCTGCGACGGCGACGAATAAGATGGGTATGACTGGATAACCCAACGTTTTATAGGGCCGAGCGAGGTTGGGGCGTTTGCGGCGGAGGACGATGACGCTGGCGGCGGTCATGCCGTAGAGAATCCAACTGGAGAAGACGACAGTGGCGGCGAGTTGGTCGTATTGTCCTGAAAACACAAGGACTCCGCTCCAGAGGCTGAGCCAGATCATGGATTGGGCGGGGGTGCGGTATTCCGGGTGGACTTCGGCGATTTTCTTGAAAAAGAGGCCGTCGAGGGCCATTGCGTAAGGGACGCGGCCGCCGGAGAGGATGCTGCCATTGAGGGCGGAGAAGATGGAGATCATGGCGGCGATCGAGACGATGCTCGCGCCGGAGGCGCCGAAGAGCTTACGCATCATTTCGGCGGGAACGCGGTCGCTTGCAGCGACTTCGGCACTGGACAGCACATAGAAATAGGCAGTGTTTGCAAGCAAATAGATGATCATTACGCCGAGGGTGCCGCAGATCAAGGCCAAGGGGAGATTGCGTTGGGGGTTTTTGACTTCGCTTGAAACCATGCTGACGTTGTTCCAGCCGTCGTAGGCCCAGAGGATGGCGACGAGGGCGACGAAGAAGCCGCTGGCGCCACCCGGGTTGGGCATGACCGAGGTCGTGAAGTTGCTGACGGCACCCTGGGATGAGAACAGACCGATCAAAATGATGCCAACGAGGAGGCCAACTTTGGCAATGGTGACGACAATTTGCAATTGTCCGCCGGCTTTTACGCCGAAATAGTTCACTCCAGCGAGGAATAATATGACACCCATTGCTGCTAACTGTCCGAGCTTTAGTTCGAGCGGTTGGCCACCTGGGCCGATGGGGAGCGGTATGGTGGCGAAGGTCTGTTCCAGAACCGGAACGAAATTGGAGAGGTAGATTAGGAAACCGCTGGCGAGGGTGGCGATGGATCCGGACTTGGCGACCCAGAACTGGGTCCAGCCGTAAACGAATGCAAAGAAAGGACCATAGGCTTCACGGAGGTAGACGTATTCGCCGCCCGCTTCTGGCATCATGGCGGAGAGTTCGGCGTAGGTGAGGGCACCGGCGAGGCTGAGGAGGCCGCCGACGATCCAGACCAAAGTGACCCAATCGGGGGATCCGGTGGCGATTACGGCGCGTTTCGGGACGACGAAGACGCCGGAGCCGATGACGGTACCGACCACGATGGCGGCGGCACCCCAGAGGCCGAGGTCACGGCGGAGGGTGAGTTTTTCAGACATGAGTTTGTTTCTCTTTTTCGGTGATGACGGTGCTGGCCGCGAGGGCGGTGAGGAACGTAACCAAGGTTCCGATGAGGACATACCAGGTCCAGGCAATTGAGGTGAAGAACTTTACGTAGAGCATGAGGGAGAGGCCGCAGGACATGCCGACCATAGCGGCGCGTTCACCGGTGCGTTTGGTGAGGAGGCCGAGGAGGAAGACGCCGAGCAGGGCACCGTAAACGATGGAGGCGATACCGAGTCCGGCTTCGAGGACGCTCTTGACGTTGCGTGCGAGCAGGGCGATGGCGAACAGGATGCCACACCAAAGGACCGTGATGCGCTTGGCGAGGGCGAGGTATTGGGCATCGGTACGGGTTTGCTTGTCGAGGGGCTTGATGAAGTCCATGACCGTGGTGGAGGCCAGGGAATTGAGCGCAGCGCTCAGGTTGCTCATGGCTGCGGCGAGGATGGCGGCGATGACGAGGCCACTGACGCCGGGGGGGAGGAAGTCCCAGATGAACTTGGGGTAGATGCGGTCGGGGGGATTGGGCGGGGCGAGCTGCGAATCGGTGTAGTAGACCCAAAGCATGATGCCGATGATGAGGAAGAGGGTGAACTGGAACAGAATGACGAACCAGCTGGCGAGGAGAGCGAGGCGGGCTTCCTTTTCATTTTTCGCGGATAGCAGGCGTTGGACCATCAATTGTTCGGTGCCGTGGCTGGCGGTAGTGAGGAAGCAGCCGCCGAAGAAGCCGGCCCAGAATGTGTAGGTTTTTGAGAAGAACTCGGGTGTGAAGGAAAAGGCGAAATCGAAGACCTGGAACTTATTGGCTTCGTTAGCCATCTGATAGACATGATCCCAACCACCTGGGATCTGTTGAAGGATGACGAAGAGGCTGAGGATGGCACCGGCGACGTAGAGGAACATCTGAACGACGTCGGTCCAGATGACGGCGGTCATGCCGCCCTCGAAAGTGTAGAAGAGGGTGAGGCAAACGATGAAGAGTTCGGAAACGAATTCGCCTGTGCCGAGGACGATGGAGACGACGATGGAGATGGCGAAGACACGGACGCCTTCGGCGAGGGCACGAAGGCCGAGGAAGGATCCTGCAGTGAGTTTGCGAATGTTGGGGCCAAAGCGCCGGAGCATCAACTCGTAGGCCGTGAACATTTCGCCTCTGAAGTATTGCGGAAGGAACAAAACGCTGATGATGAGGCGGGCGAGGAGGTAGCCAAAAACAACCTGAAGAAAGCCGAAGTTGCCATTGAAGCTGAGAGCCGGCGTACCGATGACGGTGAGAGTGGAAGTCTCCGCCGAGACGATGGAAAAAGCGATGGCCCACCAAGGGGCGTTGCGGCCACCGAGGAAGTAATCCTTGAGGCTTTTCTGGCTTTCGCGAAAGCGGAAACCGAACCACGTGATGCCAAGGAGGTAGGTGACGATCACCCCGAAATCTAGCCAGCGCATTTGAATGATCCTAGCAGCAAAGAGGGAGGCTGGTTTTGATATACTCCCGGTAATCCACATCGTCGGTGGAAACCAAACCCCAAAATTCATCGCATTGACTTTTTCTTAGGAGGCGGAGCTACAGTGAGATTTTTCTCTGAATCCCTTCGCAAGGTTGTATTGGGCGGAGTGTTGGCCAGCGCCTTATGCGCACAGACAGCGAAGAACTGGAAAGACCAAGCGGAATACGATCTGTACGCGCAGATTACCAAGGCCACGGCGCCCGACCAGCAGTTGCAGTTGTTGAACCAGTGGAGAGAAAAGTATCCGCAGTCGGACTACAAGCTGGAGCGGGCGCAGACGTATCTGGTGATCTACACCAAGAAGAACGACCCGGCCGGATTGTATGGGGCGTGCAAGGATTTGCTGGCGCTTGATCCGAGGAGTTTTCAGGCACTGTATTTCCTGACCTTGCTGACTGTGAGCATGAACCGGACCGATGCCGAGAGCCTGGATACCGGCGTGAAGTCGGCGAATGGATTGATTGGGGCGCTCGATGCGACCTATGATGCCTCAAAGAAGCCGGCGGGAACGAGCGATGCGCAATGGAAGCAGATGCGCAGCGACATTGAAGTGCAGGCCATCAAGACGCTGGGCTGGGTGGAATGGCAGAAGAAGGCTTATCCTTCCGCCGAGAAGTATTTCGGCAAGGCGCTTGAGCTGTCGCCTGGAAACGCAGAGATGAGCTATTTTGCCGGGACTGTGATTGCGCTACAGAAGGACCCCAAACGGCAGGCCGAGGCGATGTGGCACTTTGCCAGGGCGGGCAATCTGGATGGAGCCGGGGCGCTGGACGCGGCGCGCAAGGCGCAGGTAGCGAAGTATTTCGAGAGAGTATTCACCGCGTTCGCTGGCGACGATAAGGCAAAGATGAATGGCGTGATTGAAATGGCCAAGGCGAACGTCATGCCGCCGCCGGACTTCAAGATCAAATCCAAGGAAGAGGAAATGATCGAGAACGAGGAGAAGTTCAAGACCTCCAACCCGATGCTGTATACGTACATGCAGATCAAGAAGGGATTGCTGGCCGCCAACGGGGACGAGTATTGGACGGGGCTGAAGGATTCGGAACTGCCGGCGCTGAAGGGCAAACTGGTGAGCGCGAAGCCTGAGACGAACCCGAAGGAACTGGTGTTGGCAATCGAGACGGCGGATACGCCAGAAGTGACACTGGTGCTGGAGAAGGGATTGCGCGGCAAGGCGGATGCTGGAACCGAGATTGAATTTACTGGAGTTGCGAAGGAATTCACCAAGGCTCCGTATACTATGAAGCTGGAAGTAGAAAATGAGAAGCTGAAGGGATGGCCGGTGCAAGCTGCTCCGGCGAAGACCCCAGCAAAGAAAGCCGCGCCCCCGGCGGCGAAGAAGACGGTAAAGAAGTAGACAATGAAGAAGTGAGCCGAGCACACAAATTTGCAATGTGTGCAGGTTATGATCTATTGCAGGAGAGATTGGCGTTTTGACACTCAAGAATTTATCCATCCGCGGGATTGTGCTGGCAGGTGCGCTGGCCGTAGTCTACGCACAAGCAAAAAAAGAATGGAAAGACCAGGCAGAGTATGACCTGTATGTCTCGATCACGAAGGCCACGGCGCCAGATCAACAGATTCAACTGTTGAACCAGTGGAAAGAGAAGTATCCGCAATCGGATTACAAGATGGAGAGGGCGCAAGCCTACCTCGCTATCTATGGCAAGAAGAATGATGGCGCAGGCCTCTACTCTGCAAGCCAAGATTTGTTGACCCTGGATCCGAAGAATTTTCAGGCCCTCTATTTCATTACGGTTCTGACCGAGAGTTTGAAGAAGAGTGACGCCGAAGGTGCTGCCGCTGGTGTGAAAGCTTCGAATGAACTGATCGGATTGCTGGGTACGCAGTTTGATCCAGGGAAGAAGCCGGCTGGTGCGACCGATGCGCAGTGGAAGGAGCAGCGGGATGCTTCTGAACTGGCAGCTTTGAAGACCTTGGCCTGGGTTGAGACGCAAAAGAAAGATTACAAGGCCGCCGAGAAATACTATGTCTCGGGCTTGAAGATGATGCCGGGATCGGCGCTGTTCAGCTCCTTGTTGGGGACGGCGATCGCGCTACAGAAGGATCCGAACCGTCAGGCCGAGGCGATGTGGCACTTTGCTCGCGCCGGAAACCTGGAAGGGGCCGGGGCGCTTGACCCGACCGCGAAGTCGCAGACTGCGGCTTACTTCGCTCGTGTGTTCAAGTCGTATGCCGGGGATGACCCGAAAGAAATGAACGACATCATCGCGAAGGCGAAGGCTGAAGTGTTTCCGCCCGAGGGATTCAAGATCAAGTCGAACGCCGAGAAGATGATCGAGAACGAAGAAAAATTCAAGGGCGAGAACCCGATGTTGTTCCAGTACATGCAGATCAAGAAGGCACTGGTTGCCGCCGATGGAGATGCATACTGGGGGAACCTGAAGGATTCGGAATTGCCGACTTTCAAGGGCAAGCTCGTGAGCCTGAAGCCGGAAACGAACCCGAAGGAAATCGTTGTGGCGGTGGAAAGCGCCGATCAGCCGGAAGTGACGTTGGTGCTTGAGAAGCCCCTGCGTGGCAAGGCTGATGTTGGCACGGAGATCGAGTTTACCGGTGTGGCGAAGGAGTTCACGAAGGACCCCTTCACCATGAAGCTCGAAGTGGAGAACGAAAAGCTCAAGGGCTGGCCCGCACAGGCCGCTGCGCCGAAGGGCGCGGCGAAGAAGCCCGCGGCGGCTCCGGCGGCAAAGAAGCCAGCGGTGAAGAAGAAATAAACCCGGATTCAACCGGCAATGAAAATCGCCCCGTTCGCTGGTTATGCCAGCTGACGGGGTGATTTCTTTTGTGCGCTATTTCCGCAGAAGCCAAGCAGTGCGTTGCAGCGCCTTTGTCTGCTTGCGAGTTGCTGGAGTTGCAAAACTCGAGGCCATGCTTCGGCCAGAGGGAGGAGCCGTCGCTCGGGAGACTTATTTGTTTCCGAGCGGGCGTCGATTTCCTTGTGCGGTTTGAATGAATCGCAGCCAACCGTGAGCCAATCTGAGGTTCTGCGTAGGTATGATGAGAGCGGTGAAGACTTATTCACTTCCTGAAGGACCTGTAATGAAAAACTTGAGGCGCTCGATCCTGTGAATGGGATTGCTGGTGATGGCTAGCTCGCTGGCTTTTGGACAGAACTTCCGCGTGCTGAAGGCGGAGTACGGTGCGAATAACACTTGGTTGGATGTGACGCAGAAGTTGTCAGACATGGTGCGTGGGAATGGATTTGAGTTGCGTGTGGATGCTGAAACGCTCAGCGATCCGCTTCCGGGGGTGGAGAAGACTTTGCGGATTCGCTACTTCTTCCGGAACCGCACGCAGACGGAGAATTTCAAAGACCTTGAGACTGTGCGGCTTGGAAGTTTGGCCGGCGGCCCGGTTGTGGTTGCTGCTCCGGTGGCTGTTGGTACTGGGGTTGGCGGAACTGTTTCTGTGGGCAATCTGCGCGTTTTGCTGGCGCAGTATGGTGCCGACCGGCGGTTCAGGGATGTTACGCAGACGCTGAACAGTATGATCCAGGGAGGAAGACTCCGGGTGCAGGTGACGAACGAGAATTTCGGAGGCGACCCTGCGCCAGCCAATAAGAAGGCGCTACGCGTGGATTATGAATACCAAGGCGTGCGCAATACGGTGACCGTGGCGGAGGCGGCTTTTCTTGAGTTGCCGACCGCAGGAACGGTGGGAGTTGTGCCTCCGCAGCCAGGGAATTTGCGGATTCTCTCCGCGACGTTTGGCAATGGGAGCAACAACCAGGACGTGACCGCCGCTGTGGCTGCGAAAGTGAATGGAGACATGCTGGATATGGTTGTGTCGACGCGGGAACTCGGCTTGGGCAACGTGCTCGGGCTCAACACGCTGACGGTGATGTATGAGATGAATGGGCGGCGGTATGAAAGCCGTGTGCGCCAGAATGGCCGGGTGCAATTGCCAAACGATAATGATCCGCCTGTGGGCGGGGCTGTCCCTGGTTCGGAGGGCGGCAGCAGCATCTTTGGTCCCATTGGCGGACAGTTGATCATCGAGAACGCGATCTGGGGTACCACGGCGCGTAACATGGACGTTACAGATGTTGTCCGTGGGGCTATGCGGAATGGACGGCTGAGTGTGCGCGCGGATATCAACACGATGCAGTGTGATCCGGCGCTCAATTTGCAGAAGCAGCTTGTGATCCGCTACAAGATTGGCAACGGCGCTGTGCAAACCCAGACGACTCGCGAAGGGGGCACGGCTAATTTGCCGTAATCCCAAAGGGTAGCGTTGCGTTGAGCGATGTCTGGCAAGCTGGAATTCACTTTACAAGCGAGAACTCATGGGCCTTTGGGGCCAGTTGCTGACTATCAGTTTTCTTGTTGGAGGCCTTTGATAAGCTCTTCGCATGGCTCGCTCGCTTGCCTTGTTGCTTCTTCTCTGTTTCTCCGTTTCTTATGCCCAAGACGCCCGGGGCCGCATCTCGGGTAGCGTGAATGACGGTACCGGGGCGGTGATTCCCGGGGCTGCTGTGGTGGCCGTTAAGGATGATACGGGAGTGCGGTTTGAGACGCAGGCTTCTACTGAAGGGGCCTACGAGCTTCCTTTGCTGCCGCCGGGTACTTATTCAATTGAGGTCAAAGCGACAGGATTCAAGCGCTATGCGCGCGAGGCCTTCGCAGTTCGAGCTGGGGAACGGTTGACGCTCGATGTTGTGCTTGAGGTGGGACAGGTGACTGAGTCCGTCACAGTGACGGGGCAGGGTGCGCTGATTGAGACAACTACAGCCACGATGGGGCGCGTGGTGGACCGCCGCAGTCTGATCGAGCTGCCGCTGCCAGGGGGTAACTCGTTCGCGCTGGCGCGGCTTTCAGCGGGTGTGGTCAATCTGGGCGCTCCGAATCACCCGAGTCTTGGACCGGCGGTAGAAGTGTTGTCGAACATTTCGGTGAATGGCGTGAGGCCGGGGAATACGGAGTTCTCGATCGATGGAGCGCCGTCGATGTGGGGTACGAATGCAAGTTATGCGCCGCCGGCGGAGATGGTGGCGGAGTTCAAAGTGCAAACGGCGACTTACGATGCGAGCGTGGGGCGATCGCCGGGCGGGAGTGTGAACGTTGCGTTGCGCTCCGGGACGAATCAATTGCATGGCAGCTTCTATGAGTTCCACAACAATCAAGCGCTGACGGCGATGGATCTGTTTCAGCGCCAGCTTCTTTACAATCCGCAGACGGGGCCGGTGACCGATGACAAGCGTGCGCAGGCGAATCCGCGGAACATTCTGAATCGCTTTGGGGCGAATCTGTCGGGGCCTGTGGTGATCCCGAAACTCTATAACGGGAAGAACAAGACTTTCTGGATTTTCGGTTGGGAGATGCTGACGAGGCCGGGCGTGGAGCGTGGTAACAACTTCTACACCGTGCCCGACGCGGCACAACGGCGGGGCGACTTTTCGAGTTTGTTGCGCCTGGGCGGGGCTTACCAGATCTATGATCCGGTGACGGCGACTGCTGCTCCGGGAGGACGAATTCAACGTATGCCTTTGCCGGGAAATGTGATTCCGAGTGCGCGGCTGGATCGCGGGTCGCAAAGGTTGCTTGAGTTCTTTCCCGGGCCGACTTCGCCGGGTACCAATGATGGGCGCAACAACTATCAGAGATTGCCGCAGAGCTATAACGAGTTTCGCTCTTACACGAGCAAGGTGGATCACAATCTCTCGTCGAAACATCGCGTCTTCGGGCGCTACACACAGACCTTCAATTTGTTTACGTCGGGCCAATTGTTCGACATGCCGACCACGGGCACGGATCGTTACCGCCGGATGAAAGGCGCGGGCTTCGACGATGTGTACACGTTCAGCCCGACGCTGATCACAAACTTCCGCTACGGGTTCTCACTGTTTCAGCAACAGTTTGTGCCGCTGTCGGCAGGATTCGACCTGGCGTCGATTGGGTTGAATCCCGCGCTGATCGGCGTGCTGGATCCGCAGGGGCGGCAATTTCCGGCTCTGGGCATCAGCGGGTACACAGCGATTGGTGGGGCGGGCTACTCTGACGCGAAGAGCAATTTTCATGTTTGGAATAACGACTGGACGAAGCTGGCCGGGGCGCACACGATTCGTTTCGGCGGTGAGTTCCGTTTGTATCGCGAGCACAACTACAACTTCGCCAATACTGTGCCGAGCTACAACTTTGGGGAGGCCTTTACGCGGGGTCCGCTGGACAACTCGCCGGTGGCACCGATTGGGCAGGGAATGGCGAGTTTCTTGTTTGGCTTGCCGACGGGAGGGCAGTTGAATACGAACGCTTCGCTGGCGGAGCAGTCGACTTCGACTGGTGTGTATGTGCAGGACGATTGGCGTGTGACGAAGAAGTTGTCGTTGAATCTTGGTGTGCGTTGGGACTACGACAGCCCGGTGACGGAGCGCTTTAACCGGTCTGTGCGTGGCTTCGAGGCTGATGTGGCGAATCCGATTGAGGCGGCGGCTCGGGCGGCTTATGCGCAGAGTCCTTCGGCGTTGATTGCGCCTGCGGATTTTCGTGTGCGCGGCGGGTTGACGTTTGCGGGTGCCGATGGGCAGCCACGGACTTTGTGGAGAGGGGATCGCAATAACATCGCACCGCGTTTTGGGGTTGCTTACAACGTGGACTCGAAGCTGGTGCTTCGCGGTGGGTATGGCGTGTACTTCATCCCGTTGGGGTCGGACCGGCAATCGGTGAACCAGAGTGGCTTCTCGATCGTGAATGCGCTGGTGCCTTCGAATGACAACGGCCTGACTTTCATGGCTTCTTTGACGAATCCATTCCCGACGGGTTTGATCCCGCCGGCGGGAGCATCTGGCGGGCTTCGCACCGATATCGGTCGCAATGTGAGCTACTTCAATGCAGCGCCTCTGAATGGATTCATGCAGCGTTTCAGCTTCGGATTTCAACGCGACATGGGGAAAGCCTTTGTGATTGATGTGAGCTTTGTCGGCAATCGAGGGCGTGGACTGGGTGTGTCGCGTGGGTTGAATCCGGTGCCGAACCGGCTTCTCAGCACGACGGGCCGCCGGGATCAGCCGAACATTGACCGGCTGACCGCACTGGTGCGAAATCCGTTCGCGGGCCTGGCGCCGGGCACGGCGTTGAACACGGTGAACGTGCAGGCGCAGCAGTTGGTGCGGCCGTTCCCGCAATTCACGGGCGTGGCTACGGATCAGCAGATCGGGAAGAGCTGGTACAACAGCGTGCAGGCGCGGCTGGAGAAGCGTTTCTCGGCGGGCTTTCAATTCCAGCTTGACTATACCTGGTCGAAGAACATCGAGGCGATCGGATTTCTGAACACTGACGATCCGCAGTTGGAACGGGCGATTTCCGATATTGATCGTCCGCACCGGCTGTCGTTCTCTGGTATCTACGAGGTGCCGTTTGGGCGTGCGGGCCGGCCGCGGCTGGAACGGGCGCTGGCGGGGGGATGGCAGTTGCAGGCTGTGTGGCAGAGGAACTCAGGTCCGCCGCTGGGCTTTGGCAATGCGTTGTTGCTTCAATCGGTGACGAGTATCCCGGTGAGAAATCCGACGTTGAACCGGTGGTTTAACACGGATGTGTTCGACCAGTTGCCGGCGAATCAATTGGACTTGAACCTGCGGACGTTGTCGTCACGGTTCACGGGGGCGCGAGCGCCGTTTCAGGAGACCTGGGATTTGTCGGCGTTGCGGAACATCCGGATCCGCGAGGCGTGGCGTTTGCAGCTCCGTGCGGAGTTCTTAAATGCAATGAACCGGACGAACTTTGCGAATCCGAATACGGCGCCGACGAATACGTTGTTTGGGCGCATCACGTCGAACAATGGTTTTCCACGTCAGGTGCATCTGGCTTTGAAGCTGTTGTTTTGAGGGGCCCTTACTTGGGCCCTTCCGCAGACTTGAGCTGTGTCAGAAGTTGTGAAGCAGGCTCGAAGTCGTCTTTGGCCCGGGTGAGATGAAACAGCGCCTCTGCGCGGCTCTTGTGTTGCTCCAGCAGGCTTAAGGCGAGGAGGAAGCGCGCGCGACCGGAGAGTGAGTCACTGCGAACGCTGGCGCGGGCTGCGTCTTCTGCTTCGGGAAACCGCTGCATTTTGAGAAGAACAAAGGCGAGGTTGGCTTCAGCCAAGGGGTCTGAGGCGTCGATTGTTGTGGCGCGATGAAACATCTCGAATGCCTGCGGGTAACGGCCCGATTTTACGTAAAGCGCGCCGAGATTGTTGGCCGCTTCAAAGTATTGAGGGTCGATGGTAAGAGCCTGCTTAAGTGCGGCGACAGCGTCTTCGAGCTTCTGTTCCTGATGAAGTCGCGCGGCGAGCTCGAATTGTTGCTTCGCCTTTTTGGGGATCTTATGTTGAAGCCGGGCGATGGACATCGGGCGGCGTGTTGCGGCCACATTACGTGAACGCAGGTTGATGTTGAGCGGAATGCTCTGGGGGAGGGTGACGCCTGTGGCGTAGACGGTATCCCCAGCACGGTCGATGATTCGGAGTTCGAATACTCCGCCAGAAACGCTGTTCAAATCGAAATTGCCCATTGGGTTGATGAGGGCTTCTCCAACGACGGATCGGCGGGAGGTATCCACAATGACAACGCGGAGTTGACTCGGATCCACGTTGTCGTTGGTGAGGAGTCTCCCCTGGAGACCACCGTTGAAAATGGTTGAGGAACGGGGCAGATCTGAAGGCGGGCCTAGCGACGGGAATTGAGCCGTTGCGGAGAAGGCCAAAAGAGTACAGACACACGTCGAGTGTAGTAAGCGCATAGAGCTCCTTAGCAGACAGAATTCGGATGTATGGCGGAGAGCGCGGTGCTTAACGAGGACCTGAGCGAAGACGGGATGAAACTACTTGGCGCTGGAAACGATCCAGGCGAGTGGACAGGATATTGACGATTGGGGACTTGATTCCCGCACCATCAGACTAGGGCAGCTTGGCCGCAAAATCCAATCACTTTTTCATATCGAGTCAATTGTTGCGAAGGTGAGACGGATTGGTGAATTCAAGCCGCTATCATTACGAACATGAATCCTGTGAAACCACATCACCAAATCGATTATGTAGAACTTGCTTCGAAGGATCTGGCGGCAACCAAGGAGTTCTATGGAAGTGTTTTTGGTTGGAAGTTTGAAGACTACGGTGCAGAATCTACGAGCTTCTACGATGGGAGATTGGCTGGTGGTTTCTATGCCGGAGATGTTCCTGCAGTGGGGAATGTTTTGTTGGTGCTTTATTCCGAGCAGCTTGAGGCAACCGAGGCCAAGATTCGAGCGGCGGGAGGAGCGATCGTGAAGGAGACGTTCTCGTTTCCTGGCGGGCGCCGGTTTCATTTCACCGACCCCAATGGACATGAGCTCGCTGTCTGGTCTGAATAAATTTCAGAATTCGATGAGCCCATTCGAGCGGCAATCCCGATTGTGTTAGCAGGAGCGTGTTGCCATGAAACTAAAGCAAGTTGCCTTGAGTGTTTGCCTGGGAGTGGGTTGTGTGATCGCCTATCAATCGGCTGCGGAGCAGGTGAAGCTGACGCCGGCCAAGATACAGTCGATGATCCAGGGGATGTTGGGATCTTCGGGGAACTTGCAGACGCCCTACTTGTCCAGGGATACGGTGGCCGCATATAAGGCGTTGCCGGATGGGACGAAGGTGGAGGTGGTGAAGGCGTCGATCGAGATGGCCAAAGCGGTGATGCGGTCGCCGGAGTTTCAGGCGATTGAGGAGAAGCGGGTGAAGGACCAGTTCAATGGCGTGAATCACAAGATCGCTTTGCCGGCGACGGTGAATTCGAAGCGGCAAGTCTGGGCGAACGCGGCTGGCGAAGCTTACCGGCGGCCTTATGTGGACAGCATGAAACAGGGGCTCCAAGGGGATTTGCGGGGACTGGAGTATCAAATCAAAGAGGGCATGAAGCCGATGGCGGGGGAGCCGCCGCACGAGAAGGTGGTTGAGGAAATCAAGAAGTTGCTGGCGCTGCCGAATGGGGATTTGGCGGGGTTTCAGAAGGCGTATGCGGTGTTTCTGGTGATGCGGAAGGGAGGGCCGACGGACCCGGTTGAAGTGGAGAAGTTGATTCGGGAGGAACAGCAGAAGAATTGGAACGAGTATGCGTTTGAGCCGCGGTTGAAGAAGGGGTTAGGAGAGTTTGTGACGATGGCGGCGAAGGTGAACTTTGCTGCGGCGACGAAGACTGACCCGACCGGGCGGACCGTGTTTGTGGACCCGGCGATGCAACGTGTCGGCGGGGTGACGAAGTTCTTGTTCCGGATGGGGAAGGCGCCGACGATGGCGGCAGTGGAAGCGGCCAAGGCGCTGCAGGCGGAACTGAAATGATTACTTTCCGGACCAAGGGGGCTTGACGCCGGAAGAACGGGCGTAGGCGATGGCCTGGCCCATGTGCTCGTGGTTGTGGACGAGGATGCGGAGCAGGACATTGCTGGCAGGGCCGGGCTTGCCGAGGAAGTTGGCCTGTTTGTTGCCATCAATCGTTGGGTAGGCTTCTTTGACCGCGGCGAAGGATTGGCTGAGCCACTTGATGACTTCCGCTTTGGAGGAGATCTTCGATTCGGTGTCGCGTTCGATTTTGTCGGACCAGTTGGGGCCGCCGGTTTTTGCTCCCGCCTGGTTGAGAAGAAAGTAGTTGCCGATGGCGACGTGCATGTAGAGTTGCGCTGTGGTGCGAGTGCCGGGAGATGGGCTGTATTTGAATTGTTCGGCGGGGGTGGCTTCGGCTAACTGGAGGAGTTGGCGGGAGGCGAGATCGAATTCGCCAAGCCAGCCGCGGCCGAGGCCTTCGGGTGGGGCTTGGGCGAGAAGGGTGAGGAGCAGAATTGGGGTCATCATTGGTGTCTCCGGGTTTCAATGGCGTTGAGGACGGCGCGTATCGATGAGTCTAGCGGAACGTTACCGGAGACGGTGAGGTCGGCGAATTGTGAAGTGGGGCGGACGTAGGCTTCGGCCATGGGGCGGACGGTGGTCGAGTATTGCTCTTCGATGGATTCGGGACTGCGGCCGCGCTCCATGACGTCGCGACGGAGGCGGCGGGCGAAGCACTCTTCGTCGGGAGTTTCGACGTAGACTTTGAGGTCGAGGAGGTCGCGGAGTTGAGGCCAGAAGAGAGAGAAGAGACCTTCGATGATGATGACGGGGCGGGGCGAGACGGGTTCGGTTTCAGGAAGGCGGGAGTGGGTGACGAAGCTGTAGATGGGCTGTTCGATGGCGAGGCCGAGCTTGAGACTTTCGATGTCTTTGATGAGGAGTTTTTCGTCGAGGGCCTGGGGGTGGTCGAAGTTAAAGGAGGAACGTTCGGGTTCTGGGATGTGGGAGCGGTCGATGTAGTAGTGGTCGAGGGCGAAGGGGAGGGCGTCGTCGCGGAGGTAGCGGGCGAGGCCGCGGGCGAGTTCGGTCTTGCCGGAACAGGAGGCACCGGCGATGCCGACTAGGAAGGGGCGCATCGTTCTATTGTGAGTCAGAAGTTGATGGGGCGCGGCTGGCTATTGCCTGAGGAGGCGATCGCGGGCGGATTCGGGGAGGAGCTTCCAGTTGTTCGTGGGGGTGGTGGGGAAGGACTTCTTCTTTGTGTAGTAGTCGATTAGCAGTTCGCGGATGGCGTCGCTCGATTGCCAGAGGATCTTAGCGTTTTTGAACATGTCGTAGCCGGCGGAACCGGCGGCGCGGTAGTTGTTGAGGGCGATGGTGAGGGGTTGGTTGGGCTGGAGGGGTTGGCCCTTGAAGCGGAGGTTTTCGATGCGCTGGCCGATGGGTTTGAGGAGGTTGATCTCGTAGGTGACGCCTTCGGCCATGTCGAAGTTGTAGCCGGGCATGCCTTTGGCCAGGAGGCTGCCCGTGTCGCAGGCCGGGGTCTGGCAGGATTCGAAGAAGCGTGAGGCGTTTTCGAGGGCGGCTTTGAGCATGGCTCCGTCGCCTTCGATCTTGTAGAGGGTGTTTTCGAAGACATAGAGGGCGGCGGCTTCGCGGACGGTGACCTGGCCTTTGGGAATGACGAGGCGGGTGTTGAAGAGGGCGGAGAGGCTGACGTCTGCCTTGGTGTAGTGGAGCTGGACTTCGTGGATGGCGTCGACGAGGGCGGAATCTTCGTAGCGGCCTGTGGCTGCATTGAGCTCAGCGGTGGATTCGACGATTGGGCTTGAGAGGTATTGTTCGGCCGCGTCGTGATAGGGCTTGGCGAGGGCGAGGATGGATTCGTCGGGGGCGGTGGCAGCGGTGGCCTTGATGAGGTGGCTGCGGCGGGAGGACATGAGCCATTTGCCTTCGGGGTCTTTGTTGAATTCGAAATCGAGACGGGCGAGGGAGGCGCCGAAGTTCTTCGGTTGGACCATGAGGGTATCGCCGTTGAAGAGCTGTTCTACTTCGCCGTGGCTATGGCCGAAGATGACGGCGTGGACGCCGGGAACCTGGGCGACCTGCCAGGCGAAGTTTTCACTGGCGTCGGTTTTGTTGATGCCACCATGGGCGGCGACGATGATGAGATCGGGTTTGTTTGCTCCCCAGATTTCGAAGAGGCGCTTGAGGGAAGCAATCGGGTCTTCCCAACTGTAGCCCTTGTAGTTTTCGGGCTTTTCCCAGTTCGGGATGTTGGGGGTTGTGAGGCCAACGACGGCAACACGAACGCCTTGAATTGTTTTTTCGAGGTAGGAGATGAAGGGCTTTGAGTTGGGACCGCTTGAGACGGTGTTGGCGCTGAGCCAGGGGAAGCGGGCGACGCGTCTTGCGGCGTTGAGATTTTCGAGGCCGTAGTTGAACTCATGGTTGCCGACGGTCAAGGCGTCGTAGCGCATGGCATTCATGACGAGCATCATGGGGTCGATGGCGAGAGCGCGAGCGGGGACTTTGACGCCGGTGGGGAGACGGCCCGATTGTTTGAAGGATTGATAGACCCCTTCGAGAGGAGTGCCCTGGATGGTGTCGCCGGCATCGATGAGGAGAGCATCGGGGGATTGTTTGCGGATTTCGCCGACGAGAGTGGAGATTTTGGCGAGGCCGAGGTTGGCGGGTTGTTGGCTGAAGTAGTCGTAGGGGTAGATGTTGCCGTGGAGGTCGGTGGTGGCAAGGATGGAGACCTTGGCGGTTTGAGCGTGAAGGGAGAGGGCGAGGAGGATTAGGAGAGAGGCGGCGCGGTCGATATAATGCATGGTGATGAAGACTTCGTTGATTCTGGCGCTGACAGGCGCCTGCTCGTTATTGATGCTCGCACAGACACCTGCGCCGGTAAAGAAGGCTGCGCCTGCGGCAGCGGCCCCGGCTGCGCCGGCAGCCAAGAAGGCAGCAGCCCCGGTGGCCAAGAAGGCGGCAGCGCCCGTGGCCAAGAAGGAAGTGGAACCGCCACCGCCGCCGCGGCCGGATGGTTTGTACATGACGATCGCGCTGACGCACATGGGACAGCCGGTGGGGAAGATTGCCGGCAAGTTGTTCGAGAAAGAATCGCCGGTGACGGTAAGGAACATTGTGGATTTGGCGACGGGGAAGAAGGCCTGGATGAATCCGAAGACGGGCAAGAAGCTAGCAGTGCCGCTGTACAACGGGCTGACGTTTCACCGCGTGATCCCTGGGTTTATGATTCAGGGCGGGGACCCGAACGGGGATGGCACGGGCGGCACGGATCCGATCGTAGATGAGTTTCATCCGTCGCTCGAGTTTACGAAGGGCGGGTTGTTCGCGATGGCCAATGCGGGGCCGCGGACGGGATCTTCGCAATTCTTCATTACGGAGAAAGCAACGCCCTGGCTGAATGGACGCCATACGATTTTTGGCGAGGTGGTGGAAGGGATTGAACTGGCGGGGTCGCTGGCACGAGTGCCGCGCGGACCGAATGACCGGCCGAACGATCCGATCGTGATGCAGAAGGTGACGATCACGCGGTATCCGTTGGGATCGCCGTTATGGCCTGGAGAAGTGCCAGCGAAGAAGACGCCGGTGGCTCCGGGAGTGAAGAAGGCTCCGGCGGCAAAAACGGCGCCTGTAGCGAAGAAGCCGGCGTAGCGCGAGGCTGCCGGCGAATCCAATACACTTGAGAGATTCGTAATGGCAGCGCAACCTAGCGGCGAAAGGTACGAACAGCGGGTGCTGCGGCTAGCCAAAGCCGCCGCAGCATTGCCCGAGTAGGAACAGGAAGCGTTTCTGCGCCGGGAGTGTGGGGAGAATCTAAGTCTGTATCGCGAAGTGTGTGCCTGCATGCGCAATGTCGAGGCAGAGACGGGAAGCGTGAGGATCGTCGAAGGATTCCGGCCGGGGACGGTGGTGGGCGGTAGATTCCGGATCGTGCGGAAGATTGGGATGGGCGGGATGGGGCTGGTTTATGAAGCGATCGACGAGAGGCTTGATCGGCGTGTTGCGCTAAAGTGTGCAAAGACAGGGCACCAGATGAGTTTGCCTCCCGAGGCGAGGACTGCGCGGGAGGTGAGCCACTTCAATGTTTGCAAGGTGTATGACTTGCATCGGAAGCAGGGTAAAAATGTGGGGAACTGACGTTTCTTTCGATGGAGTACATCGAAGGAGAAACGCTGTCGGAACAGGTGAAGACGAAGGGGCCAATAAAGCCCGACGCTGCGATGGGGATCGTGCGGCAGCTTTGCGCGGGGCTTGAGCAAGCGCACCGGCAAGGGGTGATTCATGGGGATCTGAAGCTGGCGAATGTTCTGTTGACGAAAGAGAAGCGGGCGGTGCTGACAGACTTTGGGTTGGCGCGGTTTGCTGAGCCCGATGGGAGCCGTATCCTGAGCCGGCATGGGGGCACGGCGGATTACATGGCGCCTGAGCTATTGATTGGCGAGCAAGCCAGTGTTGCGTCGGATGTGTATGCGATGGGTGTGTTGTTGCACGCACTGCTGACGGGTTCAACGCCGAAGCGAATGCGGACGATGAAGCGGCCAAAGGGTGAGGTGGGGACGGCGACACTGCTGGACGTTGAAGATCCAGGACAGTGGGAGCGTGAGATCGACGCATTGCCGAAGCCCTGGGGGGCGGTGGTGAAACGGTGTTTGGAGGCGATCCCGGAGAGGCGGTTTGCGAGTATTGGTGAGTTGATGGCGGCGCTTGAGCCGAGACGGTCTGGGTTGAAGTGGGTTGGAGCTGTAGCGGCGCTGGCGCTGATGGCGGGTGTCGCGTATTGGGAATATATGACGGTACCGACGGGGCCGCTGGCGAGGTTGGCTGTGTTGCCTGTAGAGGCGGAGGCTGGGTTGAAGAAGCGGTTATCGCCGGTGGCGGTGGACGTGGCGGAACGGTTGTCGGGGGCGCGAAGGAATTTTGTGGTGATTGCGCCGGGTGAGGCGACGCAGAATCAGGTGACGGGCTATGAGAAGGCGGGGAGTGCGCTGGGGGCGACGCACGCACTGGAGACGCGGATGAAAGAGGCTGGTGGGCAGGTGATGGTGGAGGCGCGCGTGGTGGATGTGGCGAGCGGGAGAGTTTTGAAAAACTTGAGTGGTAGTTACGGGGCGGGGGAGACCGCGACGCTTGCGAAGGCATTCTTGGGGACGGTAAATCTGGGATTGAATTTACGGCCTTCGAGAGTGCAAGAAACCGTGGTGGATGCTGCGTATGGGGCGTATACGACCGGCGTTGCGACGATGCGGCAGGACCCGAGGCAAGTGGATGCGGCGGTGTCGTTGCTGGAAGAAGCAATGCGGCTGGACGCGAAGTCGGCATTGCCGTATGCGGCGATGGCTGGGGCCTATGTGCAGAAGTATCGGAATGGAGATGGGAAGGAGTGGCTTGAGAAGGCGGAAGCGATGACGGCCAAGGCGGCGGGGATTCATCCGGATTCGCTGAATGTGCTGGTGAGTGCGGGATTGGTGGAGCAACAGAAGGGGAAGTACGAACAGGCAATTGCGAATTTCAATCGGGCAGCGCTGATGGATCCGTCGAACGCAATGGTGTGGCGGAATGTGGCGGAGGCGTATCAGGCGGCGGGGCGTGAGGAAGAGGCTGTTGCCACTTACAGGAAGGCGATTGAAGCGGAGCCAAACGGGTATCAGAGTTCCTATATTCTAGGCAATTACTATTTGGCGCAGAGTGAATGGAAGGCAGCCGTTGTTCCGCTCCGGACGTGGTGGACAGCGCGTTGGGAGTGAATTATTGCCATTGAATCACGCAGCAATTTTGAATTCAACAGAAAAATCGCGACGAGCTTGAGTTGGCGTTTTGTAGCCGAGACGCTC
>VFZU01000020.1 GCA_016870995.1 Acidobacteriota bacterium
ACTTTGGGTAAGCGGATCGGAGGGAACTGGGCTGGACATAAATTGCAACCCGAAAAATTAGGTCGCAACTTTTATTCTAGGCTGAATTGGATGGCATTGGAATCGAGCCGAGACATCGCATTTCGTATCGCCGCTGAATTGCAGGCCGCTGGCCACCTTGCTTATTGGGTGGGTGGCTGTGTTCGCGACCGGCAACTCGGCCGCGAACCGAAGGATTACGACATCGCTACCTCGGCACTTCCAGATCAGGTTCTCGCTCTGATTCCCGGCACACAAATGGTCGGTGCCAGCTTTGGCGTGGCGCTCGCTCCGGGCAACGTCGAGATCGCAACTTTCCGTTCAGAATCCGCATATACCGACGGACGCCGACCAGACCAGGTAATCTATGAGACGGATCCGGCGCTCGATGCGGCCCGCCGTGACTTCACAATCAACGCCCTCTATTTCGATCCCGTCCGCAATCAACTCCACGACTTCACCGGGGGGCTCAGCGATCTGAAAGAAGGCATTCTCCGCGCAATTGGCGATCCGTCTGCGCGCTTTGAGGAGGATCACCTTCGGCTACTCCGAGCGATCCGCTTTGCGGTTCGCTTTCGCTACACCATTGAGCAGAACACCTTTGACGCCATCCGTTCTCAAGCGCCTAACATAAGCCGCATTGCTGGCGAGAGGCTTCATGAAGAGATGCGTCTGATCCTCACCGGCTCGAATCTCGACCTCGCCTGGCAACTCCTCAACTCAACCGGCTTGCTCAATCAGCTTCTGCCAGAACGCAAGGCAGGCGAACGCCTTCAGGAGCTGCAGACTCCCGCTTCTCTCCCTCTCGCCTGGGCCGCCCTTCTCGAAGGCATGCCGGACACGCGGAGCATTTACGGTCGTTTCCGCTTTTCCCGAGAAGAGGCGGAACAATGTCAGGATCTACTCGATTGCGAGCGCGAGTTTCTGGAGATCGCAAATCTCCCGATTGCGGAACTCAAGCGCTTTGTCCGCAAGCGCAACTTCAGCGACCACCTCGCGCTGTATCGCGCCAAACACGACAAAGAGTTCCCCGCTCTACCCGCCTGGACACAGAAGCAGCTCTGGCCTGAGCCGCTGCTTAACGGCGACGATCTTCTCGCGCTTGGCCTCGCTCCCGGCCCACAGTTTCGAGACATTCTGACCGCTCTCGAGACAGCTCAACTCGAAGACCGCATCCACACTCGCGACCAGGCTCTAGCCCTCGCGCAAAGCAGCTGTCATATCCATCGAGAAGGCTGACATCGCCCCATCCACGGGGATTACGGCCCCCGTCAGATAACTCGCAACAGGCATACACAAGAACGCAGCCACGGCCGCAATCTCTTCTGGCTTCCCCATCCGGCCCATCGGCGTGCGCTCCGCGATCACACCCATTGCCTTCGGGCTCTGCTGGATCTTCTCGGTCAGCGGCGTCGCCACCCACCCCGGCGCGATCGCGTTCACACGAATCCCGTCCTTGGCCCACTCCACCGCGAGGTATCTCGAAAGATGCGCCGCAGCCGCCTTGGTCATCGCATAGGCTGCGCTTGACCCCACGGACAAAATCCCGGCAATACTGCCTATATTCACAATGCTGGCTCGCCCGCTCTTTTTGAGCAGTGGGTACAACAGGCGCGACAGTTCATGCATGCTGGTAACATTGGTGTGGATCACCTTCTCGTATTCAGCAAGCGTGTATTCCGCCGTTGGCTTTCGCAGATTCGTCCCCGCATTATTCACAAGAATGTCCAAGGCATCCCAATCCGCCGGGATTGCACGCAGGACGGCCTCACGCCCTGCCTCCGTCCCAACGTCAGCCAGGCAACCATCGTCAAGCGACACACTTAACACAGTCGCACCCTGCCGCCGCAATTCCTCAACGATCGCAAGCCCAATGCCACGCGATCCTCCCGTGACAACAGCCCGATACCCCTCAAGATTCCAACCGCTCATTGCGCCACCTTTCTCCATTCGGCATCTGCCGCTCCAAGACTCACCAGATTTGCCACAAGACGCGCTGCTCCAGACACTGCAAAAGGCAATTGCCGATACCACGCCATCGAGCAATAAACATACAACCCTTTGCCGTGTCTTGCCTCCAGCCATACGCCCTTCTGAGGAGCCTGCCCCTGATCGTTCATTTCCACCAACGGCTTCCATTGTTCGGCCCAGGTTGCAAAGAACTTCGATCCTCGCTGTTCCACCCAGCCGTCGAAGTCTGCTGCCACAATTCGGTTTGGTCGCGTAAACACATCGGCAGTGGGCGCCAACACTTTCACCGGAGCATCCTCCTCGCTGGTCTCCTCCGCTCCTCGGCCTTGCGTGTAAGGGAATGGTCCATAGTTTTTGTCGTATTCCTGCGTCTGATACTGCACCACCAACACGCCGCCTCGGCTCACGTAGTCGAGCAGCCGCGCATTGTGTTTCTTGACATCCTCCCGGGCCGCATAGGCTCGAATGCCGATGAGGATGGTCGAATACGAAGTTAAGTCTGCCGAGGCCAGCGCAGCTTCACTGAGCATCTCCACCGGCACTCCCAACTGCCGCAACCCTTCCGGCACTTCATCGCCGCTACCCATCACATAGCCCACCCTCAATCCAGGCGCCACCTTCGCGTCAACAGCTCTCAACGCATGCACCGCTGGCTGGCTGGTATACAGTACCTTCAGGCCCGGCTGTGCGACGGGATGAAAACTCACCCCAACTTCGTTTTGTTTAATCACGGCGGCCGCCGTGATCGGGTAGTCTCGGCTTTCGAGCTTTGCGGGCAATCGCAGCGACACACGCAATCGAGCTTCTTCTTTTTCTTTCGCAAGGTCAAAAACGGGTTCCGTGCCGACCATCTCGATTCCCTCCGGGAGCTTCAATCGCAGCTTGCCCTGCTGCCTTGAAGTCGTGAGGTTGCGCACCGTCACGCCCAGTTCATAGTTCCGCATCCCCAACGGCACCATACCGAATCCGCTGTCCATCTCAACACTCACCGGCGGCCCAATTGCCAGCGCCTGGCGCTGCGCACCGGCCCTTGAGTCGACGCTGCTGGTTTCAAACTCACGCTCCATCGTCAAACTGGCCCCGCGATACGTGAAGCTCGCCAGCGCACGAATCCCCGAATCCGGCACAGCCCTCCCCAGCAGGCGATCGTCCGCGAGCCGGTACAGGGAATCCCTCACACTGGCACGGCTCCAAAATGCCCCCGTCGTTCGAGCCTCCGGCAACACGCGCAGCGGATAAACGCCGGTCACATCCGGCTGGCTGATCTCAATCGGCCCCTTCACTCCATAGGCCACCCCACCCACTGCCTCTTGGCCTCTCTGGTGCAACACCATTCGCGCCTTAAACCGCTGTCCCGGTTGTGCCACCTGCAGCGTTTCGACAGAGCGAAACATGGCAAAAGGCCCAGTCAATGGTTGATCCGGTTCTACCAGAGCTTCAAACTCAAGCCCAAGCGCCAACGACAAAGCCTTCTCGATCTGCGGTCGCCACTTGGGCAGTCGTTGCCACGCGTGTGCGAGGGCCGGCGCGCAAGCTTCTGGCTTCAACGCATCAAAGGCCCGCACGGCTGCGAGAATCGCTTCATCATCGGCTTCATTCGGCACTCGATCGAGCACACTGTTCTCGCTCGCCGCTTCCCCCACATTCGAGCCCTCCAGCTTGAGATAAGCCCACACCGGGCCCGGCCGCGGAACATTCGCCGCCATCCCCTGGCTGCGATGCCATCGGTAGCCATCGCGACCGATCTGCGCATAGCTCCGCCCCAGGACTGCATCGTACTGCCCCGTATTCACCTTCAACGTCACGGGCTCACCCTCGCGCCAATTCGTGGTGTACAGCTTCAGAGGTTTCCAATCCGTTGTGCCAGCCTCGCGAAAAGCCCGCTTTGCCATCCGCCCGGCCGTCTGATGATGCCCGTGACCGTCCCGCTCGCTTTCATTAAACCTGCTGATGATGATCTGAGGCTTCACCTCGCGCGTGATTCGCACCACATCCTTCATCAACTCCTGTTCTTGCCATTGCCGCAACGCCTCGCCGATGTTTTTGGAATATCCGTAATCCACCGCGCGGGTAAAGCGAACTTCGACGCCATAGTATTCCGCAGCCTTCAACATCTCAGCCGTTCGCAACACCCCCAGCGCTTCAAAGAAATCCCCACTCACCACGTTCGCCCCGCCCTCGCCGCGGTTCAGAATCAACATAGTTACCTTTGCGCCCAGCCCCCGACTCAGGTAAGTCAGCAAGGCTGGATCCTCGTCGTCAGGATGCGCCGTCACATACAACACCCGAGTGCTATTCGACATCTGCTTCAACGCATGACGCAATCCAGCCGCTCCGCGATCCTCCGGAAGCGTCTCAGCGCCAAGCAAGGCAACAACAATCGACATCGACAAACAAAATGCACGCATGATCTGACATGGTAACTTTGAAACTAGTTCATGCATATCCCGGACGGTATCTTATCCGCTCCGATTCTGGCTAGTTTTGGCGCGGCAAGCAGCCTGGGAGTCATCTACTCGGCCAGAAAAGCGGAAGCAACCACCCTGGCGCATCGCATCCCCTTGCTCGGTGTCCTGGGTGCTTTCGTATTTGCTGCGCAAATGGTCAACTTTCCAGTTGGCCCCGGTGCCAGTGGCCACCTGCTAGGCGGTGCACTTCTCGCAGCCACCATCGGCCCCTGGGCAGCCAGCATCACGATGACAGCGATCCTGATCATCCAAGCGCTCATGTTCCAGGACGGAGGAGTGCTCGCGCTCGCGGCCAATGTCTTCAACATGGCAATTCTCGGTGTCTGGCTTGCCTGGCTCCCATTCCGAGCTCTGTCCAAAATCAATCAGCCTCGGTTGGGCCTCTTTCTGGGTGCCTTGTTATCTGTGCTGCTTTCGGCTGTACTTGCGTTGGCTCAGGTTTCCTTATCCAGCAGAGTCATGACGCAGGGCCTTTGGGTTTTCTGCCTTGGTTTGTTCATCGTCACCGGAGCCATTGAGGGCTTCATCACTCTCGCTGCCTGGGAAGCCATCGAGCGGCTCGAAGGTCGCGCCTCTGGTCAAACGCGAAAGCCGATGCATCTGGCAATCCTTGCAGCCAGCATCGCCATCATGCTCATCGGCGTTTTCTTCGCCTCTGGGGCCCCAGACGTCCTTGAATACTTTCAAACTCAGGCTGGGATTTCATCGAGCGCCACGCCCTTCCCTGCCCTCATGCCTGACTACGAATGGGCCAACCTAAATGTCGAGTGGTTGCGCAAATCGAGCGCCGGTGCACTCGGCCTACTTGCCGCCTTCGCCATCAGCTTCCTGATTTCGAAATTTGTGCCACGCGGACAGCAAGACTAGGCCATGAAGCTCGATCCACGCTGCGCCCTTTTGCTCCTGCTTTCTTATCTCATCGCGCTCGCCTCGATACAACCTGGTGCCAATCGGCTCCTGCTCACCCTGTGTGCATTGCCAGTTGTTCTACTCTTTCTAAGCCCAGTCCCTCGGGCCGAACTCCTCGCCCAGGCTGCTTACGTTCTGCCCTTCTCGTTTGCCATCGCAGCTGTGGCATTGCTTCGCGGCAACACGGCACAAGCTGTGTTCTTTCTGCTGCGCAGCTATATTTCAATCCTGGCTGTGCTGATTACGACGAAGCTCGCCACTACACTGGAGCTTCTCCGCGCCATGGAACGTCTTGGCGCTCCCCGCTTCCTCATCGTCGTTTGTGAATTCGTGATCCGCTACATCGAAGTGCTGCGCAAAGAAGCTGACAGCATGCGGCTCGCTGCCCTCTGCCGCGGTGCAGCGCAGAGCAAACTCATTGCCGCCTCAAGTCTGGGCATGCTCTTTGTTCGCAGCCTCGAGCGCTCCACAGGCATTCACAACGCCATGCTCGCCCGTGGTTTCAATGGCAGCCTTCCCCGCGCTTATCCGATGCAATGGCGCTTGGCAGACACGGTGGCACTGGCGATCGGCATCGCAGGCATCGCCACTTTGAGGTGGGCTGCTTGATCCGCGTCCGCGATCTTCGCTACCGTTACGCCGATTCGGGACCCGTTCTCAATGGCATCGATTTCGATCTCAAGGCCGGCGAGAGCACCGCTCTACTAGGCTCGAACGGCTCAGGCAAAACCACCTTCGCCCTCCATCTCAACGGCATCCTTCAAGGTGAAGGAGAAGTCGAAGTCGCGACAATCCGCGTCACTACGGCAACGCTCGAAGAGGTTCGCCGCAAAGTTGGCTTTGTTTTTCAGTCTTCTGAAAACCAACTCTTCTTGCCCACGGTTCTCGAGGACGTCATGTTCGGCCTTCTCAATCAAGGCGTCCCCGCTGAGCAAGCCAGATCCCGCGCGATGGAAATGCTCGAAAGGCTGCACCTTGCGAGCTACGCCAACCGTAATCCTTTTCACCTCAGCGCCGGGGAGAAGCGCCGCGCCGCCATAGCCGGCGTGCTCGTCATGTCGCCCGAGGTGCTAATCCTCGACGAACCAACTACCTTCCTCGATCCCCCTGGCATCCGCGAACTCGCTGCCATGCTCAATCAACTCCCGATGGCCAAGCTCATCATCACTCACGACTCGCGCTTCGCCATCGACACCACAACCCGAGCTTCCTTCTTCGACAAAGGCCGCATCCTTGCCGACGGCCCAACGCGCGACATCATTCAGCGTTTCGATTGGTTCTAGACGGCATCAGGGCAATCTGCCTGCCGGTCACCACGTAAACTTCATGCTTGCCCAACAGGCGCTTTACCTCCCGAGGTAAAGCAATCTGAGAAACATCAAGCCCTGCGGCAAACGGCGAAAATGCGGGCAGCAAGGTCAGCTTGTTTCCCACGAGAAACGCCGGCACCCGACGCTTCACACTCGCATCGTCGATCAAGCGAATTGCCGGATGGACATGCCCGATCACATAGTGGTCCGCCTCCGGCAACTCCAGATGCAAACGATCCCCATGCAATCCAAGCAATCCCTCATGCCGCCAACTCGGGCTCACGGCAATCGGCAACGCGCCGAAATCCCTCGCGAACGCGCGATCATGATTGCCCTGCACCACGCTCACACGAGCCTTTTCAAGCAACTGCCGCAACACCATCTCGATCATCTCGCGCTCCGCCGCCATCGGCTTGGGTGCATGAACCGTATCTCCCAGGAACACCAGTTCTTCCGGCTCATACTTGTCGACGACTGCAGTCAGGCGTTGAGCAATACCGCCATCCGTCACCGGCCCCATCTGCCCGCGCCGCCGCTGCGCCCAACCATAGCCGAGATGCGCATCGGCAATCATCAGCGTCCGCGTGCTTTCCACAAACAGCGCACCGCTGGCATCAGCAATCCGGTCTGGCCCTATGCGTAATCTGGTTTCCATTGGTCGTACAGCGAAGACACAATCTCATCAAGTGCCTTATCGGGATCCTGCGCCACCAGCGTCTCACGGTTAAACGATGCGAATAGCGGAATCGCGAACGGGCTCGGGCGCTCCAGGTCTCTCACATCCCACGGTGCGCGATAGATCCGGGCCGCCTCTCGCGCCGCTGCCGAAGCATCCAGATCGTCCTCCAACACTTCCCGCACGGCTTCTCTCAATAGCGGATGCCCAGGCTCATACCTTCGAAACGTCTCAAACAACAAACGGCCATTCCAACTTGCAGAACGTTTCTGTGACCCCGGCACGCCGACATTGCGCCGCGCAAGCAGCTGCCCGGTCTCGCAGATCGGCCGGAATTTCGAACCCAACAACTCCGTCTTCTCAAGCGCCGCCTCCAGATCTTCTTCAAAGCGGTACGGCGAAAACGCTTCTCGCAGACGTCCAGGATCGGGCGCGCGTTTTGCGCCAAAGCTCAACAGGAAGTTGTGGTCATCAAAGTTCCCCGCCATCGAGCCAAACTCTTCGCCCAGCCGATGGCTTAAAGTCCAAATCATCGAGCGATTCACGCCACGCCCTGCCACCAGATGAAACAGATACAAGAGGGACCGCTGGCTTGGAATCCTTTCCACCAGCACGGGCTCATCTACTGGAATTGAAGCCGCTCGATGCTGCATCTCAACAAATGCGCTCACTCTTTCCGCCGTTGCAGAATCGACGTCCCAATCCTTTCGCAACACCTCCACACAACCCTTGGCCCCGCCAATCTCAAAAGCCCGCCGCAAACTGCGTCGCAGCACCAGCTCTTCTTCTGCCAGCCTCGCCGTCAGGCTCATCTTGCCACCCATCCAACGCGGTGTCCGCACACGCTCCCCCTTAGCTGGCTCCACCACAGCGACATTTGCGTGAAAGCGCTTCACCACCACACTCTTGCCAGCAATCACAAAAGCTTCTCCCGGCTGTAACCCGGTGAGAAAGCTCTCCTCCACGTCTCCCAATCGATGCTGATTCCGCGTCACCACGCGTACCGAGTAATCATCGCTGATAGTTCCAATGTTCTGGTAGTAAGCCCGGGCCACCTTCTTCGACGCCACTGAAAACTTCGTCCCGCTCAATCGAATCTTGCCGTATTCCGCGCTGCCTCCCAACACTTTCCCACCACCGGCGAGATACACCAAAACACCGTCAAAATCCTCTCGCAGCAAATCGCTGTAGGGTCCCGCTCGACGAATCAGCTCAAAGACCTTTTCGATCTCCTGCTCCCCTTCCACCGCCAGCCCCAGCAGAGCCTGAGCCAACACATCCAGAGGTGCCCGTGGAGCTCGCAAACGGTCGAGCCGCCCTGCCTTGACTGCTGTTCGAATCGCAATGCACTCCAGCAAATCAGGCAGGCTCAACGGCACCAGTGAACCGCTCGCAATACCGCCGATTCGATGCCCCCCTCTACCCAAGCGTTGCATCGCCCGGCTCACGCCCCGTGGCGCACCAATCAGCAGAACCTGATCCACTCCAGAGAAGTCCACCCCCATCTCCAAGCTCGACGAACAGACAACAGCTTTCAACTTCCCTTCTGCTAGCTGATCTTCCACCCACAACCGCTTGTCGCGATCAAGCGAAGCATGATGCACTTCGATCAATTCATCCAGTTCTGGCAACAAAACCTTTAAAGCCAGCCCCAATCGCTCGGCCGCACTTCGCGTTTGCGTAAACACGAGCGAGCACTGCGCCTTCCCCACCAATTCCGCCACTGCATGAGCCACGCGGTAAGGATTGAACCCCGCCGCTGGCAGATGCGTATCATCGGCAAGCTGCGCGATCTCAAGCCGATGCACCTTGCTCGTACTCGCCTCGGCTACTATGCACGGCTGGCTTCCAGCAAGCAAACTCGCCACAGCTTCAACCGGCGAGGCCGTGGCGCTCAGTCCGATCCGCTGCATCCTGCCTGATCCCCGCTGAGCCAACCGCTCCAGTGTGATCGAAAGCAAGCTCCCCCGCTTTGACTCGCAGAAGCCATGAATCTCATCCACAATCACCGCCAGCGGCGCAAACCCATCCCGCCAAGGTGACTGGCTCAACAAGCTCGACAAGCTCTCTGGAGTCGTCAACAGCAGATGCGGCTTCTTGCGTGACATCTGTTGGCGCGCCTCAAGCGATGTATCGCCCGTGCGTGTATCCAGACGAATCCGCCGCGCTTCCGGCAAGCTTGCATTCAATGCTTCAAGCGGCCCCTTCAAGTTTCGCTCGATATCGCGATTCAAACTTCGCAGCGGCGACACATACACCACATGGGTCGCATCCTTCAGCTTTCCCTTTGCCGCCAGTTTGCCCAAGGTCGACAAAGCGCTCAAAAACGCTGCCAGCGTCTTGCCACTCCCAGTCGGTGCCAGGATCAAGGTGTTCTCGCCAGCCAACGTATGCGGCAGGGCTTCGCGTTGGATTTCACTGAATC
Organism: Acidobacteriota bacterium; assembly: GCA_016870995.1. Classification (GTDB taxonomy): domain Bacteria; phylum Acidobacteriota; class Terriglobia; order Bryobacterales; family Bryobacteraceae; genus Bryobacter. The sequence goes on from VFZU01000020.1 coordinate 9,778, forward strand.
CAGGGAATCTCCCAAAGAACCACTCTGCCAGCGCTGGATGCAACTTCTTACGCAAGCGAGCGTTCATACAACTCCCTCACTCGTTCGAGCCCGTCAATCTCACTTGCCTCTTTGTCCTTGCGCCAGCGCACGATTCTCGGAAACCGAAGCGCATACCCACATTTGTGGCGCGGGCTTTTCTGCACGCCATCAAAAGCCACTTCGAGCACCACCTTGGGCTCCACCAGCGTTACTCTGCCAAACCTCTCTTTGCTGATCGATCGCAACAGCCGAGTCAACTCGCGAATCTCATCGTCTGTCAGTCCCGAGTAGGCCTTTCCAACATTCAAGAACCGTTCGCCATCCTTCACGGCAAATGTATAGTCGCTCAACAAAGTGGCGCGCCGCCCGCTGCCTTGCTCCGCAGCCGTCACGACCACATCAAGAGTCCCATACGGTCGCTTCACCTTCAACCACTCGGCACTCCGTTTGGCCGATTCATACAAACTCCCGGTCTTCTTCAGCAACAACCCCTCATTGCCGCGTATCCGTGCCCCGGTAAAGGTATCCTCCAACGCTTCGCGTGAACTCAACCGCCACTGCCGCGACACCATCAACGGCAACCCAACCCCCTCGAACAAACTCTCCAGCTTCTGCCGGCGTGTCTCGATCGCAGCATCGAGCAACAATGCGCCATCCCGATACAACAGGTCATACGCCACAAACACAACTGGCACTTTGTCAATCAACGATGCGTCCACTTTCTTTCGCGCCAGTCTTTGCTGCAACACCGTGAAGTTCAGCGCCCGCCCCTCTCGCCAGGCCAACAGTTCTCCATCCACCACAGCGCTGCCCGGCAAACCTACCAACGCCTCAACCACATCGGGAAACGCAGCCGTCGTATCTTCCATGCCGCGCGTGAAAATTCTCACCTTTCCACCATCGGTATGCACCTGGCTGCGAATGCCGTCGTACTTGTCTTCCACCCACCAGCTTTCAGGCTCAACTAAATCTTCGACATCATCGAGCGGCCGCGCCAGCATGAATTCCAGCGGATGAAATAGCTTCATCTCAAGGGCGGCCAGCGTCCCAGCCCGAGCCGCCCGCGCCACCTGCGCCAGATCCCCGGTCCGATTTGCTGCATCGCGCACCTCTGCAAGCTTCGCTCCCGTGGCCCGCGCCAATGCATCCTCAACCAGCTTCTGCTGCATTCCGATCCGGAAGTTTCCGGTGATCACCTTCAGGAAGTACTTCGTTGTTTTCGGCCGCATCCGCTCGAGCATCCCCTGCAGCAGTTCCACCTTCAAAGCTGTCTTTCGCTCGGCAAACAGACGCAAGTACGCCTGCTCGGCCTCCGCCAGGCTCAGCGACTCTCCAGCCGACTTGCCTTCCATCAACAGCGCAATCGTCTCGCTCGTGTCACCGACCTCCCGATGACACAACCGGAACAGTTCGATCGGAAAGCCCGTTGCCGCAACCGCCGCCTCGCGCAATATCGAGTGGCCAATGCTCAACTTGCGATCTCCCGTACCCGCCACCGGTTCTCCGCACAAGAATCTCGCACCTCTCTCGAGATCAGCATCCGGAAGCGCGCTGAGCCAATCCGCGAGCACTCCAAGCTTTCGGTTGCGGCTCGAGGTGTTCGCAATCCGGTCCAGCACTTCGGCCAGGTGGTCAAAGGTCGCGCTCATTCTTGCGCCACCCCTTCTTCTTCGCTGGCCCGGCTGCGTGCATACGCGGGGGCTTCCGCATGAATGCCGCGCTCGCGCAGAATCCCCGCAAAGGCCTCCGTGTATCCATGAATCACATCCACGTGCCGAGCCCCGGTTGCGCTCACCATTTCGATGAGCTCGGCATAGCTGCAGTGATCACTATACGGGATTAGCTTCTCCGCCCCCGCACGCAACCGGGCATTGTCGAGCCGAGCCCAACCCGAGACGTAGGCAATTCGAATGTCCTTTCCCGTGGCTTCCAGCAGTCGCCGCATCCCAGGCACCACCACCACGGCCTTTCCTTGCACCTGCTTTGAGTCCAAAGGCTCCCAACCAGGCACTGAGTATCCGGCCCGCTCATAGTCAGGCAAAAACTTCGCAATCGCCCCGTGCACCGCTAGCGGAATCCCAGCCTGCCCCAATGCGTAGGCCACCTCCTGCCCCCGTCCTAGCGGATAACCCAGAAACGCCGGCGTCGCGCCTTCCTCTAGACACTCCCGGGCAAAGTTGACTATTTCGTCCCTCGCCTCGTCCCGACTCAAGAAGTGATAAATCGGCAATCCAAAGGTGCTCTCAAGGATCAACCGATCGCAGGGTACGATCTCCGTCGCCGCTCCGCATAAAGGAGCCTTCAGCTTGATGTCACCGGTGTAAACCAGCCTCTGTCCACCAAACTCCACCAGAAGTTGCGCCGCGCCAAGGATGTGCCCAGCCGGATAGCAGGTGAGTTTTGCTCCGTGCCAGTCCAAAGACTGCTCATATTCCAGTGCAATCAACCGCTGCGGTTGGTCAGAGTCTTCCGGCCAGCGCATCCGATACAGCTCCAAAGTCGCTGGCGTTCCAATTAAGGTTTTTGAATATCCTCGCGCGTGATCGCTGTGCGCATGCGAAATCCATGCCGTGGGCTTGGAAATCTGTGGATCCAGCCACAAATCCAGCTCCCGAACGTGAATTCCATCGGAACTATACTGCAGGTCCATTACCTAAACTGAATGGATGTCCAAGCAATGGTAAATGATTGAAAATCGCAGATCTTCCTATAAAACTGCGCATCATTAAGCCAAGAGGTAAACAAGCTTTTTTTTATGCAATCGCAGTCGTTTCCGTCATGGATGAAGTTGGTTCTCGCCGCCGCTGGTTTTTACAACATTGTGTGGGGTGCCCTGGTTGTGTTTGCTCCCGGTCTTTTCTTTGACTGGGCTGGCATGGCGCAACCTAACTACCCTGAACTTTGGCAGTGCATCGGCATGATCGTTGGCGTTTACGGAGTCGGCTACTGGATTGCTTCGAGCGACCCGCTCCGCCACTGGCCCATCGTCCTCGTGGGCTTCATGGGCAAAGTGCTGGGTCCTCTTGGAATGGTGAAGGCTCTTTGGGAAGGTCGATTCCCTCTTAGCTTCACCTGGATCAACGTCACCAACGACCTCATCTGGTGGGTGCCGTTTGGCATGATCTTGGTTGCTGCGGCAAAAACAGCCGAAGAGAATCAACGCGTCTATTCCCCTGACATCCAGGGCTGGGCCATGCGCGCCAAGTCTCAGTTCGGCATCAGCATCCTGGAACACTCCAAGCTCCGTCCTGTCCTTCTCGTTTTCTTGCGTCACGTCGGCTGCACCTTCTGTCGCGAAGCGCTCGCGGACCTCAACGCGAACCGAAAGAACATCGAGGCAACCGGAACACAAATCGTTTTGGTCCACATGGGTCGTGAAGAAACAGCAGAATCGGTTCTTGCGAAATACTCTTTGGGCGACGTGCCCCGCGTCTGGGACCCCAAGTTATCTCTCTACCGTGCCTTCGGGCTCGAAAAGGGTGCGCTGGCCCAGTTGTTCGGCCCCAAGGTTTGGCTACGAGGCTTTAAAGCTGGCTTTATTGGCAAGCATGGAGTCGGGGGCCCCGACGGCGATGTCACGCAAATGCCGGGCGTTTTTCTTGTCTTCCACGGTGAAGTACTCAAGTCTTATCGCCACCAAAGTGCCGCGGACCGACCGGATTACATTGCTCTTGTCAGCGAGCTAAACGATTCCCAACCCCAGGTTTAGCGGCTGGCCGCTATGAGACCGCACCCGGTAATCATTGTTGGAGCTGGCCTTTCTGGCTTGGCTTGCGCCATCGAGCTTCAGGCGAATGGAATTCCGTTTCTGATCCTCGAGGCCTCCGATTCTCCCGGCGGTCGCGTTAAAACCGACACCCTTGACGGCTTCCAGCTGGATCGAGGCTTCCAGGTTTACCTCACCGCCTACCCCGAAGGTCAGCGGCTACTTGATCAAAAAGCCCTTCAGTTTGGTCGATTCTCTCCGGGTGCCATGGTGCGGCTCGACGCCAAGTTCCATCGTGTAATGGACCCTTGGCGCGAACCCTTCGCCGCACTTTCTCAAATCCTCAGCCCGGTCGGTAGCATGACCGACAAGCTTCTCGTCGCCAGGCTGCGTGCCGCTTCCCTTGCTGGCCGACCGGAAGACCTGTTTCGCAAGCAAGAGACATCCAGCCTCAAAGCCCTCGAGCGTTATGGGTTCTCCCGCAACATGATCGATCGTTTCTTCCGCCCATTCTTCGGCGGGATCATGCTCGATGCGAAGCTCGACGTCAGCTCTCGAATGCTTGAATACGTCTTTCGCATGATGGCTTCCGGCGACACGGTTTTGCCCGCAAAAGGTATGGGCGCAATCCCGACGCAGTTGGCCTCCCGCATCGATCAATCAGCAATCCGATACAACACAAGCGTGGCCGCAGTCTCAAGCAACGGAGTCACCTTGAACGACGGTGTTCATCTCGATGCCACCGCAGTCGTAGTCGCCACCGACGGCACCACTGCGCACCATCTTCTCCCTAATCAGATCAAGCCAGTCGGTGGGCGTCATTCCATGACGCTTTACTTTGCCATCAACGGCAAGCCTCCCGTCAACGACCCCATTATCATTTTGAACGGAAATCTCGACTTGCCGATCCAAAATGCTTGTCTGCCCAGCCTCGTTTGCCCCAGCTATGCGCCGGCTGGCCAACACCTGCTCAGCGCCACGGTGCTCGGCGACCCAGCGGAACCAGATGTTGCGATTGAAGCCCAGGTACGTACCCAACTCGGAAGTTGGCTCGACGCAGACACGTCTCAATGGCGTCATTTGCGCACTTACCGGGTTCACAACGCCCACCCAGTCACACAGCCCGCAACTGTAGCGGAGCAGCCCGTCCACCTCGACAACGGAGTATTCGTCTGCGGTGACCATCGATTTATGCCAAGCATCCAGGCAGCACTCGTCAATGGTCGCCATGCTGGAATGGCGGTCGCCGCCCATGTCGGCTGATCGCCTGCTTTGGATCAACCTCGCGACTTCACTATATATGACAGGCCTGATCTGGTTCGTTCAGATCGTCCACTACCCCTTATTCGCTCAAATCCCCGCAGAGGGGTTCCAGCCGTATGAGCAGCGTCATCAAGCGCGAACATCTTATGTGGTCGCACCCGTGATGCTCGCTGAGCTCGCCGTGAGCATCGCCATCCTGGCGGCGGCGCCGACCAACCGTCTTTTCTGGATCACTTCAGCCCTAACGGGCGTAGTCTGGCTTTCGACTGTGTTGGTTCAGATGCCTTTGCACGGACAACTCGGCCAGGGCTACTCAATCTCGGCGATCCATCAGCTCGTTAGTAGCAATTGGATTCGCACGATCGCCTGGTCCCTCCGGTCACTGCTCCTGCTTTATGGCTTAACGCAGTCCGTGCGCTAAGCCGCTGGATCTACGGGATCCAGCATTTTCGCTGCCCGTTTCTTATTCGAAACCACGACGTTACAACGATGCTTCAGCTTTCCGTTTAACTCCACCGACACCGGCTTGTTGGCCGGATAATCGAAGCTCAGCACATCGCCCACCTTCAGATTCAGCAAATCCTTGAGCAGCAAATTCGACCCGCGCAGCCTGACGTCCATCTCCACCTTGGAATTTCGAACCCGGGAAAACACACGCCGCGTGTCCTCCTCGGTGCTTTCCGTCTTGCGAATCGTCCATTGATCCGTAAACTTGTGGCTCAGCATTTTGATGATGATCGAGGGGATCCCGATATTCATCATGCCGCTCACTTCCCCAATGCGGATTTCAATTGATACAGCAACAATCGCTTCATTTGGCGCGAGGATCTGCATCAACTGCGACTCAGTCTCATAGCCATTGATATGAAAGTCGATCGCGGCGATTCCCTTCCAGGCTTCTTTCAAGTCGCGCAGCATCACCTTGAAAATGCTTTCGAGAATCGACTGCTCGATTTCGGTAACTTCCCGCTCCACCTTGGTCAAAGCCGAAACAGACCCGCCCAACAACATCTCCAGCATCGGGAAGATCATCGTCGGATTCAGTTCGAGCAGGCAGTTGCTATCGAAAGGCTGAGCGTCGATGGTGGCCACGACGGTCGGCGACGGCAACACCTGCTGGAACTCCGTGAACGAAAGCTGTTCCACGCTGACGAGATTAACCACTACATAGGCGCGCAGATAGGCCGATAAGCTACTGGCTAGAGAGCGCGTCTCCCGCTCCGCGATTTTATAGATCGAACGCAGCTGATCCTTGGCGATACGATCCGGGCGACGGAAGTTATATGGCTGCGCCCTTCGCGCCAGTTCCGATCGACGAGCATTCGCGCTCGTCTGCTGGAACATATTATCGATTTCGTTTTGAGACAGAACACGGGCCGACATCTTTTCTGTAATCGTCCCGTCTTACCCCCTCCTTCAGTAGGCCACTTGTTAAATTAGAGGTAGCATGAATACTTTTCATGTCCAGAACTTCGGTTGCCGCGCTTCCCAGGCGGACGGGGCTGCCCTCGAGGCCAGCCTCACCGCCAAGGGCCTCGCCCCGACTGCCGAAGCCCGCGACGCGAATCTTGTTGTTCTCAACACCTGCACGGTCACGGCCTCGGCCGATCAGGACGTCCGGCAACTCATCCGCCGGGTCCAGCGCGAAAACCCGGACGCGAAAATCCTCGTCACTGGTTGTTACGCGCAACGGTCTTCTGAAGAAATCGCGGCTTTCGACGGTGTCAGTTGGGTCGTCGGCAATTCCCATAAAGGCGCCATCGGCGATATCGTTACCGAGAATCCCGCGCCTTATCATGCCGAAATCCACGTCGGCGACATCTTTGCCCAAAATGAATTCTTCACCGCTCCGGTAGAAGGCCCGGCCGGGGACCGTTCCCGCCCGAACCTCAAGATCCAGGACGGCTGCAACAATCGCTGTTCGTTTTGCATCATCCCAAGCGTCCGCGGCAAGTCCCGTTCTGCCCAGCAGGATTGGGTGCTCGCAGAGACAGAACGTCTGGCGCAGGCAGGCTACCCGGAAATCGTACTCACTGGGATCAATCTCGGCCGCTGGGGCCGCGAATGGGGTTCCGGCCGCCAACTGCCAGATCTGCTTCGCCGCATGATCGAAGAGACTTCGATCGGCCTGATCCGCCTGTCCAGCATCGAGCCCATGGATTTCTCAGACGGTCTGCTCGACCTCATGGCCACTTCACCGCGGATCGCCCAGCACGTCCATGCACCCCTGCAAAGCGGCAGCGACACGGTGCTGCGAAGGATGCATCGCAAGTACCGCCCCCGTCACTATGAAGACCGCATTCGCCGCGCTCATTCGCTGATGCCCGATGCTGCGATTGGTGCGGATGTGATGGTTGGCTTCCCAGGCGAGACCGAAGCAGAATTCCAGCAAAGCGTCGACTTCATCGAGTCTTTGCCGTTTAGCTATCTGCACGTATTTACTTATTCCGAGCGTCCTGGCACGAAGGCCGTCGATATGGCCACACCCGTCCCGATGGAAGTCCGCCGCGAACGCAATCGCATTCTGCAAACGATCAGTGCCCGCAAGAATCAGGAATTTCGCCGCCGTCAGATCGGCAAGCGCTTCCCCGCCGTCACCATCAGTGACCTCGGCATCGCCCTCACCACCAACTACATCCGCGTGGAACTGGCCCAGCCCACACCGGCCAAGCAACGTATCGAAGTTGAACTCGGCTCAGTGAGTGATCGCGGCATGCGCGAAGCCAAACCCCTGCTGGTCTTAGGTTAAGCTCTCAAAGTCATCCCGCCAGATAGCTACAGCATGCTTAGCGAGTTGGCTCTGAAAGTGCTTCATCCGTTCAAAATTCCAATCTGGATACTGTGCAACCAACTTTGGAAGCTCGAAGCGGCTTTCTTGATAAAGATGTCGCTTCTTATCAAAGTGGATATTTGCCCCACGCCGGTTCAGCGAAGCTTCTAGCGGGATCAAGTTGCCAAGTCTGGACATCCAATCCACATCTGAACTCTGTGGTTCGACGTGCTCAATTGACCAATCTGATGCATTTTGATCGTTGGTTTGGCCGCTAATCCGGTCTTCGATAGCCAACAGGATGTATCCGATCAATCTCCTCTTTTGAGCGAATTCAAGCTCCAAAGTCTCGAAGTTGGCGAAGAACACCTCGTCGACTGGGTAAACGCTTTGGATCGCTGCTGCAATCGCTCCCGCGCTCAGAAGTCGGCCCTCGCGCACTTCAATGGCCGCGCGGTTAAACACGGGCTCCACGACATGTGTGCTCAACCTTCCGACAACGTTGTATCGAAAAGTTTGATTCACAGCGAGTCGCAATAGCCGAGTCAACTCTCTAGGCGATAACTTTGGAATCGCCGATAGAAGCAACGGAAAGATCTGCGACGCACCAAATAACCTGAGCGCCGTGATCAGCCTTCTTGCTTCGGGATTTGTAGCCCAAAGCTCATGCTCGGGATCGGCCAAAGCAGCATACCTGCCAGCCTCAATTTCGATCTCGTTCAAGAAGGAAAGTGCGTCTGCTGGCGACGGTGACTTTGTTCGAACGAGAGTAAAAAGATCCTGAGCTCGCACCTGAGGCTTGAACATGCAGAAGTAATGCCGAAGGAACGGAGTGAAGTGCTCCGCGGAAACTGCAGCGAGAATTCTGTCCCAAACCGCTTCCGCATAGGATTGGTCTGAATCTGCTTGAAACTGAGAGAACAACCAATTCTTGATTAGATCGGCAGGACTTAGACGCACTCCGCGAGCGTTCAAAGTCTCAAACACCCGGAAGGCGCTCAAATGATCCGCGACTTCAATCCCGATAAAGACTAGTTTTCTAGCAACAACCTCATCTATAAATGTTGCAAGAGCCGCACCATCGCTGTTCAACCGCACATCTTGTTCGATCTTTTTTAGAAAAAATTGAAAGGCTTCCCAAATTAAACGGTTGCTCTTCGGTTCCTTCCTGAGGTTGGCTGGGGCTCGAAAGTTGATTAGGTGAGTTTGGAAAAAGCTGTCGTTCACCTTGTTTAAGGTCAACTTGCTATTGCGGGTGAGAGCCCCTGGGCTGATGAATGAAACCAACGCGCTGTGCAATAGTTCCGCTCTTTGGGTACCTTGCAAATCCCGCCCATCCATTTCCATTGCCTTCAAATGCTCGACAGCAGCAAGAATCAGCAGAAGGCAGGAAGTTATGCGTTGCTGCCCGTCGATCAATTCAAAGCTACGTGTGTCCGCTGGACGAAACACAACCGACCCCATAAAATGCACTGCTGAATCATGTTCTCGAAGTGGCTGCAAGTCCATCCAAAGCTCTTCCCAATTTTCATCGGTCCACGTGTAGCTCCGCTGGAATCGCGGAACAAACAGACGGCGGCCATTTCCCAATAGTTCACTCAGAGAATAGCTGTCTGCATTAAAGTCCAGTGCTGCCATTGCGCTAAACCTCCCGCCGGTTCTCAAGGCTCTTGAGCATCGTCACCTCATCGGCGAAGTCCAGATCAGACCCCACCGGAATCCCCATCGCGATCCGCGTCACCCTCAGCCCCAGAGGCTTCAACAACCGGCTCAGATAGGCAGCCGTCGCCTCGCCTTCCACTGTCGGATTCGTCGCCAGAATGATCTCTTCAATACCCGCATCCGACAACCGCTCGAGCAAGCTCTTGATCTTCAACTGCTCCGGCCCCACTCCACGCAGCGGCGAGATCGCCCCATGCAGCACGTGATACAGCCCATCAAAGGACCGAGTCGTCTCGATCGGAATAATGTTGTGCGGATCCTCAACAACGCAGATCGTCTTCTGATTCCGTCGCGGATCCGAACAGAACACACATAACTCCGAAGAGCTGATGTTATTGCAGACCTTGCACAGAGTCAGATTGTCCTTGACGTCGATCAATGCCTGACTCAGGCGCAGCGCATTCTCCCGCGGCGATCGCATCACATGAAACGCCAATCGTTGCGCCGACTTCTGCCCGATCCCGGGCAACCGGCGAAACTCGGCGATCAGCCGCTCCAGTGGTTCGGCGAAGTCCGGCATTAGAACATGCCAGGCGGCAAGCCCATGCCCCCAAGCATGGAACTCGTCTTCTTCGACGTCTCGTCGTCCACCTTCTTGGCGGCCTCGTTGAACGCAGCCATCACCAGGTCCTGCAGCATTTCGACGTCACCAGCCACCTCAGCGTCGATCTTCACTTCAAGCACCCGCTTCTGTCCGTCCATCTTCACATTCACCATGCCGCCGCCCGCTCCGGCTTCAACGCGAATCGCGGCAATATCCTGCTGCAGACGCTCCTGCATGGCCTGCGCCTGCTTCATCATGGCTTGCATGTTTCCGGGTAATTTCATGGTTATTCCTGATCTGACAAGTCTCTCACGCCGCGCACCGTGGAATCCTTAAAGATCTCCCGATACCGTTGCACTTGCGGATTCGCAAGCGCTCTCTCGCGCGTCGCTTCATCATCCTCGGCTGGTTTCGGGGCGGCGGCCTTCGCCTCCACCACCGTATCGTCCTGCACCACTTCAATCCGCACCAGCCGCCCTGTCACGGCCTGCAGCGCAGCTGCAATATCTCGCGATTGCAATGGCCGCACAAACTCGCGCGGAGCGGAGAACTTCACGCCAGTCCCTGTTTCTTCAAGTCGCGCATTCTGCACCGCGTCGGCAGAGAACTTTTTCTTCTGCTCAGTCAGATAAGCGAGCAAGCGCTCCTTGAGCGGCGAATCGGGAGCGACTTCAACTTTCGCCTTCTCCACCACCGGAGCAACGACTGGCTCAGCAGCTGGCTCAGGAACCGGCACCGGCGCCGCCACCCGCAAATTCAGCCGCTCCCTCGGCGCACTCGCCGAAGCACTCAGCGCCACCGGCTTCGATTGCGGCAGGCTCGCCAGCACTTCCTCAATCGCCGTCAACTTACCCGCCTGCACCATGCGGATCAATCCCAATTCCATGTGCAACCGCGGCTGCAGCGAATGCTGCAAAGCTCCGAACAAATCGAGCGTCAACTGCAGGTACCGCGTCAGGTCGAGTTCGCTGAATTTTTCCGCCGTCGCCGCCAACCGCTGGATCTCGGCCGGCGAAGCCGCAATCAACCGGGTATTTCCACCCGTAACCTTCGCCACCAGCAGATTCCGGAAGTACCGCGCCAATTCCCTGCAAAAATGCTGCAAGCTTTGCCCGCTCCGCTCAAGTTCCATCACGATCTCAAGCATCCGTGCGGAATCCTGCTTTTCGAGCGCGATCGCGACATCCCCCAGCGCATCCATCCCGAAGATGCCCAACAACTGCCGCACTTCCTTGGCATGCAGCGTTGAGCCGCAACAGGCGATCGCCTGGTCAAGCGCCGACAGAGAATCTCTAACGCTCCCCTCGCCCGTTTGCGCCAATACCGCCAGCGCATCCTCATCCGCCGTAATACCTTCTTCTTTGCAGATGAACTTCATCCGCTCCATCAACTCGGCAAACTCAACCGACCGGAAGCTAAACTGCTGGCACCGCGAAGCAATCGTCACCGGGATCTTGTGGGTCTCCGTCGTGCACAGGATAAACACCGCCCATTCCGGCGGTTCCTCAAGCGTCTTCAGCAGGGCGTTAAACGCTTCCGTCGTGATCTGGTGCGCCTCGTCAATGATGAATACTTTGTAGCGATCACGCGAAGGCCGAAACCGCACATTCTCGCGCAACTCGCGCATCTCGTTGATGCCGCGATTGGACGCCGCGTCAATCTCGATCACATCGATCGCATTGCCTTGAAGCACTTCAAGACACGACGCACACTTCCCGCATGGATTCGCCGTAGGCCCCTCGACGCAATTCAAACATCGCGCCATGATTCGCGCCACCGTCGTCTTGCCCGTTCCACGCTGCCCCGCAAAAATGTAGCCATGCGCGATCCTCTTTTGCGTGATGGCATTATCGAGGGTGTGCTTTACATGTTCTTGCCCAATCAGTTCATCAAAATCGCGAGGTCGATATTTGCGGGCAATGACCTGATAGGACATAGAATCAGTAGGGTAAAGAAAATGATAGCCAGACCCTGGGTGATCCGCGGCACACGGGCTAAACCACTACCGTTGCTTCCTTCCGGACCTGGCGGGGTTTGCAGCCGACCGTTGCACGGAGCCCAAAGCCTGGCAATTCATTAGTCTAACATCCGCAGCTGAAGGGAATCACAGCATGAAAGAATTAACCCGGGGCGTAGTCCGCTTCGAAAAAGAAATTTACCCCAAACGAAAAGACTTCTTCGACAAACTCATCGCGAAACAGTTTCCTCGCGCTCTGTTTATCACCTGTTCCGATTCCCGCGTCGTCCCGAACATGATCACAGACTCCGAGCCGGGTGACCTTTTCACCATCCGCAATGCCGGCAACATTATCCCGCCCTACGAAGAGGCAATGGGTGGCGTCTCGGCCTCGATCGAGTACGCAGTCATGGTGCTCAACATTAAGAACATCATCGTCTGCGGACACACCCGCTGTGGGGCGATGCACGCCGCCATGCACCCGGAATCGGTTTCCCAAATGCCGATCGTCAAGAGCTGGCTCAACCATTCTGAAAGCGCCCGCCGTATTGTCATGGGACACAAAGACCTCCCCGAAGAAAAGCGCGCCCTGATCATGGTCGAGGAAAATGTCCTCGCTCAGCTCGATCACTTGCGCACCCATCCTAGCGTCGCGGCAGCCCTGGCCCGCGGCGACATGGAACTCTACGGCTGGGTCTTCGATATCGTCCACGGCAATGTGACATCCTACGACGGCGAGCAGGGCGAGTTCGTTCCGATCTCCGCAGAGCATATGCCGACTGCGACCCCGCCCCGCCGGAGACGCGTACTTTGATGCAAACGCTCTCCAAGGACCTTCTCGCCAGTTTCGTCGTATTTCTGGTCGCCCTGCCGCTGTGTCTTAGCGTGGCGGTCGCCTCCGGTGTGCCGCCAGAGGCGGGCCTCATCACGGGCATCGTTGGCGGACTGGTGGTCGGCTCTCTCTCCGGTTCACCCCTCCAGGTCAGTGGCCCCGCTGCTGGCTTGGTTGTGTTGGTCTTCGACCTCAAAAGCGAGCATGGCATCGCCTCGCTTGGCCTCATCCTCATATTGGCTGGCCTCATGCAAGCAGCCATGGGGCTCTTGCGCGCGGGCGAGTGGTTCCGCGCCATCTCACCCGCGGTCGTCTACGGCATGCTGGCTGGCATCGGCATCCTCATCATGGTCGGCCAATTCCACGTCGCGGTAGACGATAGCCCCAAGGGCAGCGGCATTAAGAATATCGTTTCCATCCCTGAGGCGATCTTCAACGGCATTTTCCCTATCGACGGAAGCCCCCACGAAATGGCCGCACTCCTTGGCCTGCTCACTATGGCCGTGATCCTGCTTTGGAACACCTACCGTCCCGATAGCCTTAAGTTTCTGCCGGGTCCTCTGATGGGGCTTCTGGCGGCAGCCATCGCCAGCTATTTCTACAAGCTCGAAATCAAACATGTCGTGGTGCCGGACAACCTGCTTGGCAATCTGGCTCCGCCCAGTCTGGCCACGCTAGGCGAACTCAAGCACATGAAATACTGGGCCGAAGCCGCCGCCCTGGCCTTTATTGCCAGTGCGGAAACTCTGCTCAGCGCCGCCGCCGTCGACAAGATGGTTGCCGCCACGGGCCGTCGCCACCTGCGCACCAAATATGATCGGGAACTGGTCGCCCAGGGCGCTGGTAACCTCATCTGCGGTGCCTTTGGCGCACTCCCCATGACCGGCGTGATTGTTCGCTCCAGCGCCAACGTCCAGGCCGGCGCTCAAACTCGGGCCTCGGCTATTATGCACGGCGGCTGGCTTCTCGTCACGGTTTTGCTCATCCCCCATGTGCTCGAACGCATCCCAACATCCGCCCTCGCCGCCGTCCTGGTGCTCACAGGTTGGAAGCTCGTCAACATCGAACACATCAAGAAGCTTCGTGAATACGGCTGGATTCCAGTCACAATCTACTTCTCAACCCTCATCGGCATCGTCGCCTTCGATCTGTTGACGGGCGTCCTCATCGGCATCGGCCTGACACTTACCAAAATGGTGTTCAAAGCCTCCCGGCTCGGCATCAAGTTGGTGAGCCACCACTCCGGCAGAAGCGATCTTTATCTCGAAGGTTCCGCGACCTTCATACGATTACCTTTTCTCGCCGACACGCTCGATAAAGTACCCGCCACAGGCGAACTCCACATCCACTTCGAAAAGCTCGTGTATCTCGACCACTCCTGTCTCGACCTGATTCAGGAATGGCGTTCGGCCCATGAAGCAAATGGGGGCAAAGTACTCGTCGACTGGCCTCGCTTGGTCGAACGCTACACACGCTGAAACATTTAGGGCCGCAAAATCGCCACACTCGGCCCAGCAGGAATCGTCTGCGAATCCAGCACCTCGCCTCGCTCCACATCCAGATGCAGCGCCTGCTGCCCAGCCCCGTCGCGCACAATCAACACGTCGCCGCTCGGAGTGAACTCAAGCCCCTGCGGCTGTATCAATCTTGGCAACGAGATCCGACGCAACACACGCCGCGCCTGCACATCGTATTCATCGAGCCCGAATGTCGAAGGAAACGCCCAGTAAATCCGCTGCCCATTCGGATGAATCACAATCTGATCCGCTGCAATCGGCAGGCCAGTCGCCGCCACGCTGGAGGCCCCGGTCAATGTGTCAAACACCGTCATGCTGGGTTCCGTGGTGTTCAGCTCATTTAAGCTCGTCCCCGTAATGTAGATCACCGCTCCATCCGGACTCAACACAGCAGAGCTCGGGTTCGTTGTCCCCAACGAAAACTGGTTTCGGATCTGCCGCGTCGCCGGGTCGATCACAAAAACAAACCCTCGATCTGTCGCGCTCTCCGGGTTCCTCACCACCGCATAAGCGGTTCGTCCCGAAGCGGAGAAGAACAACCCCACTGGCACGGCTTGCGGATTCAGCCGGAAAGGAATCGAACCTACGACGCGCTCACTCACCGGGTCGCTGATCGAGATCTGATTCGCGCTTCCGGAGTGCGTTACCCAAACCTCACCATTCCCGGGCCGTAGCGCGATTTGCCTGGCAAGAGCTGGCAACACAACGGAGCGCCCCACCGTCAAGGCCTGCAGATTCAAAAACCGCAGCGTAAACTCAGCACCGCCGCACAACACCGCCATTCGGTTCTCGGCCAGCGCCGCATTCGGATTGGCGAAATTGGCAAAGGGGAAATCATAGAGCTCGCGTGCGATGGCCCGCGGGTCCGGAATCTGCAATTCTCTCTCCTGCAACCGCGTCCGAGTGTACCGCCCACCCTCGCGCTTCGAAGTCCACAACTGTACGCGCGAAAATCCGTTCACTCCCGGTGCAGAATACATCGCCACTTCGAGAAACTGGCCAGTCCCATCTGCGCGATCCCCCTGCTGCTGTTGTGCCACGCGCCTGCCACTTGGCCCCAGCAATTCCACCACTCCTGCGATTACGAGCAACCCGAGCGTCTTCATTGGATGTATACCGCCTTTGTCTGCCACTGGCTAAACAACAACAGCCCGCCATCGAGGCCGCTGCTGGAAAAGGGCACAGCCCGCGTCAACGGCACCACACCAATCCCGATCATCGCGAGTGACCCATCGGGCCGGCCAAAGGACGGGGGCAAATTCGCGAGCAAATCCGGCGAGAGTATGAACTCGCTCACTCCCGGCGCCGCCACACACGTAATCGCGGTCGTCGCGTTATGCACCGCCGAATAGGCTACCAGCGACAGTTCGCTCGTCGCGTTAAAGTCATTCGGCGTGAAAGGAATCCGCGTGTTCACACTCCTGCGAATCCGGTCCAGATTCGCTCTGCCGCTCCAGGCAAACAGATTCGTCTGATTCGGCTGCACGGTCGTGCTTCCGATCGCACCGTCATAGCTCACCGTCACCGTATTGGGAAAATCCAGGCGCAACTGGCCTACACCGTCGTTCGCCCGTAAGCTCCCCACTGTTCCTGAGTAACCTGCTTGCGGCACAGTGACGCCCGCCGCCTCCGTCTCGCCAGCAAATGGAGTGCTCAATCGAATCGCCGACCCGGCATCGAGAGCGCTTGACGCCGCCGCTACACCGCGCAATGCGGCCCCGCGGAATACATTGCCACTCGTCTGCTGCACCATGCAAGTCCCAGGGGGCGGATAAGAAAACAACGGGTCAAACACAAACGACGAAGCGGGGCGATTCCAGAAGTAAGCCCGCATCGAATCGATCGTGTTCTGCTCCACCGTCGTGACATGCGTATCTACTTGCAATTGCGTCCGGTCGAGCCAGATCATTCCCTGACGCCGCGAATTGCGAATCAAATCCGTAAAAGGGTTAAAGGCATCAGAGCAGCGCGCCCCTGCTGTCGCCGCAATCGCCATCGTCACCGTATTCGAAACTCCGCTACCAGCCTTCACGCGCACCGGCACATAACAACCCTGCGGCGCATCCTCAGGCACTCGCACCACAATCTGATCCACACCCGCGCAACAAGGGCTGCGTCCCGCATAGAGCCTCACCGCATCACGCTCTCCAATCGTGATCGTCACCGGCGCTTCCACATCTTGCGCCGTCGGGGCCACGTTATCGCCGAACGGCACTCGGCCAAGTCCTGTCGCCCAGATCGTAATCACCTGTCCTCGCGCCGCGCTGGTGTCGAGAGAATTGACGGGCTGATCCGCCGTTGTATTGAAGTTCTGCACCACTCCAGGGCCAAAGCCACCTGAGGAAATCGCGAAGATCCCAGGCCCGTTTTCCACCACCTCCACCGCCACCGGCGGGCTCGTCCGCCCCCCAAAAGAGATCCGCATCGAGCAGGTCCCCAGCGGCGTGTTCGACGGCAGAATCGCATTCACCTGGCCTGCCGAAACAAAGATCGGAATCGCCGAGACGCTGATGCCGCCTTGCGCCACCGTGATATTGACGCCGTTAAACGTAGGAGTCAGCGGAAATGCGCTCACAGTCGCTGGCGTTGTCGGCCCAAGGTTCGTACCAAAGATCGTAAACACGCCTCCCCGGCCCAATCCGCCGTTCGGCAATCCGGGCGGTGCCAGGCTGGCTGCGTTCAGCACACCGCGATACGTGATCACCGGCTGCCCAAACGCACACACTGCCATCAGCAACAAAACGAAACGAAATACCATCAATCCCTAATCTACAGCTAAACTGGAGTTTCCCTCACATGTTGCAAGCAGGAATTGTTGGGTTGCCCAACGTAGGCAAGAGCACGCTCTTTAACGCATTGACCAAGTCACGAAAAGCGATGGCCGCAAACTATCGCTTCTGTACCATCGAGCCAAACGAAGGCATGGTCACCGTCCCCGATGACCGTCTGGAAGTTCTCAGCAAGCTCTCCGGCTCGGAGAAAGTCGTCCCCGCCGTCTTCCAGTTCGTCGATATCGCCGGTCTGGTCGCCGGCGCCAGCAAAGGGGAAGGTCTCGGCAACCAGTTCCTCGCCCACATCCGCGAGGTCGACGCAATCGTTCAAGTCGTCCGTTGCTTTGAGAACACTAATATCGAGCACGTCATGGACACGGTTGATCCGGTTCGCGACATCGAGATCATCAACACAGAGCTCCTGCTCGCCGACATGGATTCGATTGAGAAACAGAAAGCCAAGCTCCAGAAGCTCGCCCGCAGCGGCGACAAGAAAGCCTCGGCTACTCTCGATCTGATCGCACGCCTCGAGCCCCATCTCTCCGACGGCAAATACGCCGTCACCATGGAGATGACTCCCGAAGAGAAGGCCCTCGCCAAGCCCCTCTTCCTGCTCACCAACAAACCCACGATCTACGCCTGCAACGTCTCGGAAGGCGATCTGGCCAACCCCGAGGCGAACCCCTTCGTCGGCAAGGTCCGCGAATACGTCGCCACACATCACGACACCAGCGCCGTTGTCGTCTCGGCTGAAATCGAAGCCGAACTTGTGATGCTCGCCGCTGAAGAAGCTGCGGAATACCTCGAAGGCCTCGGCGTCAAAGAGAGCGGCGTCGGCAACCTGATCCGCGAGGCCTACCATCTGCTCGGCCTGCGCACCTATCTCACCACTGGCGTGAAAGAAACCCGCGCCTGGACGATCCACGCTGGCTGGAAGGCCCCCCAGGCCGCTGGCGTGATTCACTCTGATTTCGAGAAGTCCTTCATCAGCGCCGACACCATCGCTTATTCCGACCTCACCTCCCTCGGCAGCTTCGCCAAGGCCCGCGAAGTCGGCAAGCTCCGCACAGAAGGTAAGGAGTACGTCGTGCAGGACGGCGACGTGATGGAATTCAAAACCTTCGTCTAACGACTAGACGTGCTGGTCAAACAGGATCTGGTTCCCGTCCGGATCCACCACAACAAAACTGGCCGGCCCCTTGGTGGTCTCATCCGCCTCCAGCGTCGGCTTGATACCCTTCACCTTCAATTGCTTCTGCAACTCACGCACATCCGTGAACGCAGCCACCTTCTTCGCATCGCTATCCCAACCCGGGTTGAAGGTCAGAATGTTTTTATCAAACATCCCTTGAAATAGCCCGATTACGGTGTCGCCGTTCTTCATGATCTGCCATTTCGTTTTGTTGCCCATGAAGGGAGTGAAGCCCAGCTTCTCGTAAAACTCTTGCGAGGCCTTGATGTCCTTCACTGTCAGGCTGATCGAGAATGCCCCCAGTTGCATCCCGGTGGGCGCAGCCGCAGCCGCCAGCGCTACTCCAGCTGCAGCCTGTCTTCGTGTGATCTTGCGTGCCATGACGAAGCATCATAGCAGCCCACCTAAGATAAGGGAACGCATCCCGATTTCCTCGCCGAATCGATCGCCATCCTCGAACGCACTCCAGCCACAGTCCACAGCCTGCTCCACAATCTCCCCAGTAGCTGGACCACTGCCACAGACGGTCCGAACACCTGGAGCCCCTACGACGTCATCGGCCATCTCATTCACTGCGAGCGAGCCGACTGGATGCCCCGCCTCGAAATCATCCTGACGCATGGCACCTCGCGCCCCTTCGACCCGTTTGATCGCGAAGCTCAATTCCGCGAGAGCGTTGGCAAAACCCTCACCGATCTACTCGATGAATTCACCACTCTGCGGCACTCGAACCTCACCAAGCTCGAATCACTCCAGCTCACCGAAAGCGATCTTTCACTCGAAGGCACCCACCCCGCCTTCGGCACCGTAACCGCCGGCCAACTCATCGCAACCTGGACGACACACGATCTCGCACACATCATCCAAATCAGCCGCACCATGGCCCGCCGATACAAAGAAGAAGTCGGCCCCTGGGCTCAATACCTCTCCGTGATGGCGTAAAGCTTCATGGCTCATGCGCGAAGTCGTCAACCTGAGGGAATTCAATCACCTCGTTGAACTAGGACTAGCGCTGCGTGAAGAGAATCTGGTTCCCATCTGGATCCACCACAACAAACTCTGCCGGCCCCTTGGTGGTCTCATCTGTTTCTATCTTCGGCTGGATGCCCTTCGCCTTCAGTTGCTTCTGAAACTCCCGGATGTCGGTGGACTCAGCCAGTTCCGTTCCGTTGCCTGCCGAGCTGAAGTCAATCGTAATGATTTGGTCAAAACCAACCGCAGCCACTGAAAGAAAGATCGTGATTTCGCCGTTTTTCATGATGATCCTGCCCGTTGAGCTCCACACCTCCCTCGTGAATCCCAGCTTGAGGTAAAACTCTTCTGAAGCCTTCAAGTCTTGCACTGCAATTCTGATCACGGACATCCCCAATTGCATCCCATCTGGCGTGGCGGTTGCGTTAGCACTCAAGCTAACTCCAACGGCAAATGCTTCTTTTCCAGCCTGGGGGGCCATGACGTTTCTCCGTGATGGCCTAACGCTTCCCAGCCACGCTCACTTCGATATCGTCCGGCGTCCCCTCGCCCACGCAAGCTGCGAACTGGAACTTCTTGTCGTAGCAGATCAGCGCTTCCGAAAATCGATTGCCCGACACCACACTGATACGCACGTGTTCGCGCTTTAAGCCCTTGCTGCGATTTGCGTCCACCAGCGTCTTCTTGATCGCCCCCGCCGTTGTACGGCCACCCTTCAAATCAGGCAATGTCACATTGCGATACAAAGTCTCCACTTGCTGCAGATAAGCCTTGGCATTCGGCCACGCGCAGGTGCCGTGCTTCACCCACTCATCCTGAATCAACTGCGCCCCGGGCATCGTGCACAAATACGGCTTCATCGTCTCCGTTGACAAAATCTCTGGTGCTTTGCAGTGCCGCGGATGCTCATCACTCCGGCGCGCACGCGCCGACTGCGGCCACAGCCCATGCACAACAAACCCAAACCGATTCTCTTCACACTGCCAGCGATTCCTCGCGCTCTGGCCCGCCGGAGAATTGCAAAACTGCGGCGACCAACTCACCGCCAGTGCATAGTAATCCGTCGCAATATCCCGGTTCTTGTAATCCACGCGCGTCTCTCGTGTCGGAGGCACATTCCCCGGAATCGTACACTGCTGCGCCAACAGCAATAGCAACAAATAAGCCATGTTCCTTATCCTATCCGGTTCACTCGGCCTTCCAGCACAAGTACGCTCGAACCCCCAACCTTTACTTGCTCCACTGTGCCATTGCCCAGCTTCACTGCCGACAGCAACAACTCACTCGGCCGCCCCATTAAATGCCCCTGCTCCATCTTCACAACCGTGCCGCTCTTCACCACACCATGCTTCACCAGATACGCCGCAGCCGAGCCCGCAGCCGAACCCGTCGCCGGGTCTTCCAGCCGAGGTGTGATCTTGCGGGCATGCACCGCCGCCGAATTGTCAAGCGTATCCCGCGTCAGCAAATAAACCCCGCGCTGCACATCACCCTTGGCGAAGTACTCGCTCAAACGAACCCAATCGAACTTCACACCCTTCATCGCCGCCATCGACTTCAACATCACAATCAGATTCGGCCGCCCTGTCGACACATTCTCCACCGGCAAATCTTCAAGATCCTCCGGCTTCAAACCCAGCATCGGCGCGATCAGTGCGCGATCATGCACCTCGCGAAACTCTGGCTTGGCTTGCAACATCATCGCCCGCTCGCCTTCAAACTCCACCGGCACCGGCCCTTGCGGCACATTCACAACAATCTTCTTCGCATCCGGCATCGTGCGCCGCAACGCAAACGCCGTCCCCAACACGGGATGCCCGGCAAATGGCAACTCCTGCGTCGCCGTGAAGATCCGCACCTTCCCATCCCGCATCACGAAAGTCGTCTCGGAGTGATTCATTTCCCGCGTCAACCCGAACATCTGCTCCACGCTCAACCCATCCGCATCAAAGAACACGCCCAGCGGATTCCCCCCAAACGCCTTCGAAGTAAATACATCCCAAACTTCGTAGCGCATCGCCGCCCGCGCCACCTGCATCGCCACACCTTTCAGCAAAGTCCGCCGCGCAATCATGCTCATTCTGTTCCTTTCAAAAACCGTGCCTGAGAGATCCTCACCCCTGTCTTTGCCGTTGCTTTCACAAACTCGAGTGACAGAATTCCGCCCCGGTCCGTCTTCAACTCATCCAGTTCCTGATCATCGATCTCAAGGTCATAAATCGTATCGGGCCGCAAGCCGACGATGTACCACGCCTCGCGATCCGATCCTTCCAACTCAAATTGAATCGGCTTCAACAAATCCTTGCCTCCCACCAGAATCGTCGCCCCGCCCATTTCAACCGCAGGCGTCGCTGGAGACACTTTCAATTCCTTCCGCTTGCCGTCTTCAAACAACTGGATCTTCCCGTCGTAGTAGCAAAGAAACTTCGCCTCCTCCTCCCAATGGCTTCGAATCAACAATCGTCCATTGCGCCGGTCATGATACGAGTTCGGCAAATGATGATAGGTCAGTCCTGGCTGGTAGGGATTGGCCCAGAGAAACTCATAGGGAATTCCCAACGTCGACCGCAACAAATATCGATCCTGCAGCAACCAACCCTGCAAGGACTGCGCTAGCTCCGCATTGTTATCGAGCGCAACCAGCGACAACTCCGCCGCCCGCAGCATGGTCGCCAGTTTCAAATCCGGTTCGCCATCCCCGCTGAAAAACGCAACCCGAAACTCGTTATCCTGCCCTGGATACGGTGCCGGATAATAGCCCAGCATTTGCGTCAGCGGCAGATCAAGAAAGTACTGCGCCGCATCCTGCCTCAGATCGATCTCAAGATTGTCCCGCACCACATGCAGAAACTCGAGCAGCGGATACAACTGCTCCCCAGCCACCGCCACCGCCTGCCTCAATCCAGGAGCCACCACCTTCCGCCAATGCTCCACCGCTTCACGCAAAACCTTCTCGGACAGTGCAGCATCAACATCCGCCAAAGCGAGCGCCACAAAGGCCCTGTCCCGCAAGGTGGCATAGTTTCCAATCGCAGGGTACCCTGCCCGCATGGCGTCTACTAATGCAGACTTCTGCCCCTCCTTCAACATCGGCTCGCACCAGTCGTACACGATCGCCTTCTGCCGCAGGTCGGCCTCTTTTGCTTTCATGACCCACGCGTGAGCAGTCCCGCAATGCGATTCGCTGCTTGCAACTCTTCCCGCTAGCGCCAGCGCAAACCCCGCCTCAGGCATCGCCGAACGATTCTGGATGTACATGTCGAATTGTTGAAACCGGATCGTTTGCCGTTCTCGCTCCCGCGTCAACAACCTTAAGCGCGACGGCCGCAGCAATAGCCGCGGCGCCTCTGTGTAGGCTTTGTAATTCTCCTCGCTTGCCGTCTGCGCCATCAGCGGCAAACTCAACAACACTGCCAGCATCACCCGCATGTGTCTCAGTGTGTCACAGCGCACCGCCTCTGTGTCCATCCGCCCTCCCTCTCGCCCCAATCCAATCAACAACTCCAATGTTTTCAATACATTTTTTTAGCCCACTGTGGCCAAAGATTTGCTATCTTATCTAGTGAATTGATGGAGTACCTTTAAAACCTGCCCTCTGATGCAATCGGCAGGCGGTAAAGCGAGCGGGTCCAAAAGACTTGCGTGCTTGCGGGAGTCGGGATCAGTATTTTACGAACCGCTCACTCATCCGTTTTGACGGTTGCACCAGAGGTTTTTTTATCGCCTCTTTTCTTTATTAACTTCCCTTAATGAGGCAACCAAGTTGCTGCACAAAATTCTTGAAACGGAGTACGCCACTCCCGGATCTTTCTAAATTGTGTTTCTTCACAGCCGGAGTACCGGCAGTGCAGGTAGCTGTCAGATGAGAGTTTGAATTAGGACGCGGGCTCTTGTTTGGCAAGATGGCGGGAACCGTTACGCTACCAGCCGCTGGCGCACCGATTGTAGCCCATGTAGTTACCGAGGGCGGACCGCATCGGAGGAGGATCTAGCAAAACCCACCCACCCGATTCCGATGCGGTCTATCTATGAGAATCGCCCTTCGGTATCAGTGCCGCGGTTTGCGATTACGCAAACTATCGGCAAACTTAAAGAATATTCTAAGTTAGCACGAATTCCAACCCACCTACCAGGCCAGCGTCGCCGTCCGTGGCTCCTCTTCCGGGTTCGGCAAGTAAATCGTCTTGCACTTCTCGCAACGATACAGCTCCACATTAGCACCGAAACGGCTTCGTAACACTTCGTCATAGTGATACCAGCGCTTCAGATGCCCAGCGCAAATCTTGCCCTTCTCATTCTTCTCGTTGCACGCTCTCTGCTTCAGCAATCGCGTCTTGATCAGCGGTTCCAAATCACCAGCATAGCGTGAGTCTCAATGACACAGTCTCGCGTCCGTGCGATACACTCGCGAGAATGCTTGTCCTCGCCGCTCTCCTCTTGCACGCCCAGATCGACACTCTCGCCATGGCCGAAATGCAGAAGCAAAAGATCCCCGGTCTGGTCGTCATGGTCGTCGAAAAAGGCAAGCGCATCCACGAGAAAGCCTACGGGGTCGCAAACGTCGAAACCAAAGAGCCTCTCACCACCGGCCACCTCATGCGCATCGGCTCGACCACAAAAATGATGGTCGCCGGCTGCCTCGTCAAACTCTCTAGCCAGGGCAAGCTCTCGCTCAACGAACCCATCGGTAAATATCTCCACGACCTCCCCGCCCCGCTCCAACAACTGACAGCCAACCAACTCCTCAGCCACACTGCAGGTCTCATGGACCGCACACTCATGTATGGCTCCCACGACGACGAAGCGCTCGCCATCAACGTCAACAGCCTGCAGCCTGACGTCCTGTTCACCAAGCCCGGCGAAGTCCATTCGTATTCCAACCTCGGCTACGCCATCGCCGGCCGCCTCATCGAAGCCGTCACCGGCAAGGCCTTCGCCGACGCTATGAAGGATGAAATCTTCGATCACCTCAACATGAGCCGCAGCACCTTTCGACCCACCCTCGCCATGACCTACCCGCTCTCCCAGGGTCACGAACTCAAGAGCAATGAACCGAACGTCGTCCGTCCTCTCGCCGACCACGCTGGCTACTGGCCCGCCGGCTCGGCGTTCTCCAGCGGCAATGACCTCACCAACCTCCTGCAGACCATCGCCGACAATGGCCCCGTGGCCAAGATGCTTTCAAAGCCAATCGTCACAACCGTCTCAGGCTCTACCTACGGCTACGGCATCTCAACCGAGACCGTCAACGGCCACAGCCTGGTCGGACATGGCGGCGCACGCCGCGGCTACGCTACCAACATCCTGACACTGCCATCAAAGGGAATTGGCGTACTGATAATGTCGAACCTCGAAGGCGTCAACCTCGTCCCACTCACCCGCAAAATCTTCGAATCCGTTTCGAGCCTCGACCTCACTCCCAAGCCACAACCACACATCAATATCTCAATTGCGGGCACCTACACCCAGTACACAACTCTCTTCACGATCAAAGACACCAACGGCAAATTCACTCTGGAGCAAAACGGGAAATCCACTGAACTCCAACCCGCCCCCGGGCCCTGCTACTCCGGCGGCACAACGCGCGCCTGCTTCACCCTCGATGCAACCGGCAAACCGAAATACGCCCACCTCGGCTCCCGCGCCTTCCTCAGGCGAAATTGAGGCTACCGCAGCGCATCCACGGCGAGAATAATTCCGATCCCCACCACCGACGTGATCACCTTCATCACCGTCCACGTCCGCAGCGTCTCCGGCACCGTCAGCCCCATATACTGATTCACCAGCCAGAACCCCGCATCGTTCACGTGCGACAAAATCGTCCCGCCAGCGCAAAGCGCCAGCACGATCAACTCCGCCGACTGCCCCGGGATGTCCTTCACTAGCGGCGCAACAATCCCCGCCGCTGTAATGATCGCCACCGTCGCCGAGCCCTGCGCCACCCTCAACCCCGTCGCCACAACATAGGCAACCAGAATCGGCGAGATCGACGACGACGCGAGCAACTGCCCCGCGTAAGGCCCCACACCAGAATCCACAATCACCTGCTTAAACGCCCCGCCCCCACCCATAATCGCCAGTAACGATCCAATCGGCGCCAGCGACTCAGTCGCCATATTCGAAATCTGCGCGCGGCTCATTCCACGCTGCACACCCAGGCAGATCAAAGTCAGCCCGCACGTCAACAGCAACGCCGAAAACGGATGCCCAATCAACGTGTAGACGTTGTCCGCCTTCGCATCCCCCAAATTCACAAACGTCGCAATAAAGATCAACGTCACGGGCATCAACAGCAGCAACAACACCAGCCTCACCCCGGGCGGATTCTCGACGCGCACATCCTTCGTCGCGATCTCTGGCACCGGCACATACATCCGGTTCGCGATCCACAACCCATACCCAATCCCGCCAACGATCGCCATCGGAATCGAGATCGCAATCCCCCACAAAATCGTCTTCCCCAGATCCGCATGAAACAATTGCGCCGCAGCCGCAGGCGCCGGATGCGGAGGCACCATCGCATGCACCACCGTCAACGCACATCCCATCGGCAGCCCATAGTAAAGCAGGCTCTTCTTCGACTCGCGTGCTAGGCTCCACGCCAGCGGCACGATGATGATAAACCCCACCTCAAAGAACAACGGCAACCCCACCAGAAACGCCGCTGTCAACAACGCCCACGGCGTTAGCTTCGGCCCAAACTTGTCCAACAGCCACTCCGCCAAATGCCTGCCCCCGCCCGAGTGCTCGAGAAATCGACCAATGATCGCCCCCAGCGCCACAACGACCGCAATAAACCCCAACGCCTCACCAAACCCCGTTTGCAAACTCTTCAACAACCGCGCCGGAGACATCCCCGTCATCATCCCCAACGCAAAGCTCGCCAGCAGCAATGCCAAAAACGCATGCAGCCGCAAATACAGAATCAGAAAAAGCAGAAACGCCACGGCTCCCAGCGTGGCAAGAAGCAGTGGCGTTCCAGGTGTCATCGTTACAGCCTACAGCAATGCCGTCGGGCGTCTCGTCCAGGGCTTGCCCTTCTCGGCGGCAATCCCCTCCATCGCTGCCACATGCGCACCGGCTTGCGTCAGCACATGATGCAGATCATTGCCAATCGAAATAAACGTGAAGCCCTTTTCCAGAAACTCTCCAACCCTCGCAGTTCCAAACAGGAACAACCCGAGAATCACATTGTTCTTCTTCGCTTCCGCAATCAGCTTGTTGGTCGCCGCAAGCAGCTCAGGGCTCGTGTACATCTCCGGGAACACATAGGTCTCAAACAACCCCATCGACATGCACAAATCGTTCTGCCCGAGGAACAGAATGTCCACACCCGGCACGGCCGCGATCTCTTCCATGTTCTTGATGCAATCGTGAGTCTCTACCTGCAAAGCCACGATGATGTTCTTGTTGGCGTTCGGCACATAGCCCAGCAACCCGGCCTTGTTCGTCGATCGTTGCGGAAAGTAAACGCTACGCGTCCCTGCCGTCGGGTACAGGCAACAGCTCACCGCCTGCTTGGCTTCTTCCGCATTATTGATGTACGGAACCAGCACGCCATCGGCCCCGAGGTCGAGCGCCTGCTAGATCCCTTGCCGGTCTCCATACCCCGCCACACGCACCATCGATTTCGCGCCGCCACTCGCAATTGCACACAGCATCGCGCTCAGCTTTTCGTATCCCATCGGCCCATGCTGCGCATCCACCAGCAGCCAGTCATACCCGCTATGCGCCAACTGTTCAGCCACCGTCGGCGATGCGGAATTCAAAAACAACCCCATCTTCGGGCTTCCATTGCGCAGTTCTGCTTTGAACTCTGCGCCACTCTGTGTCGACATACTTGCTCCTTGTGAATTTTCTTCAGACAACTTGAAAATGATATCAACGCAGCGCCAACGTCAAGTAAGCGCCCGGTGGCGTTGCCACTCCATCGACGGTCACCGACACCGGCTGGTTGCTCGCTGGCAACCCCGTCGGCACCCTGAAATTAATCTGATAGATCAACGACCCTGGCGAGTAACCCGCATACAACACCGGCACCACTTGCCCCGCGATTCGCAACTCCAAACTCCCGCGCACCGTCGATGCCCCCGTCGCAATACTTCCGGCCGCAACTGCGGGCGTCGCTGCCCCTAAGCCCGACAGATACATCGTCACAAAGTCACCTGGCCGAGCCGGCTTCGCATTCCCTTCAAACAGCGTCAGCGGCCCAAAGAACTGGCCCGTTACTGCATCTACTGCCGCCACCGCATTCACACCCGTCGCATTTGCCTCAAAGAAGAAAAACTCCGGTGCCGTCTGCACAATCGCCACCGTCTGCGGATCAGTTCTCTCCTCATTCGGCGACCCGCAATTCTTCGCTACTCGCAACTCCGCACTTGTACCCGTCAGCGGTGGCACCACGATATTCAATTGCGTCGGGTACGCGTCCAGCATAAACGCAGGCACGGTCCCAAAGTACACACAAACACCTTCAAGTACTGTCGGCAAACGCCCTTCTTGCAAAGCAGCACGCCGCCCCACACCCGCCCTCACAAAGTCAGCACCATAGATCGACAGGATCGCCCCCGGCGCAGCACTGCGCGCACTCGGCACGCTTCCGCCCACGCCCGCCACGCCACCCGGCGTCAACTTCGGATCCTCGCCACGAGCCGTCGCTTGAAACACAACCGGTGCCGCACCCGAAGTGCGCGCAGTCACACGCGTTGTCCCACTCCTTGCTCCCAGCGTCAACCTCGCATAAGCCACTCCGAAAGGATCGGTCAACGCCGAAGACGGCTCCACCACGCCGCCCACTGCCGTAAACTGCACCAGCACATTCGGCACCGGCACGCCCGACGCCGTCCTCACTCTCGCCCCTAGCCGTTCTGGCAACGCAGCCCGCGTCGCCCCAGTTTGATCATTCCCCACAAACGCATCGAGCAAAGGCGAGCTCAGCGGATTCAACTCCTGCGGCGCCAGAAACAGGCAGCTCGTATTTGCCGACGCTGCATAAGAAACCAGTGGCCTTCGCGCATATCCACTCAATCCCAACCGGCTTCGCAATCGCCCGGCAATCGCACTATCCGCAAACCGCGAAAGATAAATCTCCACCCAAGCCGCTGGAGCACCCGCACCCGGCCTCAATTCCAGAGCCGTCCTCTCCATCGGCGTCGTGTTGATCAATTCACACTCAGCCCCCGCGTTGTTGTAGCGCGAGATCAACGCCACGTTGTCGTAAGCATCAAGAAAGAATGTAATCGCCGTATCGAGACTCTTGCCATCCACCCGCAACCCATATAAATCGAACCCCTGCGCCGCAGCCGCCTCGGCCATTGTCACCATGCTGTTCAGCGCCAGGTTTGTATACGTCAACGCGCACGGCCCGCGCTGCGCCTCCATCGGCAACGATCCATCCGCCCGCATCATATGTAACGCCGCAAAGTAACGCTCCACCGTCAACCGGAACGCCGCATCATCCCGCCGCACAATCGCGTCCATCATGCGAATCGAGGCGGCCTCCGTTCCGCGCCAATCCCACAAGCTCATCGCGTTCGCCACGGTCTGGTAGAGCGGGCGCAACCAGTTCGTGATGTTCGTCCGGTCCACTGCAGGCAGCACTACATCCTGCGACAAGACAGGCCAAAACAAACTCAAAGGCTTCAGCACACTCAAAACATTTCTGGGTGTTGTTATTCCCAGCGCCCCAGCACTAGCCCAGGCCGACAATTGTCCTCCGATTAAACGTGCCGGCGTCGCCGCCCCAGTCGCCAGATACTCGGACCCATTGCGCGCCAGCAAATCACCAAAGCCTTGCAACGCATGCTGCGCCGCGCAATTCGTAAACGGCCCCTTTACGCAATTCGCATCCAGCACCGGCGCCACCGTCGGGCTTGCATAATTCAAAACGGTTCGAGAAATCGCCGTCGCAAAGCCCCTCACTTCCGCCGGGGTAAACAACTGCCGCCCAAACGGCGTCGGGTCAGCAACACGAATCTCGGCTCGCTCCATCAAAGACCCAAGATTCACCGCCACCGACCAATACAGTCGCAACAGCTGCGCCGCCCCCGGCTTCTCCGTCACGAACGTCACACGCCCACTCACAGGATCCACACCCAAAATCAACACGCTCGTGTAATCCGCAATCGTCACGCCAGAGGGCAAATACGCCGGGCTCAGCGTCAAGAGCAGCTGCTCAGTTCCCCGCACTCGCGTAATGCGAAATGCAAACTGCGGCAACGACAACCCATCCGACAAAACCACATTGAGAACGCTCGCCTGCGCAAACACTTCCTGGTTTAGCTGCCCCGCCACCAGCGTCTCCACCTCACTCACCTGCGCACTCACCGCACCAAACCGTATCGTCGGCGCACCCAGAGTCGCCGCCGCATCCGCATTCGCCACACACAACGGGTTCCGGTTCTCCAGCGAAATCTGCCCCAGATGCGCTCGCCGCACATCCAGATTCACCAGCGGAGCCGCCGGGTTCGTCACCCGGTAATCTTCAAATCGAAGCGCCCCAATCCGCGAACTCTCAACCGTCGTACACGCATTCGCGTTTCCATCCGCACCGCAAACCGTCGTGGTCCGCTGCCCCAACAAAGTCCCGACAAAGAAAAACAACAGAAAAATGCGCATGAGATGAATATGATGAATATACCGAAAGGACAGTTTCATCATGAAAAAAATCGCTCTCTCCCTTGCAGCCCTTTGCGCCGTGTTCGGCCTCGGCTACACCTCAGGTGCCAAGGCCGCCGCAGGCAATCACGTTTTCGAACTGCGCACCTACACCGCCGCCGAAGGTAAACTGGCTGACCTCAATGCCCGCTTCCGCAATCACACCGTCAAGATTTTTGAAAAGCACGGCATGAAGAACGTCGTCTACGGCGTCCCCACGGATGGCGAAAAGTCGAAGAACACACTTATCTATCTGCTTCAGCACGACAGCCGCGATGCCGCCAAAGCCAGCTGGGACAAGTTCCGCACCGACCCCGATTGGACCAAAGCCCGCGCTGCATCTGAAGTCAACGGTAAACTCACCGACAAAGTGGAAAGCGTCTTCCTCGAGCCCACCGATTACAGCCCTATGAAGTAATTGCTGCCCGGGCCAGCGCGACGCCGCCTTCCCGCTCCGGCTGGATCACGGCGTCCGCTCCCATGGCCATCAACTTCTCCGCGTGCACTGCATTCACGGCTCGCGCCACCACCTTCACGCCTGGCCTCAACCTCCGCGCCTGCTCCATCGCCCTTTCCACCCCAGTCTCATTTGGCATGGTCAGGATCAACGCCTTTGCCTTCTCGATCCGCGCCGCATGCTGAATTTCCGCACTCGTCACATCGCCCAGGATGGAATCCACCCCCTTTACATCCGCGAACCGCACGTAGTCTCCCTCCACTATAACCACCGCTTCCCCGCGCGCTATCAACTCCTCCACTGCTCCGCGCCCACTCCGCCCATAGCCAGCCACAATCACATGATTCTCTGCCATCACGCAATACGGATCGGCTACCACTTTTGCCGCAACACGACGTCGTGCCCAATTCCCCACCTTCGGAGCAAGGCCAGCCAGGATGGGCGACACCGCCATCGTCAACACAGTCGCAGTCAGCGCCAGATCATACGTTCCCTTCGATAACGACCCACTCGAAAGCCCCGCCCGCGCCAGTACAAACGAGAACTCACCAATCTGGCTCAACCCCATCCCCACAATCCACGGAGCCAGATTCACATACCCGAACAACCAGGTTGACCCTCCAATCACCACCGCCTTCATCACCAGAATCAGCACCACCACGATCACAATCCGCCCTGCATTCGCCACCAGATAACCGGGGTCGAACAACATCCCTACGGACACGAAAAACAACAATCCAAACACATCCCGCAGAGGCACCACATCACTCAGCGCCTGATGGCTGAACTCCGATTCGCTCAGGATGATTCCCGCCACGAAAGCCCCCAACGCAAACGACAACCCCGCCGCATGCATCGCGTATCCAACGCCAATTCCAACAGCCACTACCGAGACAAGAAACAACTCACGTGACCCCCACGAGATCACCCACTTCAGAGCCACCGGCAACACTCGCGTGCCTACAACATAAGTCCCGGCCAACACCACCGCCGCCACCAGCACCGCTTTCGCAACTTTCGGCCCCGCATTCTCAAGATCATTCAATTGGGGCAATACTGCCAACATCGGGATCACCGCCAGATCTTGCACCACTAGCAACCCAACCATCACCCGGCTTGCCAGCGTCGCCGTCATCCCGGTAGCCGACAACGTCTTCAACACCACCATCGTGCTCGACAGCGATACCATTGCCCCCAACCACGCTGCCTCGACACCGGTCATCCCCAGCCATGCCTGAGGCGCCGCCGCAGTGATGCCACCCACCAAAACGATCTGTAACGGTCCCCCCAACAGCGCCACCCGCTTCACGGGCCCCAGGTCGCGAAACGAGATCTCAAGCCCCAACGAGAACAACAGCAAAGCCACACCAATCTCGGCCAGCAGTTCAATGTCCCGCACCTGCACCACAGTCGGCCCAGCCGTATGCGGCCCCACAAGCACACCCGCCGCAACATACCCTAAGAGCAACGGCAAACGCAGGTATTGCGCAAGGATCCCCCCCAGCAATCCAGCCAGGATGATCAACACGAAATCTGCTGCAATCCCCAAGATGATGTTTCCTTAAGACAGCATAGAATAGGGACATGCGATTCGTTCTCTTGCCGCTGATTTCCCTAAGCCTGATGCAAGCTGCCAACTTCGCCACCGATGTGCAGCCCGTCCTCGCCAAACGCTGCATCATGTGTCACGGTGGTGCGCAACAGATCTCAGGCCTTCGCCTCGATAATGCCGCTGACGCCATGAAGGGCGGCTACTCTGGCCCCATCATCGTCGCCGGCAACTCGGCAACCTCCAAGCTGATCGAGCGCATCGCATCCACTAAAGACGGCTTCCGCATGCCTCCCTCCGGCCCGGCCCTCAATCCAGCCGAGATCGCCGCTCTCAAAGCCTGGGTCGACGAAGGCGCCGTTTGGCCGGCTGGTGTCACCATCGGCAAGTCCGTCACGAAGAAATCCACTCACTGGGCCTTTCAGCCCCTGCAAAAGCCTTCCGCCCCTGCGGTAAAGAACACGGCCTGGCCACGCAACTCGATCGACAATTTCGTCCTCGCCACCCTGGAAGCGAAAAACCTCAAGCCCGCAGCCGAAGCTTCGAAACTCACCTTGCTCCGTCGCGCCGCCCTCGATCTCACTGGCCTGCCCCCCACACCCGAGCAAACCCGCGCCTTCCTCGCCGACAATCGTCCCGACGCCTATGAGCGAATCGTCGACGAACTTCTGCGCAGTCCTCACTACGGCGAACGCTGGGCCCGCCAATGGCTCGATCTCGCCCGCTATGCCGACACCGACGGCTTCGAGAAAGACCTTCCTCGGCAGCACTCCTGGCGCTGGCGCAATTACGTCATCGACTCTCTCAATTTCGACAAGCCTTTCAACCAATTCACCATTGAACAACTCGCGGGCGACCAGCTCCCCAACCCCTCTCTCGAACAAAAAGTAGCCACCGGCTTCCACCGCAACACACTCATCAATCGCGAAGCTGGCGTCACCCGCGCTGAAGATCGCTTCGACACTTTGGTCAATCGCGTGAGCACCACATCTACTACCTGGATGGGCCTCACGATGGGCTGCTCTCAGTGCCACGACCACAAGTACGATCCCATCTCGCAGAAGGAGTTCTACTCCACCATGGCGCTGTTCTCCAACTCCTTCGACACCGACATGGACGCCCCCGTCCCCGGAGAACTCGGCCCCTGGCTCGCCGCCCGTCCTGCCTATCTCAAGAAGCGTCAGGAACTTCTCAACTCCGCTCCCGTCAGTACCTGGTTCGCCACCTGGCAGGACAAAATGCGCGCCGCCGTCACCAAGCCCGGCACCGACATCGAATGGGACTTCTCCGTCACCAGCTTCCGCGTCATGTTCGACCATGCCGAAAAAGTCCTCATGATGCCTGCAGAGCAACGCAGCGAGCGCGATCAAAACCGCCTGCTCAGCTATTTCCTCAGCAACCCCAGCCACACGCTCCGCGGCGAAAAAGAGAAAGCCGACAATCTTAAAGAAATCCGCGACGCCATACGCAAGCTCGACGAAGAAAACCCCAAGCTCACCCAGGCCTACGTCATCATCCCAGACCCCTCTGCTCCTCCGCAGCGCATCGCAGTCCGTGGCGATTGGAAGACCCCCGGCATCGAGGTCCAGCCCGGCACCCTCGCCGTCCTTCCCGAATTCAAACCGGGTGACGATCCAACGCGGCTCGCCTTTGCCAAATGGCTCGTCAACGATGCGAACCCGCTCACGCCTCGCGTCATCGTCAATCGCTACTGGCAGGAATTCTTCGGTCGCGGACTTGTCAAGACCAGCGAAGACTTCGGTACCCAGGGCGAAAAGCCTTCACATCCTGAACTCCTCGACCACCTCGCCAATCAGTTCCGTGAGAGCAACTGGTCCGTCAAACAGCTCCACAAGTCAATCGTCCTCAGCGCCACCTACCGCCAAAGCTCCAAGGCCCGGCCTGAAGTCGAAGAGATCGATCCAGACAACGCCCTGCTGGCCCGGCAGCAACGCCTGCGCCTCTCTGCGGAATCCATTCGCGATTCAGCCCTGCTCGCCGCCGGCCTGCTCAACACCAAGATTGGCGGCCCCAGCGTGCGCCCGCCGCAGCCCAAAGGCGTCTCAGAACTGGTCTACGGCAACAGCGCCAAGTGGATCGAATCCACAGGCCCCGACAAGTATCGTCGCGGCCTCTACACGTTCTTCCAACGCACCGCTCCATACCCGATGCTCACCAACTTCGACGCCCCTGACATGAGCGTCTCTTGCAGCCGCCGCCGCACATCGAACACGCCGCTGCAAGCCTTGAATCTCCTCAACGACCCCGTCTTCTTCGAGGCTGCTGGAGCCCTGGCATACCGCCTCCAGACCGAAGCACCCGCAGGCGTCGAAGACAAAATCAACTACGCCTTCGATCTTGCCCTCGGCCGCCCTGCGAGCGCACGCGAGCTCACTCGCCTCAAGCGCTTCCTCGACGAACAACCCCAAGATACGGCCTGGACCAGCCTCGCCCGCGTCATCCTCAACACCGACGAATTCATCGTCAGAGAGTAACTGAACATGAACAACCGTAGACAATTCCTCAACAACTTCGCCGGCGGCATCACCGGCATGGCTCTTGCCGATCTGTTGCAGCGCGACGGCTACGCGGCCAACTTGAATCCCTTAGCACCAAAGAAGCCCCACTTCCCCGGCAAGGCCAAGCGCGTGATCTACATGTTCATGGAAGGCGGCCCCAGCCAGATGGATCTCTTCGATCCCAAGCCCGCCTTGGCGAAGTGGCACGGCCAAAGCCTCCCCGAGAGCTTCACCAAAGATCTCAAGCTTGCCTTCATCAAGCCCACTGCTGCAGTCTTGGGCAGCCCCCGCGTCTTCACCAGACACGGCCAATCGGGCATGGAGCTCAGCGACTACATCCCCAACATCGCCAAGCAAGCCGACAATATTTGTCTCGTCCGCAGCATGCACACCGAGGCGTTCAACCATCACCCCGGCCAGCTCCTCATGTTCACTGGTTTCACCGTTCCCGGCCGCCCCACGCTCGGCGCGTGGTCTGTCTACGGCCTCGGCAGCGAGAGCGAAAATCTCCCCGGCTTCGTCGTTCTCAGCTCGGGCGTCGGCACCTCAGGCGGGGCTTCCAACTTCTCAAGCGGCTTCCTGCCCTCCACCTACCAGGGCACCCAGTTCCGTTCCGGCGGCGACCCAATCCTCTACATGTCGAGCCCCGACGGAGTCGACAAGAAAACCCAACGCGCCACCATCGACGCCATCTCCGACCTCAACAAAGAGCACCTCGGCGAAACCGGCGATCAGGAAATCGCCTCCCGCATGGCAGCCTACGAGCTCGCCTACCGCATGCAGGTCGCAGGGCCAGAGCTGATCGACTTTAGCAATGAATCGCAGGCCACCCTCGACATGTACGGCATTGGCAAAGAGCCAACAAACCAGTTCTCCACCAACTGCCTTCTTGCCCGGAGACTCATCGAACGCGGCACCCGCTTCGTCCTCATGATGCACGCCTCCTGGGACCAGCACACCAATCTCAACAAGGCTCTCAAGGCCAATTGCGAGAAGACCGACCAAGGCACTGCCGCTCTCATCCAGGACCTCAAGCAGCGTGGCCTCCTCGAAGACACCCTCATCGTTTGGGGCGGCGAATTCGGTCGCACTCCGATGCAGGAAGTGCGCAATCTCATGGACCCGGACGGCGCCGGCCGCGACCACCATCCCAACGCCTATTCAATGTTTCTCGCCGGCGGCGGCATCAAGCCCGGCACCGTCATCGGTGAAACCGACGACCTCGGCTTCACCATCACCAAGGACCCCGTCGGCGTCCACGACCTCCAGGCAACAATCCTGCACACGCTAGGCTTCGACCACACGAAGCTCACCTACCGCTTCATGGGCCGCGACTTCCGCCTCACCGACATCCACGGGGAAGTCATGCGCAAAATGTTGGCATAGTCTTGTGCTCAAGTTGTCAGCCAGCCATCACTTCACGGCCGTTTCGCCATTGCACATCACGCAGTGCCATGAAGTTTTGACCACGCTCACAGACGCTAATCCAATACTCGGAGTGCGCAGAGGAGATAAGCCTCTCGTCGGAACGATTTACGAAAGGTGGGCGCATATTCGAAAACAAACCGGTGGTCGGAACACGTTCGCTGTATGCCTCGACCTGGACTTCTCGCCAAACAACCACGGCACCCAATTCACTGGCAGTTTCAACGTGAGCATCGGAAACCGGCCATTCCTCTTGCTGTTCATTAGCGTGTGTGCTTTCGTCGTATTCGTAATTCTCAACGCAGCATACGAGAATCCCGCAAGCAATCCTTGGCACGCGCTCTACCCAATCGCGATGATCGGCTTCGCAATTGCTGTCTATGATACTGGCCGTATGAGCTCTGAGGACGACATCCCGGAAATTATCGCCCTATTGGAGAAGTCCCTGAAACTGAATCTGACGCATGCCAAACTGAAGCAATGAGAGCCCGGCGCCGCCAAGACGAACAACGCATGAAAGCCCGCGCAAAGCGACTGGTGCGAGCTTGGAGTTTCGGGTTCTCCACGGACAACATTCCACCACGCGAGGTCGGCCGTATCGCCTCAACACACGGCCGCCCCTGCTCTTGCTTCTTATGTAGAAATGAAAATGGAAGCTACTCCATCGCCGACCGCCGCAGGATCGACTCGCTCCAAAACTAGGCGCAACTCACACCCGATCAAACACTCTCCGCGCTGTATCCCACAACACGCCCCTCACAGCGCCCCCACAATCAGCCTCGTCATCTCACTCGTACTCAACTTCCCACCCAAATCCCCAGTTGCATTCGCAGCATCCGCCATTACAGTCTCAACCGCCTTGCGAACCTTGCCCGCAGCCTCTACACATTCAGGCTCTTCAAACGACTCCAGCATCATCGCGACCGACAGAATCGTCGTCACCGCGTTCGCCTTGCACTGCCCCGCGATATCCGGAGCCGATCCATGCGCTGGCTGACGCCCGCCAGCGCAGTCATGCGCGCCGCCGTCAACGCTTTCCCCCTTTGCTGTTCCTGCCCAATACCCGTTCTACAGCTGCTTCACCACCGCCACCTCGAACTCGCGCGCAAGCATCCTTCGCGTTTCAAACCTGACTCAAATTCTCCTCGTTGGAATTTTCTGAGTCGAGTCTCGTGTCTCATTTTTGGGGACAAGTCCATTTCAGACACAAGGCTGTTGAAGTGTGGTAGTTTTATTTCAGATTTCAGGTTTCTATGTTTCGAACCATTCCCACTCTCCTTCTCCTGGCTCTGTTCGCCTCCTCCAGCATCTGGGCCCAACTCCAAACAGGTACGATCTACGGAACCGTAACGGACCAGCAAGACGCGGTCATCGCGAGCGCCACCGTCGAAGTTCGCAATGTAGGAACAAACGCCACCTTTCGTACGCAAACAAACGAGCGAGGCTATTTCACCGCGCCCGGTCAGCCCATTGGCGAATATCAAGTCACCATTCAGAAGACAGGCTTCAAGCGCGGCGTGCGCAGCGGCATCGGTCTACAAGTCAATCAAAACGCCCAGATCGATGTTCGACTCGAAATCGGCCAAGTGGCCGACACGGTCGAAGTAACGGGAGAGGCGCCTCTCGTGGATACGGGCTCCGCGACTCTGGGCACCGTTATCGAAAATCGGCGCGTCACCGATCTGCCCATCAATGGCCGTAGCGCCCTTGCCTTGGCTATGCTGAACCCCGGAGTGATATCGAACGCCGGCCCGACCAACTCCGGCTTCGGAGATCGCGGTATCCAACTTTCTTCCATTTCAGTGAATGGATCGCCAAACTCGATGGTCAACCAGACGCTGGACGGCAACAACAACGTATTGAGCTTCGTGGGCGAAGTCGGCATTCCTCCGGCTGTGGATTCTGTTGAGGAATTCAAAGTGCAAAGTGGCGCAATGTCGGCTGAGTTCGGCTTCACCGCCGGTGGCGCCGTAAACCTGGTCACAAAATCCGGAACCAACCAAATCCATGGCACAGCCTATGAGTTCTTGCGCAACAATGAACTCGACGCGCGCAACACATTCGCACCGGTCCGCCTCCCTCTCCGCTACAACCAATTCGGAGCTTCCGCCGGTGGGCCAATTATCAAGAACAAGACCTTCATCTTTGGCAACTGGGAAGAGTACCGCCTGCGCCGCAGCAGCCCGCGCATTCTAAGCGTGCCCATTACCTCTTGGAAGAATGGGGATTTTTCCAACCTTTTCAATGCCACCGGAGCCCTGATTCCAGTTTTCGATCCGAACACCACACGGAACAACCCAAACGGTGCGGGCTTGGTTCGCGATCAGTATCCTGGGAACGTAGTGCCGCGGAGCCGCTTCGACTCGATCACCCCCAAGATCCTGGCCTTTTGGCCCGAGCCCAATCGAACAGCCACCAATCCATTCACGCAAGCAAACAACTTCCAGGACAG
Organism: Acidobacteriota bacterium; assembly: GCA_016870995.1. Taxonomy (GTDB): domain Bacteria; phylum Acidobacteriota; class Terriglobia; order Bryobacterales; family Bryobacteraceae; genus Bryobacter. Next base: position 48,103 of record VFZU01000020.1, read on the forward strand.
CGCTCTGACCCGCACCAATTGGACCCAGTGGAACTTCCGCTTGGATCATCGCTTCAACGACAACAATTCGATGTTCTTCCGCTACACCTCGGCAGAGCACGCCCCCTCCGGTAACAGCATCTTCACCGACCCCACCGTCGGCCAGGATCGCGTCGACAATCAGCTCAACCGCAACGTGATGATTTCCGATACGCACACGTTCTCGCCCACCCTGATCAACAATCTCCGTATTGGCTTGATGCGACAGTTCTTCACTTTCCGCGCGATCAACGGGGGCCAAGGTTGGCCTCGCAAATTAGGCCTGCCGGAAATCGTGCCCAACGATCAATTTCCCCAGATCAACTTTGGCTTCGGCACCATTGGCGGCCAGGCCTTTGGAACCCGGGGCAGCTTGAACTGGGACATCCAGAACATGCTCACAAAGATTGCGGGCAACCACACCTTGAAGATGGGTTATAACCATCGCATCCTTTACGGCGGCAATCAACAGGGTGCCGCGCTTTCCGGCGACTTCGCCTTTGGCGGCTTAACTTCGAACCCCCAAGCTCCGGCCAATACGGGAAGTAATCTCGCCCAGTTCCTGACTGGCGATGTCAGCAGCGCTGCGATCGACCGCATCTTGGGGAATTCGAACCACGGCATCGCCATCAGCATGTTCCTCCAGGATGATTGGAAAGTCTCCCGGCGGCTCACCGTAAACGTGGGCCTTCGTTGGGATTGGCAGCAACGGCCCTATGAACGCAACAACGGTCTCATCGATTTCGACCCGAGCCGTCGCGTTACGGGCACGCCGTTCGCCGGCACCACAGTCTATGCAGGAAGAGATGGACAGCCGCGTAGCTTCTTACGAAATGACTTCAATGATTTTGGGCCGCGCTTCGGCTTCGCCTACGACGCCTTCGGTAACAGCAAAACGGTCATTCGCGGCGGCTACGGCGTCTACTATCCCTCCATCTTCTTCCGTCCTTTCATGGGCAACCCACAACTCTTCTCCGCCACTCGCACTGACTATGTGGCTCAAGGCCCGGGGCTAGCGTCCTTCAAGTTTGCACAAGGCTTCCCGCGCGCTCCGCTCTCTTCTCCTGGCGCCGCCGCTGGCCCGCTGGCTTTGTTGGGTCAAGGCGTGAGCTTCACTCAACGCGACGAGACCACACCGCTGTCGCAGCAATGGAATCTGGGCATCCAACAGCAATTGGGTGGTTGGCTCTTCGAAGCGAATTATGCAGGCGCGAAGGGCAATGGCTACATGGCCTCTGGCTACAACCTCAATCAGGTGGACCCGAGAGTGCGCTTGGAACTAAAGCAAAACCTCTTCACCCCGGTGCCGAACCCCTTCGCTGGCTTGGTGCAAGGCGGGCTTGGCGCCGCCACCATCACACGCGAGCGCTCTTTGATGCCCTTCCCTTACTACACGGGCGTTTCGGTGAGCAATCCGCTGCTGGGCAACTACAATTCCCACCAGATCCAAATCACCGTCCAACGCCGCATGCGGAATGGCCTTCTGTTGAACTTTGCCTACACGGGCGGCAAGAAGATCAGCGATTCTGCCATCGTCCCTGTGGATTTCGGCCCTATAGAGCAAGTTAATGACAACGGGTTCCAGGATGCTCTCTACAATCGTCGCTTGAACAAGGCCGTCGATCCGGCCGATGTAAGCCAACGTTTGGTGACCAGCGCCATCTACGAATTGCCTTTTGGCAAGGGTAAGCCCTTCAATCCCTCCAATCGCATTGTGGGGGGATTCGTTGGAGGCTGGCAGATCAACATGATCAGCATCATGCAGACCGGCATCCCTCTTACCGTGCGCGGGGCCACCAACAACGCAGCGGATCGGCCGAACTCGACGGGACGCAGTGCACTGCTACCCAGAGGGCAAAGAACAGCGGACCGCTGGTTCGACACTTCCCAATTCGTGAACCCGCCAGACTTTCAACTCGGCAATGTCAGCCGCACTGTCCCCGATGTCCGCCATCCTGGAACGGTGAACTTCGATCTGTCCTTGATCAAGGACACGCGCTTTCGCGAGCGCTTCAACCTACAGTTCCGCGTGGAGGCCTTTAACGCATTCAACCAAGTCAACTACGGCCTGGTCGATGATACCTTTGGCGCCGGTCCGGACGGCCGCAATGCTCGTGCCCAATTTGGCACGAGCGTCTCGGCCCGCGATGCCCGCATCGTGCAGCTGGGTTTGAAGCTGGTCTTTTAAGTGCGGACAGCGAATCTCGCCAGGAGTTCGGGCAATTCGTCCAGGTGTCTCGCGCGGAGGGCGTCAAAGCCTGCCGCGTGAGCACTGGCCAAACCTGCCTCGGAATCTTCTTCAGAACTACTACACACCGAATCACTTTGGATGGCCACATCCCCAAAGGAATCCATTTCCAAAAAAAACGATATCTAAGGTGAAGTCATAGAGAAAATACTTCGCTAGCCCTCCAGGCCCACAGCCCTGCTACCAAGGTTGAATATGCAACAGCGAGCATAGTTGCGGCCAGCCGGTTGTGGGTCCGCACTCCAAGCCAAGCCTGCAAGAGAACAGCCGGCCACATCAGAACCAGAATCCATTTGGTGCTGGCATTGAACTCTATCGGCAATTCTGAGCAGTCCAGAATATGCACGAAGAGAAAGGCGATTGCCCAGGAAATCGGGTTTGCAAGCAGTAGTGACCTCCACAAAGTGTCGACTCGACACAAGCTCCTGCTCACCACTCCGTAGACAACCAGCAACAAGAATCCGCCGACAGCGATAACAAAACTGATGCCTCTCCAGTCAGCTGCATCGGTTGCAGTAAATGGCAATCTCGGAGTGCCGAGCAACCAAAGCAAAACTGCACCGAATAGCCCGAATCCCTTGAGCACAACAATCGGGGCTGCTATGCCCAAAATCAGCAGCAAGAACCGCATAGTCGAATGGACTCCAATTCTGGTTCTAAAGTTTAAACTCGACCGCCAGCAAGACTTGAAAAGCTAGCGCATTCGCGCGCGAAGCTGCGTAGGAATTTGGTCGCCATGCTTCTCAAGGCTTAAGAGAACTCCGTCAGAGCGCCCCCACAATCAACCCTGTCATCTCACTCGTACTCAACTTCCCACCCAAATCACCAGTCGCATTCGCAGCATCTGCCAGCACAGTCTCAACCGCCTTGCGAACCTTGCCCGCAGCCTCTACACATTCAGGCTCTCCAAACCACTCCAGCATCATCGCCACCGACAAAATCGTCGCTACCGGGTTTGCCTTCCCCTGCCCCGCGATATCCGGAGCCGATCCATGCGCCGGTTGAAACACCGCCTGCGCATCCCCGATATCCGCCGAAGGAGCCATCCCCATCCCCCCGACCGTCGCCGCCGCCAGGTCCGACAAAATATCCCCAAACATATTCTCCGTCACCATCACGTCAAACGTATGGGGCCGCTGCACCAAGTAGAGCGCCATCGCATCCACATACACGCGCTCTGTCTCGACTTGCGGATACTCTTTCGCAATCTCGTCAAACACCTCACGAAAGAACGCCATCGACGGCAGCACATTCGCCTTATCAATCAGCGTCAATTTCTTCCGCTGCTTCATCGCCAGCTCAAACGAAAATCGGAACAACCGCTCCGATCCCGCCCGCGTCACCAGCATCTCGTCCTTCACAAATTCTGTCGACTCCCGCCCCCGCAGCCTCGTCGAGAACAACCCTTCCGTCGACTCCCGAATCAGCACATAGTCAATCTTCGGCGCCTTCAACGGCGAATGCGACGCGTTATACAAACGCGTCGGCCTCACACCCGCATAGAGCCCAAAGATCTCGCGAATATCGATCTGCGGTGCCATCTCTCGCCCATCCGCCCAACGCACATTCGGCATCCCCATCGCACCCAGCAGAATCGCATCGGCCTGCCTGCAGATCTCAATCGTCTCCTCCGGCAACGGGTTCCCGTTCTTCAAATATTCCCCGGCCCCACACGGCATCTCCAAGTACTCAAAGTCAATCTCAGACAGCGCCCGCAACACGGCCACACCCGCGTCCAACACCTCAGGCCCGATCCCGTCCCCTGGCAGCAATGCAATCTGTTTTTGAACCATAAACTGTCCAGTCTATCGCCACTGCCGATATCATCAACAAGTGAACCTCAATGACCTCCAGACGAAGGTCGTCAACCACTGGGACAAGCCCATCCTCGTCATGGCCCCGGTCGGCACTGGCAAAACGATGGCTCTCGCGGAACGCGCCGCCCGCGCCATCGACAACGGCATCAACCCCGAGCGCATGCTCTGCCTCAGCTTCACCAACCGCGCCGCCCGCGAAGTCGCAACGCGCCTGGCCAATCGCGTGCAGTGCTCCACCTTCCACGCCCTCTGCGCCCTGATCCTCCGCACAGAATCGAACGCCCTCGGCCTGCCCACCGACTTCATCATCTACGACGAAGAGGACGCAACCGAAATCTGCGGGCGCCTCGCTAACCGGCACGAGATCGACATCCCAGGCCAATGGAATCGCGTTCGCTACGTCTTGTGGCAAGCGCTCTCCGAAGCCCGCCTTGCTAAGTACGAATCAAACCGCAAGCCCCGCGAAGTCTTCAATCAAACCCTCCAACAGAGCGGCCTCTGGCCCGCCTACAAAGCTCCAGACCTCAACTTCCCCGCCCTCCTGCAAGACTACGTCGCCATGCTCCGCGACTCCCACGCCGTCGACTTCACCGACCTCATCCTCGGCGTCGTCACACTCTTTGAAGAGAACCAGGAACGCCTCAACTGGTGGCGCTCCCGCTACGATTGGATCCAGGTCGACGAAGTCCAGGACACCTCCCGGGCGGAATACCGCATCCTCCACCTCCTCACCCAAAACCATCACCAGCTCAGCTTCTTCGGCGACGTTGATCAAACCATCTACGAGTGGCGCGGCTCTGCCCCCTACGAAATCCTCGAACACTACAAGCGCGAATACAAACCCACCGTCGTTCACTTCGAAGAGAATTTCCGTTCCACCAAACGCATCCTTGAGGCCTGCGAACGCTTCATCGTTTCGCTGCCTCTAGCTCTCACCAAACGCATCGTCCCCAAAGTTGCCCGCGAAGGATCTCCCGTGCTCATCAAACCATTCGTCACTGCTCGAGAAGAATACGATTGGGTCGCCACAGAAATCCTCACCGCTCATGACCGCGACAAAAAGCACTGGAGAGACTACGCCATCCTGGTCCGCACCAACTTCACCGCCCGCGACGTCTCCGAAGCCCTCGAGCGTTCCGGCGTCCCTCACGTCCGCGTCGAAGAAGAAAAGTTCTTCCAACGCGCCGAGATCAAGGCCGCGATCGCTCACCTTCGAATTCTTCGAAACACCCAGGAATCGAACGCACTCCACCGCTTTCTCCAGGTCCCGCCCAAAGGTATCGGCGAAGCCACGCTCGACAAGATCAGCGGCCTCCCCAAAGAAGTTGGCCTTCGCCTCGGCGATCTCCTCTTGCCAGCCACTCACGAGCATGGCGACCCATTCGCGCTCCTCAACTCACACCCCACCGTGATAGTCGATACCGAAACAACCGGCCTCGACACCAACCTCGATGAAGTCGTCGAATTAGCCGCCTTAAAAGGCGATGAAGAGTTTTACCGCATCCTCAAACCAACACGTCCTGAAACCTGGGCCCGCCTCGAGCAAGCCGCCAAGATCCACGGCGTCACCAGAGAACGCATCGAAGCCGAAGGCATCCCCGCCGAACAGGCCTTCGAGGAATTCCGCCAATTCGTTCAGGGCTGCGTCGTGGTCGGCCACAATCTCGAAGCTTACGATTGGCCTCTCATCCTCAACCAGTCCCAAATCACATTCGACATCGCTGGCACTGCCGACACGCTTGAGATCAGCCGCCGCATGCTCAAGCTCACGCGCTACAGGCTCTCAAGCGTCGTCGAAGCCCTCAAGCTTCCTCAACGCGAAGCCCATCGCGCCATGGACGACGTTCGTATGACCGCCGACGTCCTCGAACAACTCAAGCTCCTCCTCAATACTCACCAGCAAACAAGACGCGAGGCGGTCGCGCAAGTCGGCAAACGCTTCGTCGAACTCGCCGCTCAACTCGAAGACTGGCGCAAGCGCGCCCGCTCCCAGTCTCCAGTCGAATCTCTCGACATGGTCCTTTACGAAGGCCTCCTTAAAGAGCACTTCGGCCGCGAGACCAATGGCGAAGAACGCCTGTCGAATCTCGACGAACTCCGCCGTATCATCTCGAACATGACCACACTCGATGAAGCCCTCGAAGTAGCTTCCTTGGGCCTCGACCTTGAGCGCCAACTCGGCGACGAAGATCGCGTCCGCATCCTCACCGTGCATCAATCGAAAGGCCTCGAATTCGACACCGTATTCGTCGTCAAAGCTGTCGAAGGCGAGTTCCCCTCCTGGCGCAGCATCAAAGACGGCAAGCTCGACGAAGAACACCGCCTCTTCTACGTCGCCGTCAGCCGCGCACGCGAAAACCTCTACGTCTCCTACCAGCAGCGCGATTCCCGAGGCAAAGGCCAAACGCCCAGCCGCTACCTCAAGTCGCTGCGCAACCAAAACCAAGAGCTGAGCCAAAACAAAGCGGCCTCCCCGCATCAGGGAGGCCGCTCAAACAAACACTGCAGCAACAGCTAAAACAAGAATTTCAACGCCATCTGCATCTGACGCATATTCGTCGAAGTCCCGGTGATATTTCCGAAGATCGTCGACCCCGGCAAGAACGTGTTGTTGGGGTTCGAGAAGTTCGGATGGTTCAACGTATTGAACGTCTCCCAACGGAACTGCAGCTTGTACTTTTCAGTGAACGCAAAGTTCTTAAACAAGCTCCAATCGAGCGTCGTGATCCCAGGCCCTCTCATGAAGTTGCGCGGCGTATTACCGTAGGTAAATTCAGCCGGTAGCGAGAACGCGCCAATATCCACACACCGCACGAGCTTGCCCGATCCGCAATCCACTCGCACAGGGCTTCCAGAATAATTGGCCCGCTGCGTACCTTGCCCAACATTCGCGCGGTCAACAGAAAGGATCGCCCCAAACGGGAACCCGCCCTGCGCCGTAAAGATACCATTCATCTGCCACCCGCCCAGCGTCAACCGCAGCGCTGCATTCGGGCTCGATTTCATAAACGGAATCTCGTAGTTGAAGCTCGTCACAAACCGGTGACGCAAATCCCAGTTCGCCTGTCCATAGTCAAGCTGCGTATTGAACGGATTCATCACATTCGATCCGCCGTTGCTGTCCGTTGCCATGTCCAGCATCTTCGCCCAGGTATACGACGACATCATCGTCAAGCCCTTATATCCGTTCTGCCGGAACACCGCCGACAGCCCGTTGTACTTGCCAACCGTGTCGTTCTGAATCATACGGATCACGCCATATCGAGGATTCGGACGGCGGTCATTGATCGCCCCCGGCCCCGGTCGCGGCGTATTCAAGAAGAAACTGCGATCCAGGTGATATGAGTAGCTGCCCAGATACTCGAGCGCCACGCCAGCCGACTTCCACAACCCGCGCTCCAGCGACATGCTCCACTGATTCATCGTTGCGTTCTGCAAATAGGGATTGATGTGGAATGCATTCGGCCGGTTGTTCGCCGCCCCGCCACCAGCCGGCACGGGAGCCGACAAACTCAGCGGTGGATTCACTGTCGGATTGTTAAACGTAAAGATCGTCGAGAATGGAGGATTCGTCGTCGCCAGCGTATAGGAGTTCATCTGGTTCGGGTTGTAGTACAACCCAAAGCCTGCTCGCAAAACAAACTTCGACGGCATACGATAAGCCAGCCCGATGCGCGGTGCGAAGTTGTTGTGATCTCCCGTGTGATACGGAATCTTCGACGGCACCGTCGACGGAATAAATGCTGTCTGCTCTGGATTCAGAATCGTTCCGTTGCCGGTCGTTGATTGAGGCACCGTCGGCAACTCATAGCGCAGACCGTAGGTCAACGTCAGCCGCTGGTTCACCTGCCACTTGTCCTGAATAAAGAATCCATAGCGCCACTGCTCACCACCGCCTGGGAATAACGGCCCCGGCGTCGTCACTGCCTGCGGCACACCCAACATGAAGTCGGAAGGCCCAAAACCGGTCAACTGTGCGTTGAAGTTAAACCCGCCGCGAGGATTGTTGTTGGCCGTACGATCCGTGCGCACGCGACGCGAGTCAAACCCACCCGCAATGCTATGCGCTCCCTTAAACACCGAGAACGTATCGGAGATCTGATAGGTCCAGTCCTTCTGGAACCAGTTCGACGAAGACATGTTCTGTCCGCCAATCGTCATGTAGTTCGCAATCGCCAAGCTCGGCAACCCCGGATTCTTGTCATCCGTGGTAAAGCCCGGAATCCCCAGCGCCGTCCCTGCATTGGCCGGGAATCGGCTCCCAGGAGTAAAGAAATTCAAGCTATCGATCGAAGTCCTCTGCCGTCCAAAGCGGAAGTCGTTGATCATCGAGCTCGTGAACACTCGCGTGTACCCAGCAACCCAGTTCACATCGCCCACCGGCTGCGTGTATCCGTTAAACGGATTCGAGTTCTCCTGCAGCAGCAGCGTATCGCCCAGCGTGTAGCGGAAGAACAACCGGTTCTTATCTCCAAACGACTGATCCACGCGGCCAATATACTGATTCGTCGTATTGTTATTCGCCGGGTTCACATTGTAGTTCTGAATAAACCCAGGCGCATTCTGCGCGGGCATGTACGCCAGTGCCCGCGTCGCGATCGGCGACAACCGGCTCGCCGGAATCACATTCCCCGCAAACGGAGCCCGTGCATTGAAAGGATCCACCACCACGGTCGGTTGCTCGCTAAAGTCCCCACCGCGCATCCGCGAAGTCAAAACGCTATCCACTGCAGGAGCCGCAGTCTTCGCGATCAATCGCTCAAAGGCGAACATGAAAAACGTCTTGTTCTTCCCGTTGTACACCTTCGGAATCGATAACGGCCCACTCACCGCCAACCCGAACTGATTCTGACGGAACGGTGCCTTCGGCGCTCCCTGCCTCAGAAAGAACGGCTTCGCGTCCAGCACCTGATTCCGCAAAAACTCAAACACCGACCCGTGATAATCATTCCCACCCGACTTTGTCACCATGTTTAGCTGCACGCCCAGATAACCGCCATACTGCGCCGGATAAGTCCCCGTCTGAATCTGCACTTCCTGCACCGCATCCGCATTCGGCCGCAGCGTCGTGGTCGTGATCAGGTTGTTCATGATCGACACACCATCAAGCGAAACCGAGTTCATAATCTCGCGCGTTCCCGCGCCGATGTAGCCCTCGCCGCCACCAGGATTTCCCGCTGGATTCTTGAACCCAGGAATCACACCCGGAGTCGTAATCGCAAGGCGCATCACATTGCGTGAAGGTGTCGGCAGATCCACCGTCTGCCGGGTCGACAATACTTCGTTCACACTCGCATCGTCTGTCTTGATCGGGGGAATATCCGCCGTCACTTCCAGCTTCGTATCAACACTACCCACCTTCAACGCCACATCCGTGCGCACCGTCTGATTGGCGGACAACGCAATATCCTTCGTCGTCGCAGTCGAAAATCCCTGCTGCACCACCGTCACCGTGTAAACGCCGGCCTTCAAAAACTGAAACTCGTAGTATCCGGTCTCGTTCGTCGTGGTCTTGAGCACTTCGCTCGTACCCTGGTTCAGCGCAGTCACTTGCGCTCCACCCACAGCGGCTCCCGCCGCATCGGTCACGTTGCCTACCAGTGAAGTATTGGAGGCAAGCTGCCCCATCACACTCGCGCAACACAGCGTCAACATCAGGATTAGCTTCATTAAGGACTCCTTGTATTCTCTTTAAAGTATATCCAAATTAACAAAAGCTTACGGCAGGCTCGCTTCTTCTACGTTCCCAGCCGCCAGGTCCACGCTGTACAACTTCATCTCATCGCTCATCAATCCGAGGTACTTTGCCTCGGGCAACACTTGATCCAACTTTCGGATCCCCGTATCGAACTCCCACAACTTCTTACCACTCATATCCACACGCGTCAACATCAGCGTGGCCTCCTGCCCCAGCCGCCATCGATGCATCACAATGTATCCCTCGGGCTCGGCCAAGCGCAATCCTTTGTTGGCTCTCGCATCGCGCAGCAACCCTGCGTGGAGATAAGAATCTTTCCCCATCTGCTCGATCACTCCACCCCGACTGCGATAGAGCCGCTTTCGCTTCTGGTCGAGGATCGCTCGCCGCGGCCGCGACCAAAATTCACCCTTCTCCGCCGCCTGTTCCTCGGCCAAAAAAACCAACCCAATCCACTTCCCCAAGCTTCTCACCGGTAGAGAAAAACCGCTCCGGCCCCACACCAAACATCGACATTTTCTCGTTGTAGAGTTCAATCTGCTTCATGTATTCCACGTGATCCTTCGCGGGTTTCGGGGGCCTCGGCTCCGCATACGGAGAAGCCTTCAAGCTCTCAGGATCAAACGAGAAAATCCTCCCATCCCCCACGGTCGCCACCAGCCGCCCCTCGTCGATCTTGAAGAACTTGCTCTCCATTACCCACAGCCCGCCCAGCTCGGGATTCACACGAGCCAACTCTTCGACACCAACCTTTTCCTGCGTCTGCAAATTCAAGCCAAAAACAGAATGTGAAAACAACCACAACCGCCGCCCATCATGGCCAAGAATCCGCGCATAATTCCGCAACGGGATATCCTTGCCCCGCTCGGTCATCGCAATCACTGCGCCCCGCTTCAGGTCGCGAGCGTCATGCAAAAACAAATCAACACCATAGTTTTCGCCGCGCCGATTGTTACCTAAAAACTGAAAGGGCCGAGGCAGTACAACCAACGTTGCATAGAGCTCACCCACGCGCATCGATTCCCCAGCCAACCGCGCATCAGTTCTCCGCTACGTCGGTCCGCTCAATAGAAACACCGCCGCCATCAGCCCCACAAACACTGTCGCCAGCAACGCAGCCAGCCACAGCATCTTCACTTTCATTCGAGCGACCACGGTTTCCGCATCGGCCGCGAAAGCATCTCATTCGCCTTCTCGTCTCCAATAAACTTTTCTGCCGTGGGATCCCATTTCACATTCCGGCCCAACCGCAATGCGATGTTTCCCAAATGCGCCACCGTAATCGAGCGGTGCGCCTGCTCAATCGGTGCCACCGGTTCCTGCCTCGACTTCACGCAATCGATGAAGTTCCGCATATGCCCGGGGCTTCGCGGCAATCGAATCTCATTCTCGGCTGGTTCATAATCCATCAACGATGTCGGCCCAGTCTCCATCCCACCGCGATTCACCCAAACCCAGCCCTCGCTGCCTTGAAACGTCACACCACCTCGAACCTTGTTCGAGACAATCATCTTCACGCCATTCGCATACACGGCCTCAAAGTGAAACTCCGTCGCCGTATTCCAGATCTTCTCTTTCGCCCAGGTTACCTTGCCATTCTCGATCGCAATCGGCCCGCCCATCTCGACGCCCATGCCCCATTGCGCAATATCCGGATGATGCCCACCCCAATCCGTAATCTGTCCACCGGAGTAATCCAGCACCCACCGGAAGTTCACATGACACCGTCCCGGCGCGTAAGGCGCATCCGGCGCCGGCCCCAACCACATGTCGTAGTTAAACCCATCCGGCACTGCCTCGGGTTCCTGCCTGTCCTGCGTCTTCCCAAAGTCAGGCGTGCCTCCCGGCAATCCGCACAACACCGTATGCAGCTTCCCGATCCGCCCATTGCGAACAATCTCACAAGCCTTGCGAAATCTCGCATCACTCTTCTGCTGGCTGCCGCACTGAAACACGCGCCCGTACTTCTTCACCGCATTCGCCATCGCCCGTCCCTCGGCGATCGTCAACGCGAGCGGCTTCTCCCCATAAATATCTTTGCCAGCCTTCGCCGCCTGGATCACGGGAATCGAGTGCCAGTGATCCGGCAGCGCAATCAATACCGTATCGATATCCTTACGCGCCAGCAATTGCCGGAAGTCTTCATACGTGGAACATCCTCGATACGTGCCGCTCTTCCTCTCGCGCGCATACTGCCACTCGACAAATTGCCGTGCCGGTTCTCGTCCCCCGATGGCACCATCCCAATATCCCGGCGACTCCTTGTTCACATCGCACACAGCCACGATCTGCACACGCTCATCTCTCAGGAAGCCCTTCAGGTCACCAATCCCCTGGTTCCCCGTCCCGATCACACCCATCGTGATCCGCTCACTCGGCGCAGCAACAGCCGCCGCCGCTCCACTTGCCAAAAACGATCTACGTAGCATGCATGGATGTTATCTCAGAACCCATACAAACGCGCCGGGTTCTCAACCAACTGCTTCGCCCCGCCACCCCATTTCACGAACTGGTTCAACCCCACCGCATCATCCACGTCCTTAAACGGCGAAACATCCGTCGCCTTTCTACCCGGATAACTGCGATTATCGGGATGCGGCCAATCTGTCCCCCACAACACGCGATCCTCATTGGCGGCAAGTATCGCCCGCACCATCGCCTCCATCCCGCCCGCTCCCAAAAATCGGTTCGTCACCTTCACATACGCCTTTCCCGCCTTCATCATCCGCAACAGCGCTACAAACCCCGCCTCATCTACGCTCTTCATCCCAGCCACATGATCCACCACCACCGGCACTCCAGCCTTCATCACAACCCCTTCAATCCCTGCCAATTCTGCACCATTCGAATACAACTGCAAGTGCCACCCCAATCCCGCCACTCGATCGAGCGCCCTCTCCACCAGCGGCCCAATCCCCTTCGGCGCATTCACACGAACTGGAGTTGTCCCCAAAAGTGAGACACGAGACTAGACTCAGAAAATTCCAACGAGGAGAATTTGAGTCATGTCTGAAACGCGAAGGAAGTTCACGCGGGATTTTAAGGTAGCGGCGGTGAAGCGGCTG
>VFZU01000021.1 GCA_016870995.1 Acidobacteriota bacterium
GCCCTCCGGGCTCCTTCCGCAGCCCCGGAATCGTGTTTGTTTTCTCTCGACATCGAACATCTCCTTTCGAACATTTTCTCTATGAAATGTCCCAGGGAGCTGTCCATCAAAATCGCGGAGCGGGAGAGTGAACGCAAAGATCATTTCGAGTGAATAAGTATTCGGGTTTACGAGATTATTCGCATTCAGGCTCAACCCTGCATTCTGATTCGGCTGTGCGCTCACCATTTCGTAAACGGTTCTCGATTGGCCCAAAACCATATCGGTGAGAAACGAGTTCGTCCCCACCGGATTTGCCGCCACCAGCGGGGCAACGCCACCCTGATTTGCGTTTAGTGAATTCTGAAAGGTGTACGTACCAACCAATGAGGCGGTTTGTGCGGAGACTGCGGCAACGGAGACTAGCGCCAAGAAAATGGAGTTAATGCTGCGAAACTTCATTCCTTGATGTTATTTGAATTTGCCCAGCGATAGATGCGCATCGTACCCCGCTCGGCGATCAATTCAATCGGCCACAATGCCGCGTTCTCTTTCATGTCCTTGGCGGGGAAGTCTGGCGCATCCACCGCCATGTAGCGCACGCCTTCGGCTAGAAACAATCGCCGCGCCGCTTCCCGGTAGTCAGCCTTGCTATCCTCAACAGTCCGCGTGCAGCCGGCAATCTCCACTTCCCATTGATCTCCAGAACCAAACAGAACATAGGGTCGCGCAGGCTCAAGCACACAACGATCCCCGCGCTTGGCTGGGCCCCAGGTCCGCCAGCGCGTCGTCGAGTTACCGTCCATGGCCAGCCTCTGATCCCACTGCGTGCGATTGCAGTCCATCCGCTCGGGCTTTGGTGAAATCTCGTTGATGCTCCAGGTGTCTTTCGAATCCCGTAAAATCTCTAGTCGCGGCCCAGCGCAGCGATACACAAACTTCGCCTGATAGTCTCCAAAGGTTGGTGCCGTCAAGGCATGTTGCAACTTCTGCCCAATCGTGGATTGGTAAGCCACCAGAATATTCCGGCTCGTATAACTTTCCGGAATCGGCGAAAGAGCAAACACCGACTCTCCAGCCGGCACAAACCGTTCAATCGCCCGCGCAGTCACATAGCCTCCGCTCTTGCGTGTCAGGAATCCATCCTCAGTCTCAATTCGCAACGCCGCACGCCAAGGCGCCTTCTCAAGAAACCACGTATAGGGCGAAGCATAAAGTGAGAAAACTGAAGGCCACGACAATACCGCCGCTACTACTGGAACCACAACCGACAAGCGCGGCAGGCTCTCAAACAAAGCCACTGCCAGCAACGGCAAGGCTGGGATCAGAAATCGCGTCCCAACATTCAATGGATACACCGCCAGCGCCAACAGCGCCGCAGCGATCAATGCCTTCTGCTTGCGAACTCCCAATAGCGCCAACCCAAGCAAAAGCCCCACCGGCCCTAGCGTACCGCTCAACCGAGGCCCGCCAACAAAAACTTCACGCGCCCACTCTTGCCAGCTCCCCAAATCGTAATGCCGCAAGAATGAACGATATCCATTCTCGAACTCAGTGTTGAACCACGGATTCGGAAACAGGCCATTGAAGAACGGCGCCACCGGATTGCCACTCCACATGTAGCTCTTCACAAGCCACGGCACAACGCTCACAGCCACCCAGGCGAATCGCGGCCATTCACGCCACGCGGGCAGCAACAACAGCACCGCGATACAACCCGTGAACTTGATCGCGAAGGCGAACCCGGCCAGTATTGCCGCCGCGCTCACCCACTCCTTTTCACCCTTGCGCACGGCTTCAAACGTCGCAAAGTAAATCACCGCTAGCGCGACATCGTTATAGGCGCTGATCCCGTCAATGCCCACAACCGGCAGCAGAAACACAGTCAAGCCCGCCAACCAACCGCGCATCCCGTAGCTCACAGCCAGCAACGCCGGCAGCGAAAGCAAAAAAGTGAAATGCACCATCGCCGCTGCCGAGTGCCGTCCCACCGAGTAAGCAAACAGAAACAGCATCTCCAGCCCTTGCGACAGGAACGCATACATGTTTGTCGCAAACCAGACAAAGCCATGTTCCCGGTAGTAGCGAGCCACCAGACCCAGGTGATAACTCATCCCATCTGGTGAATGCTCAGGCGCCATCGCGTGGCTCAGGTACAGCAGCACATACAAACTGAACAACACCCCGGACCAATGCCACTTCGGCAGAGTCAATTTGGGCCACTGCCGCAGGGCGGAGAGATTCGCCGCCACCGCCACACCATACACAGTCCCCTTGTAAACCAGTCCTGCTGAACACAACCCCATCACAACCAGGCTCAGCGCTGCTGTCCCCAGGTAAAACCGATAAAGCAGCGAAGTCCAACCCGTCGTCTTCAATCCAATCCCGCGCTCCACCCAGTAGCCAAGCGAGATGGCCGTCGACACCGTCAACAACCAGCCAAGCAAATCGTACAGAACTGCGGTCATGGATTCGAGAACCCAGCGCGATACAAACTCACTCCAACATCGCTCCAGATCTCAACCAGTGTCGCGGTGCCATCTACGAACAAAGAACCCTCCGCAGCAGCCTCAAACGTCGCATTTCCGCTTGCTTGCACTTCCCCGATCCACTGTCCGTTGACACGAATCTTCACTGTCTGAGGCTGCGGAGAAAAGAAATCCATCTTGAATTTTCGGCCACCCTTCCCGGCCACGGCAAACCGCAACGCTGCCTTCGGTTCGGTCTTTCGTTTCTCCCCATCAAACGCGGCCGGATTGATCCCCCAGGCGAAGTGAGCCAGTGATGTGGGATCCTTCATCTCCACTGCAGACTTCAATCCGCGCGGGTCCGGGCCCCCATCCACCCGACGCGCACGCCCAGGCGCATACTGATTCTGGAAATCGACACAACCGCTCAGCAACAGCGGCAACGCCAAAAGCACTCTACGCATTCTTGTCCTTTGCATAGCACAGCGAATTCATCGGGCAACTCACACACTTTGGGCTCCGCGCCGTACAGTGATTCCTCCCATGATGAATCAACTGATGGCTAAAGGAGATCCACCGTTCCTTGGGCAGAATCTTCACAAGATCTCGCTCGATTGGTACCGGATCAGTCTTCTTCGTCAGATCCAGCCGCTGCGAGATCCGCGAAACGTGCGTATCCACCACAACTCCGCTCGCAATCTGAAAACAAGTCCCCAACACGACATTCGCCGTCTTGCGCGCCGCACCAGGCACGGTCAAAAGATCTTCGATATTCTGCGGCACCTCGCCAGAGAACTCTTTCAGAATGCGCTGCGCCGCGCCCACAATATTCTTCGCCTTGTTATTGTAAAACCCGGTCGAATAAACATACTTGCCAACCTCTTTAGGCGTAGCCGCTGCAAGATCCTCCATCGTCGGATACTTCTCGAACAGCTTGGGCGTGACCTGATTCACGCGCTCATCCGTGCACTGCGCACTGAGTATCGTAGCGACAAGCAATTCCCAGGGGCTGTTATGATTCAACGCGCAGGTCACGTTGGGGTACATCTCATCAAGCTTGTTGAGGATCTGATCGAGGCGGGCCTGCTTATCGGCTTTGGTGCGGGGCCGTGTGGACATGAGAAACTAGCAGCATACCATCGCCATCCCATCCCTACCTTCTTTTGGTTCTCTCGGCGATCTGGCTGCTTGGCCTTCCCGGAGACTGGCTTCTCGATGACTTCTCTTTGCTCGACGGTAGCTTCCCTTCCCTGCTCCGCCCACTCACCTACCTTACCTTCTGGCTCAACTTTGAAACCACTGGTCCGATCCCTTGGGCATACCGGCTAACCAACATCCTTCTCCATGCGATCGCGGTGCAGTATTGCTACCGCGCTCTGAAGCGCATCGTGGGCGATCAACGCGCGCTTCTGGCCGCCGCTCTCTTCGCGGTCCATCCACTTCAATCGGACGCGGTGCTTTACGTCTTCAGCCGCCCAACTGTCCTCATGGGGCTCTTCTTGTGGGTCGCCCTGGATTGCTGGCTTGCGGGAAAACACAAATGGTCCATTCTGTCTTTTACGCTTGCCCTCGCCTCGAAGGAGGAAGCCATCGCATTCCCGCTTGTCCTGGTCCTGCTGCACCTCTCCATTTCGAGAAACTCCCGGGAATGGCGCCCCATCGGCATCATGTTCGCTCTTGCCACAGCCACAGGCGCCTTTGCAGTATTCGCCACTCGCGCCATCGGCGGCTCTGGTGCCGGCAGCCAGTCCGGCGTATCGGCGCTCGATTACCTTGCCACTCAGCCAGCCGTCATCTCCTGGTATCTCGCGCAGCTCCTCATCCCTCAATTTCCCGGCATGCGCTGGCAGGTCGATCTTTGGCCGCAATGGGGAATCCTGTTTTGGCTACTGCCGCTTGCACTCGCCATCATTGCCAGACAATACTTCACCCGAGCCCAATCCCTCTTCTGGCTGCTCGCGGGGCTGGCCGTGCTGCTCCCTTCGTCAAGCATCTTCCCCATCGCCGACCTCGCCGCCTCGCGCCGAATGTATTTGGCAATTCCGCTATTCGTCCTCGCCGTACCCATCACGACGCCCAGATGGCTGCCAGCCATCGCATTGCTGTACGCCGCAATCTCTGCGAATTGGGCCACAATCCTTTATCGCGACCCTGCCCAACTCTGGAAGACGACCATGGCCCTACAGCCCGCCAATATCGAACCGATCTTGCAGTACTGCAAGTACATCAGCCCCGCCGAAGCTCTCCGCGCACTTGAGCAACAGGCCTTTCCTCAAAGCCCCGCCTATCATCGGGAACTTGGTCGCATTTATCTTGAGCTCGGTAAACCCGTGAATGCCCTGGGAGCCTTTGGCCGTGCCCTCGGTCTCGAACCTGGCATCGCCTCCAACGTCCACAACCGTGGGGTGGCCCTAAAAGCCCTCGGCCAGCACGAAGCCGCCGAAGCGGATTTCAAGCGTGCTCTCGAGATCGATCCCAATCACGCCCCGGCTCGCAAAGCGCTCGCTACTCCGTCGAAGTAAACTCGATCACCGGCGTCAGGAACTGCCAATCCGGCATATCGAAAAACTTTCTCTGTTGCGTGAAAGTTTTCACTTCAATCTCTTTAGCGCCAAACGCCGGCAAGTTCTCGATCGAAAACTTGAAAGTCACCGCAGGGTCTGCGTTCGGGTCGCCCTTAACCTGCAAGGTGATCACACCTTCGATACCGCTCAGGTCGGCCGCTCCATGATTCACGGCCAAAAACTGGACAGCCAACTTCTTGCCTTTTTGCTCGCTGATCCGGAATCCGGTCAACTCGAGATACTTCGAGTACGCACCTCCCGAAGCGGCAGGCTTGGCCACACCGGCCTTTGAAGTTGCGGCTCCACTTTCACTGCGATTCCCGCGCGCAAAATAAATCACGGCAAACACAACCGCAGCAACGGCTGCGCATGCCAATACTGCCGCGAGCCAAGGCGGAATGCTCTTCTTGTGATCATCAGCTCCCACGTAGTAAACCTGCTGCGCTGGAGGCGGA
Organism: Acidobacteriota bacterium; assembly: GCA_016870995.1. Lineage (GTDB taxonomy): Bacteria > Acidobacteriota > Terriglobia > Bryobacterales > Bryobacteraceae > Bryobacter. The sequence continues at coordinate 5,467 of VFZU01000021.1, forward strand.
GGAGGCGGTGGGGCCATTTGCTGTTGTGGCATTTGCTGCGGCGGCATTTGTGGGGGCGCCATCTGCTGCGGTGCCATCGGCTGCGGCGCGTATTGCTGCTGCACCTGCGGTGGCAGCTGATACTGCGGCTGCGGTGGTGGCGGCGGGACGTACTGCGGCTGCGGTGGCGCAGCTACCGGAGGCGGGGCTGCCGCGGGCTTTGCCGTCGAAACCTCCGCACAAAATGGACATTCAGAATAAGAGGGGCCAACTTCTCTTCCGCACTTGGGGCAAATCCAGGTAAACATTGTTCGTCTAATCCAAAGTGTATCGCTGCAGCCGTTCTAAATTGAAATAAGGCTATGCGTTTTTTGAGACGTCCCCAAAGGAAAAGTCGTTCCATCGCAGTATTCTGCGGCGCATTCCATCCTCCGACCATCGCCCATGTCGAGCTGGCACGGTCTGCGAGAGCAGTCGTCGACGAAGTCCTCTGGGTCATGCCCGAGCGTTTCCCGCACAAAACTTATGATCAGGTCACGCTGCCCACACGTCTCCGCCTGATCCTGGAGGCCACTCACGACGCCGTCGCCATCTCGAGCGAAAGCCTCTTCTTCGACATCGCCGCCGAAGCCAAGCGGGACCTGGAAATCCCGAACGTCAAACTCCTGATCGGTGAAGATGGTGCCCGCCGCATCGTTGATTGGGACTACGGCTTCACGCCCGAAAATCATCGCGCCTATCTCGAAACCAACCTCCAGCGGTTCCCCATTTTGACAGCTCGCCGCCAACAGCTCTGGCAGGTCCCACCCGAATACTCGCCCTGGTTCGAGTGGCTCGATGTCGATCAGGAGATCGCTTCCGTCTCTTCCTCTCTGGTACGCGAGCAGATCGCCGTGGCGCAGCCCTGGAGACACCTCGTGCCACAATCCATCGTGGACCGCGTTGCGGAATTCTACGCCTCGGGCGGAATACTCAGTGGCCAGAAGGGCGCTTGAATCGAGGCCGGTTTGCGTCCACCCTCTCCAAACTCAATCGTCGCTTTGCCTTGTTTGAGAATCAGCTTCACGCTCTCGCTCCCAGGCTGCGTCACAGTCGCTTCGCCATCCAGATGTTCGGCCCAGTCCGTTTCGATCGAACTTGAGCTGAACGCTCCCTCCAATTGCAGTGGCCCCTTTTCGCCGGGCCATCCTTTCAGCGTCCCCACCCACTTCATCTGTCCAGCGGGTTGCCAAAGCTCTGTAGAGAACTTCCCCTCTACCTGCATTCCACCCTGCTGATGATCTGGCGCAAACTCAGTCGCAGCAATCGTCGCATCCAGCTTTGCAGCCTTCCAGCGAAACCGCATTTGCATCGGCTGGAAATCCCCATTGGCAAATTGCAGCGTCTTGATCTTCAATTGCCCAATTGCATTTCTCGACTTCAACCAATCTGGCATCGCAGATCTGCGCAGCCTCATCTTTTCGAGCAAGCCCGCCCGGGGCCTCTGACCGGCCGATAACAGTCGGGCGATGCTACTCGCGCTTGCTTCGGCAATCGTCAGGTTTAGCTCCGCAGGCCCATTCCCCATCGGCGAGTAGGTAACTTCTCCCTCAACCTCCGTCGAATCCCACGCCGCTCTCATCTTTCGGATCGCAATCCGATTCGGATCAAACTGAATCGATGCCGTCGACACCTCAAGCGGCTCACCGGTCCCGTCCAGTTCGACATTCAGATTCCGCACCATCAACCTCCCGCTCCACTGCCCCGGGTCAGAATCCTCAGTTCTCAAATACTGCAACGTCCCCTGCCAGCTTCCGCCTTGCGCTCTCGATAACAAGGGAAGGTTCGAAGCTTGCAGCAATAAACCTAGTCCGGTATTCAAACCCTTCACACTCAACAACTGTGTCGCAACATCAAGGCGCAAAGCGCCATTGCGTGCATTCCACTCTGCGCCAACTGCGGCCGTCTGCGATTCTCCCACCCGAATTTCGGCCGGCGACAGAATCCAGCGTGAACCCTCAACCACCACGCTTGCCGATGCAATCTCAAGCCTCGGCTGCTCCGGCAATTCCAGGCGCGCGTCAGAAAACCAGATCATGCCCCTTGCAGGGACATCTTCGGCACTAGGCCATGAATATCCAATGACGCCGTTAAACTTCCCTTCGGCCGACATCACATTCGGCACCTTTGCCGAGGCCTCGCGCCCCAACTCCAGTAGCTTCGCCAATTCCACCTGCCGCAATTCCACCAGCAGGCCGCCTTTCGGCGATTGAAAGAATTCCCTGGCCCGCATCCGAACCCGCAGCAAGTCCCCGCCGACGGTATCAAGCGATAACCGTTGGCCAGGTATATCCAGGTTCCCCGCCAGGCTCAACTGATTGCTCTTCCCTACAAACGGCAAGAAGCTCTGCGGCTCTAATCCTTCAAACTGAAGCGATGCCTTCAGCTCTGCTTGATCCCACGGCCCCTTCACACGCGCTTTGCCGGAAAGCTTTCCCGCAAAATCTACGCCTCGAGCCCCAAAGAAAAAGTTGAATGCGTGAATCGAACTCGGCTCCAATTCGACATCGAAATCCAGCGTGGGAGCACCCGTCGCGGGCATGTGGATACTGCCACGCAGATTGAATGCACCAAACCCTTGTGGCCCGCGGTCCGTCCGAGCTGGCTCGGCCGAAAAGTAGAGTCGCGCATCGCCCTGGGCCGACACAGCGCTCAAATCCAACAGCGCGTTGGTCAAGTAAAACGGACTCTTCGAATAACCCTGCTTGAAGTTCAACCGGCCATTGCGAACCTCCAGCTCCGGCGATCGCAACTTCTTGCTCACAAGAGACTGGATATTCCACCCGGTCGCAGTTCGCATCAGGTTCACGCTCGGCTCGGTCAGTCGGATTCGCGTGGCTTCAATCCGTCCATTCAGCAGTGCCCACAATCCAGGTGAAACCTCGAGTGTTGTCACATAGGCAAAAGGCTCGAGGGAAAAGGCCGGATCTTCCCCGATCGCCACGTCGTCCGCGAGAATAGCGGGCGTTGGCAATACGCGAAGCCGGGTCTTGCCTTCAATGCGAACACTCCGCGAAAGAGCAACCTCAAGGGAATTCTGCAGCGCTTGCCGCACAAACCCCACACTAAAGTAAGGTACCGCAAGCGCAGCGCAAACCAGCGCCAATCCACCGATCCACAGCCGTCTTTTCATCCCCAAGCCTCGAACAATCGAACCACTTTCAAATAATCCTCCGGCGTGTCGCAATCCTGCGCCACCGCCTCATCGTCAACATCAACATAGAGTGCAGGCAATTCAGCCAACACTTGTTTGGCATTCCCATCCCGAGGTGCCCTGAGCAACGCCTCAATCGCCTTGCGATCAATCAGCACAGGGTGTCCACTATGGCCACTCCACCTGGGCTTCACAACGCTCACATCTGGATGATCAAACAAACTGGCAACCGAAGCCGCAGTCACAGCCGCAAAGTCCACCGGGCTGAACAACACGCGTTCCGCCCCGCCAGCCGCTTCGAGCCCACGGCGCAAGCTCGAAAACATCCCGATTTCATGCTCCGCATTGAATACCAGCGCTCCACTCATATGCGGCAGTGCCGCAGCAATCTCCTCGTGGTGTGCACCAGTCACAATCGATACCCGTTCACAATGCTGAGAGAACAACCCCACCAATCTTTCCAAGAAAGTTTCAGCCCCGAGTCGCAATAATGCCTTCGGTTGCCCCATGCGGCTCGACGCTCCGCCAGAGAGCACAATCCCATGGGTCATTTCAAAACAGAGGCGCTTTCACTAGTAGCAAAGATCCCCTTCGCCACGCTCTTCCATTTCGGGTCTGCCCCACGCCTCACCGCGATCATCTCCGCCGCAACGCTTACCGCGATTTCCTCGGGCGTGATCGCCCCGATCTCAAGCCCCATCGGCGCATGAATTCTCTCGAAGCTCTCGCGCGGCAATCCTTCTTTCTCAAACTCCCGCACTACCGCGATCACTTTCCTCCGCGAACCAATCATCGAGATGTATCGTGCCTCGGTCGTAATCGCCCAGCGCAAAACTCGCATGTCATCCCGATGGCCTCGCGTGACGATGATGATGTAAGAGGACGAATTGATCTCAAGCGTACCGAACAGATCCTCGTACTCCGCCGCCATCACCTCATCCACATCGGGAAATCTCTCCCGGTTCGCAAAGCTCTCCCGGTTGTCGATCACCGTCGTACCGAACCCTGCCATCGAAGACACTTTTGCAAGCGACTTCGAAATATGTCCAGCTCCAAAAATAAAGGCATGCGGCTGCGGCACAATTGCCTCGATAAACACATTCAACTGTCCTCCGCAAATTAGCCCGTTGTCGTAAGCCGCATCCTGCCCCAGGTTGAAGCTCAAATGCCGGGGCTTCTCGGTCTCAATCACTTCCCGCGCCGCATTCCAGACTTCCGCCTCGACACACCCGCCACCAATCGTTCCCACAAAGCTGCCATCTTCCCGCACCAGAATCTTTGCGCTCTCATAACTTGGAATCGAGCCATTCACTTCCACAATCGTCGCCAGCGCACACTTCTGGCCCGCTTTACGCAGTCGAACAATCTCTGAGAACAAATCCATGCCATTCTGATTTTAGCCCCCAACTGCGAAATCCTGTGAAACCCCAAGCATTCATTTTTGATATGGACGGCGTTCTGGTCGACTCCATGCCCTTTCATGTCAGGGCCTGGGAACTCTATCTTTCAAAACTCGGGCACGATGCCACCACACTCAATTCCCGCATGCACGGCAAACATAACGACGTTTTGCTCAAGGAATTCTTCGGCCCCGACCTCGCACTCGGAGACATCCAGCGCATGGGCGCTGATAAAGAAGCCCTCTATCGCGAACTGATCGCCGCAGACCTCGACGCGCAACTGATCTCCGGCATTCGCGATTTCCTCACCCTCCATCAGGCCCTTCCCAAAGCCGTCGCATCCAACGCAGAAGCAGCCAACGTCAACTTCGTCCTCGACTCTGCCAAGCTCCGCCACCACTTCGCTTTCGCCATCGACGGCCAACAAGTCACTCACGGCAAGCCCCACCCCGAGATCTATCTCAAGGCTGCATCGCTCTTGCAAGTCCCCGCCGAAGCTTGTATCGTCTTTGAAGACTCCCAGGCTGGTATTGACGCCGGTCTTGCCGCAGGAATGTCGGTTGTCGGCATCAATTTCCATCGGGCCGCCCTCAAGGGTCACGCGGTAGAAGCCGATCATTTCCTTGACCCTCGGCTACACGAATGGATCGCTCAACAACTCTAATTTTCGCCTCCCTCGCTCTTGCCGTGCTCCACGCGCAGGACGCCCCTCCGCCTTCTCCCCCCTACCGCCCGGTCTCTTTGTCAGAAGCCTCGGCGCGCATCCAGCCCGACTTTAAGCCAAAGCTAAACCTCGAAATGGTCCGTGTCCGCGGCATTACGATCTCCTCTCTGCTCGAAGCCTCAGATGCCACTTATCTTGCTATCGCCGACCCCGAAGAACCCTCGCATGGCTTGCTCCTGCTTTACTCCGGAGACAACAAAGAGCGTAAACCCGACCCGTCCACCGTTCCCGCTGGCACCATCGTCGAAGTCGACGGCATCGTCAGCCTTCATGCCGGCCAAGCCGTCGTTAAGCCCATCGACATCCGTGTCGTCGGCAAACAGGAAGTCCCCAATCCGCCCGTCCTCACCCCCGTCTCCGCCGCTTCCTTCGAGCACGAAGGCCTTGTGGTCGTGGTGGAGGGAGAAGTCAATGAGTTCCGCGAAGGTTCCTGGGGAGACCTCCTCGATTTTAAGGAAGGCGGCCGCGCCATTCAGGTCTTTCTTCCCCTGCCGAATCGCGGCATGGAGCGCCCGCTTTCTGTCTACAAGCGCGGCGACCACATTCGCGTTAAGGGCCTCGTCACCCAGTTCTGCTTGCGGCCGCCTTACAACCAATATTTCCAGCTCATGCTGGCCAACGCCCGTGACATCGAATTGACAGACGCCCGGCCCGCCGTACCGCCGCAGATCGTCCCTGCCGCCGTCCTCCTCGTCCTGATCGGCATCACCGCAGCCTGGTACGTGCAGCAGCGCACCAAATGGCAGCAAAAACTCATTCACCGGTTCATGCAGGCCAGTGAAGAAATCTACTCACTCGGCACGGCCCGCGAAGTCGCTGAAATGCTCCGCAGCAGCCTCATGGAATTGCTCCCCGTCGAAAGCGTCAGCACTTATCACTACGACCCCGCAAGAAAGGTATTCGATCGTATACCCGATCAAGCCTCCTCCGCTCCGCATTCTTTCCACATCGAAGAGTGCTCAACTTCGCTCGAGCACGCCATCGCCAAAAGCGTCCGCGAACGCAATCTCATCAGCGCGAGCGACACCTCCTCGCTCGATTCCCCGCCCCCCGCCAATGAAACCCCTCACGCGCTCCTCGTTCTTCCCATGAAGAGCCGCTCGGAGTCTCGCGGCGCCATCGTGCTGACTGCTCCAGTCGGTAAACAAATTCTCGCCGAAGCGATCCTGCTCGCGGCACAACATCTGGCGAACGACGCCTGCCAGTACTTCGAAAGCCTCGAGCAAACCGCTCTCCGCGAACAGCAGCATCGCAGCGACAAGCTCGCAGTCGCCGGCCAGTTGATCCACGGTGTCATTACAGAACTAAACACCCCTCTCGAACAGATCCGCGAGCTCACCGCCGCGCTGCCAGAATCTGAAGCCGCCGCCATCCACGCGCAGGTCAAGAAGGCCAGCGAGACCGTCCGCCGTGTTGTCGCTGTCGCGCGAGCCGAACAAATCGATGCCCGCCCCGTGGATCTTCGTTTCCTCCTCCAGCGCCTGATGGAAGATTTTGAGGAAGGCCTCCGTGAAGGCAACATTGAAGCCGACATCAACCTTGGGCCTGAAAGCCTCTTTGTCCTTGGCTCCCAGGAACAACTTCTTCAGGTTTTCGAGAACCTGCTTCTGCACGCCAAGGCAGCCGCCATCCATTCGCTCGAACACGTCTTCACTCTGAACCTGAATCGCATCGGACGCAGTGCCATGATCGAGGTCGAATTCTCTGGCCCCTTTGCCGAAGGCGAAGGTCCCGACTTCTCTGGTGCCGCCCTCGGCCTTGCCATCACGCGTGGCCTGCTCCAAAGCTACGGCGGCGAACTCCGCTTCAAAACCATCCGCGCCGGCCGCTTCCGTTACGACATCGAACTGCCCTCGCTCAACGCGAGCCCTGCCGAAGACTTCGCCACCGCAATTACGCTCTCTCCCCAACGAGGCCTCGTCACGGCTTTGCTGGTCGAGCCAGACTTCCAAACCCAACGCAAGATGCTTGCCATTTTCGGCGAACTTAGTCATCGCCTCATCCCCGTCGGCAACGTTGAAGAAGCAACCGACCTCGCGGAAAAAGTTCGCTTTGATATCGTCTTCGCAAGTTCACGCCCCGAGGGCGGTTCCTGGGCAGATCTGTTTCACCGCATCCATCACCGCACGCCGCACTTTGTTCTGCTCAGCGAAAGCGCTGAAGAACCCATCGGTGACGTCCTCGAAGGAACGGCCTCCTCGGTGCTTCGAAAGCCCATCGAGGAAGCCGATATCATCGGTCTGCTGGACCGTCTCCACCAACGCTCTTAAGCAAGATCCACTTCTTAGAGGAAGAAGCGGATTCCCAATTGCACCATGCGAGAGAAGTTCGCCTGGCTGTTGATCCTGCCGAATGCAGAGTCGGTGTAGGACGTATTGGGTGCAAAGAACATCGGCGTGTTGGTCAGATTCAGAGCCTCAGCCCGGAATTGAGCCTTGAATCCCTCACGGATCGTGAAGGTCTTGAAGAGCGAGAAATCCCAATTGATTTGGCCGGGGCCGCGCAGAGAAACCGTGCGGCTGAGGTTGCCGAAAGTAAACTGAGGTGCCTGCGAGAAGGCGGCGGGGTTGAACCAGCCGTCGATTCGCTTGGCGAAAGGCGCGTCCGGCGTGGGGCTCATACCCGTTGCGTTGGGACGCATGTGGTTCGCGCCAATGATGCCGTTGTCATTGGGTTGGGTGATCGTCAGGGGATAGCCCGATTGCATTACGCTGACAGCGTTCATGCTCCAGCCCCCCACCAGGAGATCCATCACGCGATTGTTGGCCAGCAACATCTTTCCTTTGCCGAAAGGCAGTTCATAGGTGGTGGAAAGGGAAAGGCGGTTGGGAGCGTGTGTGGAAGCGAGGCTGTATTCCGCGTCGGGGGCAAACGCGTTTTGAGGCCCGCTGACAGTGCCTGCAAAGACGTTGCCAGTGGACCCATAGCTGGCATCCATGTTCTGCGACCTCGTGTAAGTAGCGAGCGCCGTCAAACCACTGCTAAAGCGGCGCTGCACTTTGAAATACGCAGCGTGATACACAGCGAGGTTGGTATCGGAACGCAGCAACGAGATGGAAGTAAATTGCGGGAAGGGCCGCAAGAGTTGCGAGCGGGTAATCGTCGCCCCACCGACACCAAGCACGCCACCCCGTCCAAACATCGGATTGGGCACGGCCTGATTCAAGCTGGAGCCAAGATTGAGAAACCGTGGGTCAAGCTGGTTGATGTTGCGCCCATCCTGAGCGAGTTGCAAGGACTTCGAACCGATGTAACCAGAAGCGAACAGGAAGTTGCCTGGCAATTGCCTTTGAAAATCGAACGAGTACTGCTGCACATAGCCAGAACGCGCGTCGATATCAGGAATCGAAATGCCCTGGCCAATACCCGTCAGGCCACCTTCAGAGCGCCCCACGGGCTGCAAGAGACCCGTCGGATAAGGGTTGGCCAGCGTCACCGCAGGAGTCACATTGCCGTCAAATGAAGCCACGATCGGCGTTGATTGCGAATAGCCCAATGCAGATTGGAAGGTGAAGGCAAGCGGCGCCCAGAAGATGCCGTATCCGCCGCGAATCGCGGTCTTCGAGTTGAGCGCATACGCGACGCCGATCCGTGGAGAGAAGCGATGCAAGTTCGGGTTTCCGGCGTGACGCGGGTAGTTGCCTTCACGAGCGAACATCACCTGTCCCAGGAGTTTCGGGTCAGAAACCCTGGCCTGTAAGGGGCTGGCTGCATTGGTATCAAAGCCCACAATGAAGTTGTCATCGCGATCAGCAGGGCCGTTCTCGCGTTCATAGCGGATGCCCATATTCAGGGTCAGCTTGGAATTGATCCGCCAGTCATCCTGGAAAAACAGGCCATAGTAGCGCACGAAGTTGTAAAAGTTAGTGGCTAACGTCATGCTGCCGCTGGTCGGCAGGCCCAGCAACATCGTGGCAAGACCCGCGCCCGTACCCTGCGTGGTGGCGTTGGGCAAGCGGCGCGTAAAGATGTCCGTAAAGCCAAAGCTGCTCGGGCCAATCGCCGGTGTGCCATCGTGCTGAATGATGCGGTAGTCAAACCCTGTCTTCAGGCTATGCTTGCCGCGGAACTTCGAAACTGTTGTATTGAAGCTCTTCGAATGATGTACGTTCTGTGAAGTGGTACCGCCACCATATCCGGCCAAGCCACCGACGCTAATGCTCGGGAAGGCGGTAAACGGAGTCGCGGCGGCTAAAGATGAGGGCAAGCCCAATTCGCGCAAATCAAAGCCAAGGCTGGTCGGAGTTGAAAAGTTCGGGAAGCGGTTAAAGCCATAACGAACGGCGACCACCAAAGTCGGCGAGGGCGTGAAAGTGGAGTTCACCTGAGTCGCATCCACCTTGCGGAACAGCACACTCTGCCCAGGCGTAGCTACGCCACCCCACCATGCATTGGAAGGTTCGCGGCTGCCATAGTGCAGGTAGGAAGCGGAAGCGCGCCACCAGGAGAACAGTTCATGATCCACCTTCCAGGTGGTCTGATCGGCCCGGTTATAAGCGGCGACGGACGCATCGTAGTTCAACTGGCCATACACATTCACTCCCGCGACATTCGGTTGCGGATAGAACGAGGCTATTGCGCGGCCAATCGGAGAGATCTGACTCGCGGGGATGACGTTATTGGCGAACGGCGTGCGCGGACCAATCGAGGTTATCGAGCGAGGGTCATAAATCAGCTGCTGCGCCGTGCTGCCCGGCACAACCGAGAGTGACTGGGAGAAATCGCCCACCCGCTCCAGCATCGTCGGTACATTCAAGCGCGTTCCCGCAGCTTCAGTCTGCCGGTAGGCCTCACCCGTGATCCAGAAGAACGTGCGGTTCCGCCCGTCGTACACCTTCGGAATCCGGATCGGGCCACCAATCGAGCCGCCATAATTGCGGAAGGGTTGATTGATGATAGGCGTCCCTGCGCGATTGGAAAAGAAGTTGTTCGCAAGCCAAGCAGTCTCGCGCATGTAGCCGAACGCCGAGCCGTGCACTTGATTGGTGCCAGATCGCAGGAAGGTATTAAAAGTGCCTCCCCCTGTACGGCCAACCTCGGCGTCATAGGAATTCGATTGCACTTTCATGTCCTGCACCGCTTCAAGTGACGGAATGATCACCGCGCGGTTGATCGAGTCCGTGATCGAGATGCCATCAAGGGTGTAGTTATTGCCCCGCACCGGGCCGCCCGCAATCGAGATCTGCGAAGAACCAGACTGATCCTGCATCCGGTTGAACTTCGGATTGCCAACCTGCACCACAGCCTCGGAGAGCTTGGACAGCATGAATGGATTGCGGCCAAGATTCGGCAGGTCAATCAGTTTCTGCCGGTCAATCGTCTGGCCGCTCGAAACCGAGGCGATTTCGACTTCGTTCGACTCGCTGGTGACGTTGATCGATTCGCTCACCTGCCCCAGCTCCATCGTAAAGTCGAGCGTCACAGACGCTTGGGTCGCCACTTGCACACCCGCCGACTCAGCACGCTTAAAGCCCGGTGCAGTCACCGTGACGCGGTAAGTGGCTGGGGTGAGCGACGAAAGTGTGAATACGCCTTCGGTGTTCGTTAAGGTACTGCGCTTGATGGCAGTTCCTTCATCGGTGACCACCACAACGGCATCGGCGATGATGGCGCCATTCGGGTCAGTCACCTTTCCGCGCAAAGCGCCTTGAAACGATTGGCCGCTCATCAGTGCGGCACAAAGAAAGAATAGACAAGCGTATCGCATAAGTTCTCCCGAGTCGGAATTGAATGGACCACACGCAACAAAGCGGGTAATTACAACGGAGCTGCGAAGTGCAACACGGCACGAGAACAGTGAAATTACAGGGTCAGCACCGCTTTGGCGCAGCGCACCTGTTCTATTGAAAGTCGATTCGTTTTGATTTGCTCAAGACGCTGAGCGATAGGTTCGTTGATGGATCCAGATTCGTCCAGGCCCCCTGTTGAGAGGGCGTGAACCCGGATCAGTGTGGAGTGACAGCAGCGCCAGTTTCATGCCCATCGGCCGAACTGGGCCGGGCAAGAACCGTGTGATAAAACCAGCGTGCAACATAGAATCCGCAGCCAATAGCCACTGCGGCAACTGCATTGACAAGCAACGTCACCAATGCGGTCGACAAGAAAGCTCCCGAGTCAACCAACGTCATGCGGCGCAACCGCCGCCAGGTGCCCCACTCAAGCAACGCGATGCCAACATAGGCAGTCACGCCAGCCAAAGCGGGCAGCGGGATCTTCGACACCATGTCCGATCCCAATCCCAAAAACAGCAATATCATCCCCGCATGCACCAGGTTCGACATCCGCGTCCCGCCGCCGCATCGCACATTTGCGAGCGACCGCGCCGGAATGCCAACGCTCATCGGCGCGGCAAAGATGCCGCAAACCACATTCGCAATCCCGTAGGCCCCCAGTTCTCCATCCGCATCCGACGGACGCATCGGCCTATGCCTTCCACGGAAATGCTCCACCACGCGCGAGGTGATCAACAGATTGATACTCGACACCACCGCCAAGCCAAAACCCTCATTCACCAGCGCGAAAACTTCTTGTGGGCTCCAGGTGAATCCCATGAAAGGCGGGATGTCCAGGTTCAGCTTCCCCACTTCCTTTTCATGCATGTTCAGGAAAACACTTACCGCCACGCTCACCAACACACCCAAAAGCGGAGCTGGCAGTTTGTTGTTCACCTTGGCAAAGTAGAACGCACAAGCGATCACAATCAAACCCAGCAACAGCGGCTGCCAGTGTGCCGTGCCGATGTACAACACCACCATCTTCAACTGAGCCAAAATCGCCGAAGGCCAGGTCACGTCCTTGGGAATCTGAACGCCTAGAATCGTGCGCAATTGATTCACCACCATCATGGCCCCGATTCCGCACGAGAACCCCGACACCACCGTCTGCGGAATCTTCGAGATATGCCGTCCCAGCTTGAGCACACTGAAGATCATCATGAACACCGCCGCCACCAGCGTCACTTTGGCGCACCCCGCCAAACCCTGCTGCTGCACCGCGGAAACCATAAAGGGAAGAGTAACGGTGGAAGTGCCACCAATCAGTACGGGGTTACGCCCAAGCAGCGCCGTAAGGGGAGCAGAAATCAGTGAGGTGAACAGACCGTAGATCGGAGGAATGCCCATCAGCGTGGCCATGGCCAAACCATAGGGCAAAGCAATCAAAGCGGCGATGGCGCCACCAAAGATGTCGCCGCCGAATTGCTTCCAGGAGTAATTGAGCTTCGGGAATTTCAAGATCGCCCTAGAGGGAGGGGGGAAAGTCGGTTAAGGGTGGAGCCGTCGCGGACGCGGCAACGGCTCCCCTCGAAACAGAATCAAAAACTAGACCGAAGCCATCACCTTGGCGTGAGCGATCTTCCACTTTTCCATTTCTTCCGGCAAGCCGATCGAAACGCGAACGTAAGTGGGCATCGAGGGCCATGCACGACCGACGAGAACCTTTTCCTTCACCATGCCTTCCACATACTGGCGAGCAGGCATTTTCACGTCGATCATGAACTTGTTCGAAACGGACGGGATGAAGGAGTAACCCTTGCTCGTCGCCCAGTTCAGAACGTTCTCGCGGGTCGCCTTGATGATTTCACGGCGCTTTGGCACCAGATCCTTCACCTTCAGCGAGGCCGTGGCGCCAACCATACCGGTCACCGGCAGAGCACCAGACGAATAGGGCATCAGCTTCTTCAACAGATCCGGGCGTCCAATCGCGGCGCCAGCGCGCAGGCCGGCCATGCCGAACAGCTTCGAGAACGTGCGCAAGATCACAACGTCCTTATCCTGCTGCACAAAGTCCGAACCGAAGTCCGCACCCGTCAAATGAATGTAGGCTTCGTCAAGAATCACAACCGAACCAGCCGGTTTGTTCTTGATCAGCCATTCAATATCGCTCTTGGGGGTCAACGTGCCGGTCGGGTTGTTGGGGTTGCAAACATAGTACGCACCTGCGTTCGGGTCTGCAGCCAACATTGCCTTCACGTCATGCTTGTAGCCATTGGCGGCATCCAGCTTTACTTTCGTCACCTTGGCGCCCACAAACTGCGCGGCACGTGCGGCGGCTTCATAGTCCGGGTCGGCCGTCACCAGGCCGCGTTCCTTCGAGGTGAACGCAATCACGGAGTAGTGCAGAGGAGCGGAAGAACCCGCAAACGGCTGCACGTAATCCGGCTTCACTCCATCGAGATCGGCCTGTACCTTGGCAAACTCGAAAGTCTTTTCGTACATGTAGCGCCCGCCACCCTTGATCACGGCGTACATCGCTTCCGCGGCTTCCGGACAGGGGCCAAGCGGATTCTCGTTCGCGTTGATGCGAACCGCGTCCTTGGGTGCATCAAGACGCATCGAAAGTTGAGCCATGGCGGCTTCGTTGTAAAAGGGGAGAGCGGCACCGCCGGCGACGAGCGCGGAGATGCGGCCAAAATTGCGACGGCTATAGCCGCGCTTGAGAAGATCCTGTTCGGTTTCGGGGCTGAAGAACGCCATTTCTTGTTCTGTTCCTTTCGAGCAATACTGCAGGTTGTATACATTATATACGCCTTGGCCGCCGGATGTGCCAACTTTTGGGCTCACCCGGCGGCTTTCGGCAGGAAACTCGCGCCCCTTAGGAAGGCGAATCTCCTCGCTTACCTACCTTAGAAGAACAACCGCAAGCCCAGCTGCAGCATGCGCGGGAAGTTTGCTTGCGACGTGATACGGCCGAATTGCGCGTTTCCGAATGCTGTGTTCGGACCGCGGAAATGCGGGGTGTTCATCGAATTCAGGGCTTCCGCACGGAACTGCGCCTTGAAGTTCTCAAACACCGTCACCGTCTTGAACACCGAGATGTCCCAGTTCGCCTGGCCCGGTCCACGCGTATCAATCGCGCGCGGGGCGTTGCCAAACGTGTAGATCGCCGCATTGCTGAACGCTGCCGGGTTCAACCATCCGTCAATCCGCTTCGCGAAGCTGCCTTCAGCTGCCGGGGCAGTGCCCGTCAGATTCGGCCGCTGGCGCGCCGCGCCAAACGGAGCGTTCAAGTTTGCGTTTGCGAAAACCATGAGCGGATAACCGGTCTGGAAGGTCGACACGGCATTGATGCTCCAGCCGCCGATCAGAATGTCCCCCATGCGGTTCAGGTTGCCAAGGAACCGCTTGCCCTTGCCAACAGGAAGCTCATAGGTCAGCGCATTCGTCCAACGCCGAGGCGAGTCCAGGTAGCTTCTGCTGTATTCCGCTTCGAGGTCATACACGTTCTGCGGACCGGCGTTGCCGGAATTCAGATTGTTGCCCGCGCCGCCGCCAGCATTGTCCATGTTCTTCGAGAAGGTGAACGCAGTTAACAGCGTCAGCCCATTCGAAGCATTCTTCTGCACGCGGACGTTGATAGCGTTGTAATCGGCCCGAACATAGCTCTGATTGAGATAGTTCACCGCGTCATAGGCAGGGAACGGACGCAGCAAGCGCTGCCGTTCGATCGTCGCCGTGCCAGTTACGTTCGCACCACCGCGTCCAAAATAGGGATTCGGGACGGTCTGGCGCAACGTTGCACCCTGGCTGAAGAAGCTCGGGTTCAACTGGTTCACGTTCAACCCTGCTGCGGTCCAGGTCAGACTCTTGCTGCGCGATCCCGCGTAGCCAGCCACAACCACCATGCCGCCAGGAAGCTGCCGTTGAACGTCAATGCTGAATTGCTGTACACGACCGCTCGTCGCATCCGGAGCGTACACGTTCATTGCCTTGCCAATGCCCGTGCGGTCACCGAGAGAATTGCCAACCGGCTTGTCGAGTCCATTCGGGAACGGATTGCTCAACTGCACCAGCGGCAAGCCGCCGTTGTCGGTGGCCGGATTGGTCAGCGCGGTGATTCCTTCGCTGTTGAAAGGTGAACCCAGTGCGATCGCCGGGGCCCAATAGATGCCGTATCCACCGCGCAATATTGTCTTATCGTTCAGCTGATAAGCGACACCGACACGGGGAGCAAACTTGTTCTGCAGGTAGTTGGACGTCTGCGTCGGCGCACCGTTCACTCCGGCAAACCGGAACACGCCCAGCGTCGGAACACCGGCGCTTGCCTGCAACGGATTGGCCGCTTTCTCGTCGAAGGTCGTGATCAGGTTGTTGTTCCGTTCCTGCAAGCCAGATTCCCGTTCCCAGCGCAAACCGAGGTTCAGGGTCAGCTTCTTCGATACACGGTAGTCATCCTGGATGTACATACCGTAGTACTTCACGAACTGGAAGAGCTTGGTCGGGATAAAGCCTTGCGCAGTGGAAGGAGCACCCAACAGCATGCTCGCGATGTCTGCACCGCCCGTACCCGTGCTCGCACCAGAGCGGGTGAAGTCGAGGTTGAAGTTGAAGGTGCCCGAGCTGTTGCCTAGGTCCAAGCCGCTGTTTGCCAGCTTACGGTAGTCGTAGCCCAACTTCAGGCTGTGCTTGCCAAGGAACTTCGACAGGTTCACGCCCAAATTGTTCGAGTGGTGAACGTAGTTGAAGTTGTTGTTGGTGCCAAGAGAGTAGGCAGTCTGCATGCCAACGTTCGGGAAGGTCTGCGAAGGGATGTCCCGCACGAATGAGTTGCTGAATCCAAGGCTCGCCACATTGAAGTTCTGGCTCTTCTGGGTTCCGATATTCGGGAAGCGGTTGAAGCCATAACGCACGGCGATGACCGTCGTCGCGTTCGGCGTGATCGTGTTGTTCAACTGGGTGGTATTCACCCTGCGACCCAGAATCCACTGATCAGGAGAAGAAATCGAAGGATAGGGATTTTCGCCCGGCTCATCCGAGTTGTAACCGAGGTAGCTCAAATTGGCGCGCCACCAGGAGAACAAAGTATGGTCGAGCTTGATGAACCTCTGGTCGGCGACCGAAGCCAACGGGCCAGCGCCAGCCAGATTGTTGTCGCCATAGAATCGCGCTGCCTTGGTGGGCAGCTCATAGGTTGCTGCGATGTTTCGGCCAACGGGATCGAGACGGTTCGACGGAATGATGTTATTCGGGAATGCCGTGCGCGACCCGGTCGTTGTCGTCGAGAACGGATCGTAAATCATCAGCGGTGCGCCAGAGTTCGTCAAAGAACGAGAGAAGTCGCCAACCCGTTCTGCTGCCGTCGGAGTGTACTGCTCGCGCGATGCTGCCTGCGTGTCGCGGTATCCTTCAAATCCGAGCCAGAAGAACGTCTTGTTCTTTCCGTCGTAAACCTTCGGGATCCAAACCTTGCCGCCGAAGCTGCCGCCATAGTTGCGGAATGGCTGATTCGTGATCGCCCGTCCATTGCGATTGTTGAAGAACGTGTTCGCCAACCAGCTCGTCTGGCGCATGTAGCCGAACAAGCTGCCATGGTAGGTATTGCCGCCGCTCTTCAGGTAGGTGTTGAACACACCGCCACCGGTGCGGCCCATTTCAGAGTCGTAAGTCGAGATCTGCACCTTCATCTCTTCCACCGCTTCGAGCGAAGGAATGATGATCGCGCGGTTCGCAAAGTCCGTGATCGGAATTCCGTCGAGCAGATAGTTGTTTCCGCGAACCGGACCACCCACGATCGAAATCTGCGAGCTGCCGCTTTGATCCTGCATACGCGCATAGGCGGGGTTGCCCACCTGCACCACGGTCGGCGCCAGGCGCGACATCATAAATGGATTGCGTCCCAGGTTCGGCAGATCGATCAGCTTCTGCCGGTCGACCACCTGCCCGGTCGATGCCGAAGCGGTTTCGAGCAGCGGGGTCTCCTCGGTCACCATGATGCTCTGCGATACGTCACCGACTTCGAGCTTGACGTCGAGAGTCACATACTGCTGCGTCGCGACCACAATGCCCTTGCGTTCGGTCTTCTTAAATCCAGATTGCTCCACGGTCACCGTATAGGTGCTCGGGTTGATGTTAGCGAATACATATTCGCCGGCTGCTGAGGTCACCGCCGAACGGGACACACCCGTCGACTCCTCAAGTAATGTCACTTTTGCATTCGTTATGGTTGCGCCCCCTTGGTCTACCACGCTGCCGCGCAGGTTGCCGAAGGAGGTTTGTGCCCAACTGATGGAATTGCACATCATAAGGGCAATGAGCGAGAGAGAGAGACTCAGTCGCATTTTTCTCATGTAGATCCCCTGAACTGTTTGGATTTTTGGCTCTGGACGAGAGGGAGCCGGGGTCGCGACTGGGCGAGACGACAGGCCTAATTACAGCAACGGGGAGGGCATACCTAAACTTCAGATCTGACCCTCGTGATTGCAGTATAAACAGAACTGTTATGCGGGGAAAGTCCTACACTTCTCTCGGTTCATAGAAGTTTTTGATAGGGGCCTCAAAGCATAACCCATATACTTAGATTAAGATAAATCGCTATGAAGCCAGACTGAAATTTCGGCCACAGATTCGCAATACAGCGTAAATTTTTTCTCACAACGCGGCTCAGATTCGGAAGTTCTCTTCCATCCGATTTAGAGAAAGCCACCCACCGTCTTCGCGATTCCCCAACCCTCCCCACGTAACCTTCTTCCCAAACCCCGCAGAGCTACCCCTGACGGATTCACCGGTCCAACCTCCATTACACGTCCCTTGCCCAATAGCCGCCTCAGATCCGCCAGATCAAACCACGCCAACACCCGCGGCGCTACAACATTGTCCAAACCCTCGTGCAGCGGCCATCTCACAATATCTTCCAGGCTCTCCACCGAACCCTCCACCAACACTTTGACCACCTTCGGCTCCATCACCGCGGCCAGCATCCCCGCCGGGCCAAACCTCCCGCACGCATACACCACGACCGGCTCACCACCCTCAGCCCAACGCACAGCCGAGACAATATCCTCCGCCTGCATCTCCAGCAAATTCCTCCCCAGCAACCATGTACGCGCCGCAATCTGATAATCGAGGTCATAGCCGACCTTTCCCGCGCGAGGATATTCTGGCCCACTCCCTCGTGGCGATAACTTCACCACCCGATATCCCATCCCGACCAGTTCTTTCAGATCTGCTTCCACCCCACCCACCGCAACAACCGTTCCCTTCCCCCTCACCTTACCCATCACTTCCAGCGGAATCCATACTCCTCCTTCCACTTCCAACCCACCTCCCTTCAAACCCGGCCGCAACTGTGGTTCCACCCAACCTACGCCGCGACGAATTTCACTCACGCTCGCCGTGCTGCGCTTCTTCTTCAATTCCTCCAATGCCTCAATGCTCAAGTCCCGCACTGTCCGCGACCTCATCGATGTCGCCAATTGCCCCGTCCCTGTCACATAAAGCAGACTCTCTTCTTCAGTCTCGGTGTCTGCTTCTTTTCCATCCGTCTCTGTTCCGAAAAACACCTTCTCCAGCCATCGCGTTGCCGCCTCCCGGCGCGGCTGCGACCAACCATGCGTATCATCGTACTCAAAGAACCCCATCTTCGCCCCGTCCGCCATCACATCGAACAATCGCGCCGTTGCTTTGTGCGTCGCTCTCGCCCCGGCGATGGGAAAGTAATCTCGAATCGCGCTGGTGATCAAAAAGGGACGCGGCGCAAAACCCAGCGCAAAATCTCCAAAATCCAGGCCCCGCGAAATCATCCCTGGCCACACCTGTTCAGAATCCTGTGGCCCAGGTCCCACCCACAATTCCCGCCAACTCGTCATGTAGCAACTCGACACCGCCGTTGCCAGCCTCGGCTCAAACAGTGCGAGATACGCCGCCTGCGTCCCTCCACCGGAATTCCCAGCCACCGCGATCCGCTGGGCATCAATCTCGGGCCTCGTCAGCAAGTAGTCGAACGCCCTCACTCCATCCCACACAAAATGGCGCGCGATTGTCTGCCCCACCAGCAACCCCGACACTCCCGCCATCAAATGCTCGCCCACTCCAATCCCGGCCCGCGACTTCCCCGTTGCCTCATCAAAATATTCCAGCCGCTCTCCTTGCCCTGGAGGATCGTAAGCCAGTACCGCGATGCCACGTTTCACAAACCCGACAAACGCCTTCTGATAAGTCGCCGATGCCTTCCCGTTCGCCGAATGTCCAGCCACACCCAGCACCGCCGGATACGGCCCCTTGCCCACCGTCGGTAGATACAAATTCGCTGTCACCCGAAACCCAGGCTGGCTCTCGAATACGATTCTCTCTACTCGATACCCATCCCGCGAAAACCCACCCGTCACCTTTGCATTCAGTGGCGTCTTCGCCGCCGGCAATCCGCCAATCAACTCGAGCGCCGCCGCGCGAATCTCTCGCTGCCGCTGCTCAATTTCGGCTCGCGTCGACAACCCGGCCACCAACCGGTCCCGCGCATCCCAGTGCTTGCGGGCTTCGCCCTCAAGCCAATCTTCAAACTGCTGCCGGTACCCCGTCTGGGCCACGCCAACAACGGCAACCAACAACAAAGCGATTCTCATCGCGCCACCTCGGCCCCCACACTCGTCAACAACACATTCTTTCTCTTCACAGCCGCATGCACATCGGCATGCGTCCACGCATACAAGATCCCCGCGCGCTGCTCGGCCACATTCCGGTACCCCTCATGCCCCACTCGCCGCATCTCGGCCGTATCCGTTGCCGGATGATCGACGAACGCGTGGATTCCTGGCCCGAGCCCCTCGATCATCTTCACCATCCCGGCCACTCTCTGCTCCTTCGAATCGTTCGGTCCATAGGGAGCCCGCAGCCGGTTCAAGCCTGCAATCGAATCCTGCATCGGCATCTTGTACTCCGCACTCAGCTTCAACGTCAACTCGCGCAACCTCGGCGTCGCAGTCGCTGCGCCCATATGTGTCGACAACCAGCTCGCCCGCGGCACCAGTTTCTTGCCCAACTCAATCTGCGCGCGAATCTCCCCTTCCACTTCCTCCAGTTTCACTCCCGGCGCCGCCACATCCTTCGTCCGCGGAGGAAAATACCCAGCCCCATCCACCAGACTAGGCATCACCGTCAGCGGCCGCCACTTCACGCTGTCCCACTCGCTCGTCAACGCCAGATGAATCCCCACATCCAGCCCCGGGTTCGCCTTCAATTGTTCGGCCGCCTCAAGCAGCCACGGCCCCGGCACAATCAGATTTGCCGACCGCATAATGCCCTTCTGATAGGCCTCAATTGTCCCCTCGCCGATCGCATGCACAGCCCCGATATCGTCGCCAATCACAATCAGCCGCGTCGCGGCCTGAGCCGCTGCCACACACATGCTCGCCATCATCGTCCGCCTCGTCATTGCAAGACCATCCTACTACCCCCTTGGCACAACAGACTCTCCAAAGGAATAGGAACTTTCCGAGCGAGTAAGGTTTTGCCCTAACTAGGGTCGATCGGGGACTCACCTTAGGGGCTTTGTCTGATGGGAGTAGTTTGCAGATCGCAATACACTTACCGTAGATTCCTAGCGACATTTATGCATTCATCGCCTTTGCTAGGGGTATGGAGCGTGCGAATTGACAACGGCAAAATCAGCAATGCTTAGCGACGCTGTGCAGGCGATACGTCTCGGCCAAAAGGGTATGGCGAGGGAAATCCTGGCGTCCATCCTGAGGAAAAATCCGCAAGATGAACAAGCCTACATCTGGAGCGCCGCCGTCGCAGAAACACCAGAGGGCGCGATCGCGCTGCTGGAAAAGCTGATTGAATTGAATCCGCAGAACGCCTTGGCCTGGAAAACTCTGGCCGCGCACCGGCTGGCCCAGCAGCCAACTCCGACGAAACTTCCACTGGGCGAGAGTACGCCACCCTCAAACAATGCGGCAACGGTGCCTGCAGTTGCAGCGATAAAGCGGGAAAGCTGCCTGGTATGCGGCCGAGAACGCGAAGAGGAAGATTCGCACTCGGTATGCGCCAGCTGCGGGTGCCCTTTGTCTCTGGGCCATTTGGCCACGGCGCAAGCCAAAGGGACGGTGAACGAAAGGTCCGTAGAAACAGCCGTCTCAGAAATGATCCATCGGGGCGACTCGAGCGGACAAGTAATGTTGGGCGTTGCCATTGGACTGATGAGCATGTACCGGAGCGGGGACGCTTTGCAGTATCTCAAGAGGGCCGCAGATCTGGCATATGGCGGGGCTCAAGTACGGGAGGCTTGCGCAGAAGTCGCCGCAAGGAAGTTGGTCTTGATTGTGGACGATTCAGCCACCGTGCGTCGGCTGGTCTCCACGGCACTCGAACGGAACGGGCTGCGCGTATCCAGCGCCGTGAACGGGCGGCAGGGATTCGAGAAGTTTCAGAAAGAAACGCCCGATTTCGTCCTGACGGACATCACCATGCCCGAGATGGACGGCTACGAATTCTGCAAAGCAGTGCGGCGGCATCCTTCAGGAAAGGGTCTCCCGGTCGTGATGTTGAGCGGAAATGACGGTTTATTTGACAAAGTACGCGGGAAAGTGGCCGGTGCAACCGATCACTTAAACAAACCATTTCACAACGATGTGCTGACGGCGGCTGTCAACAAGCATCTGCGCAAGGGCGACAACGGCAAAGGATTCCGCATTTTTGACCTCGGATAGACAAGGAAAGCTTATGACCAAAAAAATCCTGATTGTGGAAGACAGCCCGATGGAATTGAAGCGGATGGAGACTCTGCTGAGCGGTCAAGGCTATTCGCTGCTGAGCGTGACCGACGGAGACGCGGCCGTTGCGGCGGCCCGCGAATACCGTCCGGATCTGATCTTGCTTGATGTAGTGCTGCCTAAGAAGAACGGCTATCAAGTCTGCCGACAGTTGAAGAGTGCTCCTGAGACGGCAAACCTCAAGATCGTCATGGTCTCCAGCAAGAGCCAGGAAATGGACAAGTATTGGGGGATGAAGCAAGGAGCCGACGGCTACTTGACCAAGCCCATCGACCCTGCTGCGGTATTGGCTGCGGTGGCGAATGCTGTGGATGGTGGAGCGGTGTAATGAACCAACCGGAAACTATGGGCGAACCGGATTTGATGCCAGATTTGCTTTCAGAGCTCATGACCCAATGGGACGCTACCGACGGGCAAGTAGAGAATCCAGATCCCGCCGCTGTGGGCATATCGCTCGTAGCAAATCGCACAGAAACCCCGACGATCGAAGCGAGTGCCGTAGAAACTCCCGAACCCCAATTGGAGTACTTCCCCGCGTCAGATCTAACCTTCGGTCCTGAAACAAGCGATGATGCCGTTCTGGAGTTGCTGCCAGACGAACCATTCACCGACGAACAGGTAGAAGTCGAACCCCAACTCGCCAAAGTCGAAATCGAGGATCACTTCGTTGCAGCTTCCACAGCCGAACCCTCGTTCGCCTCCGCCGACGACGACGCCATGCTCGAAGCACTACTCGGCGAAACACTTAGCAGCGAATATATCGAAGTCGAGCCTCAACTCGCCAAAGCCGAAATCAAAGAGCACTTCGGTCCAGCTCCTGCTGCCGCACCCTCAATCACATCCGCCGACGACGACGCCATGCTCGAAGCACTTCTCGGCGAAACACTAAGCAGCGACAATTTCTCTGAAGACACCAGTGCAGCGGAGCCTGTGCTCCCGCCAACCCTCTCATCAGAAGACGCATTCATGGCCGGGTGCCTGCGGAACCTCGACGAAAGATTAGCCTGGGCGGCAAAGTTGCAAATGATTTCCAACGCTCCCGCTCCCCTGCCCTCCCATAGATTTGTGCAATTCACCTTGGCCGGCGATTGCTTCGCCGTACCGGTAACGAAGGTGCTCGAGACGGGTTATCTCCCTGAAGTAACACCGCTTCCGGCGGTCGACACCGCAGTGCGCGGCTTGATCAATTACAGAGGCGATGTACTGCCGGTTTTGAATTTACTTTACTTGCTGGGCCGTGGTGGCGACTCGTCCACCTCACAGGCCCAAGCGCGGGATGAACGCGTGATTATCGTGCGTGCTTCTCAGAGTCTTGGCGCGTGCGCGTTGCCAGTCGATGGCGTAGCAGGGCTCTTGTCGTTGTGGCCGGATGAAATTCGTCCGGCGAAAGAAGAAATGGCAGGCGAGCGGTTTGTCAAAGGACTTGGCGATCGCCAAGGAACGCCCGTGCGGTTGCTCGACCTGGAACAGATTTTTGCCGCGCTAGCTGGCTAACGAAACGAAGGACCAAAGAACATGTTTGACAAACTGAATCACCTCAAAATTTGGCGGAAGCTGGCGTTGGTGTCGGCCCTCTTGGCTGTACCTGTATTCGCTCTTCTGTATGTATTTGTCGATGGCCAGTACAAACGGATCGAGCACACGCGGTTGGAGCTGGACGGCCTCGAATATGTATCGACACTCAGAGCTGCCGCGGCGCAATTGCCCACAGGCGCACAGGCACGTGGAAACGCGGAAGCGGCGATTGCCAAGGTGGACGACGCGGACGGACGTTTGTCTGGCAAGCTCGGAGTCACTGGCCGCTGGCCATCCATCCGCAAGACCTGGACGGAGAGCCGGCAGAACCTGGACGCCGTCGCGCTGAACAGCCAGTTGAACGATTTGGTTGAGGCGGTCGGTGAAAAATCGAACTTGCGAGCGGATGAAAAGCGAGACGTATTTGCGCTTGCAGACACCGTGCTTAACCATGGCCCCCTCGTGAGCGAGGCACTGGCAGGGTTGCGCAGCGTCGGCTTGAAGGCGGCCTTGCAAGGCACCCTGACCGGCGAAGACAGTGGCAAGCTCTGGCATTTCGTAAAAACCCTCGAGCGCTCCAACGCCGCAGTCAAGCGGGATATGGATACAGCGATGGAAGGCGAAGCCGTTGATGCCAATGGGCCGGCGATTCCAAACGGGCGCCTCACCCTACGCACTGCAGCCGCAAACGCCTTACTAGCTGCAGAAAAACTTCGGGAACAGGTAGCCAACCAGATGCTGGCGAGACCGGAAGCTCCCATCCTCGATGGCGCACAACTGTCGCGCCTGGTCGAAGCAGCTTCTGAAGACTATGCCGTGCTGATGAATTCCTCCATGGATCGCATGCGCAGCACTCTCAACGGCAGAGTCGGCGATTTGCGTGACGTGATGTATGCGCAGCTTGGTACCGGTCTGTTGGTGCTCGTGTTCGCCGGAACGATCATCTTCAGCGTGAACTTGGGAATTACACGGCAGGTCCGCACGATCCTGAAAACCTTCGACTCGATCCGCGCCGGCGACTACGAAGCCCGTGCCGAATTCTTCTACAACGACGAGTTGGGCAAAGTGTCCGGCTCGTTGAACTCCATGTTGGAAAACACGGTGACGCTGATCCAGTCGCGTGAAGAGCGAGACCAGATTCAGGGCAGCATCATGAAGTTGCTCGATGAAGTCAGCGGCGTCGCTGAAGGCGATCTTCGCAAAGAAGCCGAAGTAACGTCCGACGTCACCGGAGCCATCGCAGACTCATTCAACTACATGATTGGTGAGTTGCGCGGGCTGATCCGTTCCGTGCAGGACACCTCGGTAGCGGTCAGCGTTCGCGCCAACGAGATGGAATCGCGCGCTGAAAGTCTGGCCGAAGGCTCCGTCCAACAGTCTGAACAGATCGCTGAAGCCTCACGCACCATTGAACAAATCAACAATTCCATCCGGCAGGTCGCATCGGCGGCGAACACCGCAGCAGACGTTGCGGAATCGGCCCTCGAGCACGCACGCGGCGGCACCCTTAGCGTGCGCCTGACGATGCAGGGTATGGATTCGATCCGCGGCCAGGTACAAGAAACTGCAAAGCGCGTGAAGCGTCTGGGCGAGAGCTCGCAAGAAATTGGCGAGATCGTACAGCTCATTGGCGACATCGCGGACCGTACTTCGATTCTGGCCTTAAATGCCTCAATCCAGGCGGCGGCAGCAGGCGAAGCAGGCCGCGGTTTCGCGGTTGTTGCCGAAGAAGTCGAACGGCTCGCCGAGCGCGCCACACAATCCACCAAGCGCATTTCTGCTCTCATTCGGTCCGTCCAGACGGATACTAGCGAAGCAATCGTCGCTATGGAAAAGACGACGCGCGAAGTGGTGGACGGAAGCCAACTGGCCAACGACGCCGGCGGCAAGCTCGAACGAATTGAAAGCGTTTCGCAGGAAATTTCCGGCCTCGTCCGCGAGATTCTTGAAGCTACCCAGCTCCAGGCAGAAAGCTCCGAAGCTGTGACGCGCAAAGTGGCTGGCGTTTCGGAATTCACGATGGACACTGCCGCGAATGCCCGCGAGGTGGAGAACTCGATGACACAACTGGCAGCACTGTCACGGCAATTGAGCGACAGCATGGGCCGGTTCAAGCTCCCAGCAGGATCTGCTGCTGAAAACCGCGAGTTCACGGCCGTTTAGGCTCCAAGGGGAATCAACATGCCAGCACAACTGGATGCCGAAACCGTCGCTGGATTTCTCGAGGAAGCGCGGTCCTACGTACCTCCTTTGGAAGACTGTGTCGTCCGCTTGCGCGAGCGAGGATTCGACGAACGCACCCTGCAGGAAGCGCACCGTCTGGTGCATCTCATCCGCGGTGGAGCCGCAGTGGTCGGCATCAGCGGATTGCCTGCACTCGGCGAAGAAGTAGAAGGCTTCCTCGAAGACCGCCTCAACGGCGTCATCGAATGGGACGAAGACAGCCTGGTGGTACTCGAAGAAGCCGTGGCCGTGATGCGCCTGCAGTTGATGGGTGCGCCACAAGGTAAGTCGCCGGAAGTGTCGGCGATACCCATCACGGCAGATCCGGAAATGCTTGAGGGCTTTCTCCTCGAAGCCGAAGAGGCACTGGGCGAAGTCTCACTCGCACTCGGTGAATATGCAGCGAACAACAAAGATCATTCCGCCCTGCTAAGAGCCCGGCGCGGCGTGCACACGATCAAAGGCGCTGGCGCCATGGTGGGCCTGCCCCGGCTCAGCGGCGTGGCTCACCGGATGGAAGACTTGTTGGACGCAGTGGACGAGGGCCTCGTATCACCCAGCGCCACCGTAATGGGCTTGCTGCGTAAGACCATCGACGTCATGGTGGGCATGGTCGCAGCAGGTGGCGATCGCGAAGAAGGCGTCGCAGAGCTACTGGCACTCTATGAAAATGCAGCCTCAAGCCAAACCCCGCTTGAGCCAGTCCTCTTGGCCACGCCGGTTGAGCCCGCGATCCCGAAAGCCTCATTCGAAGCCCTCGAAACCGAAGTTGCAGAAGGCCCGCGCACCGTCCGTGTGCCCATGGAGCGCATTGAAGATTTGCAGCGCATGGCGACGGAAATCTTCGTGCATCAGAGCA
The DNA here is from genome assembly GCA_016870995.1 of Acidobacteriota bacterium. Classification (GTDB taxonomy): domain Bacteria; phylum Acidobacteriota; class Terriglobia; order Bryobacterales; family Bryobacteraceae; genus Bryobacter. The sequence goes on from VFZU01000021.1 coordinate 31,843, forward strand.
CCTATGAACGTACCTTGAACAAGCTCTCCCATGAACTTGGAGAGTTGGCCTTGAGCGTCCGTCGTCTGCGGCAAGTACAGAGTTCGTTTGAGCAAGAGCACGAGCTGTATTATTCCGGAGCAGGCCCCGCGCCCGCGCGGCACACAGAGTTCGACGCACTGGAATTAGACCGATACACCCAGCTCTACACACACTCGCGAGACTTGGGCGAGACGGCAGCAGACTTTGCCGCTGCCGAAGCGCAAATGCAGACTCTCGCTGGAGAACTGGATTCGCTGATGAGCTGGGAGCGGCGTTTGCATTCGCAAGTGCAAGACAAGCTGTTGCGCTTCCGGCTGGTTCCGTTGGGCACTTTGACGGCACGATTGGACCGCACCGTGCGCGCGGCCGGAGATCTGGCAGGCAAGCAAACAGAGTTCATCCTGGAAGGCGGCGCGACCGAGCTCGACAAGGCAATGGTTGAAGCATTAACTGGTCCCCTTGAACATTTGGCTCGCAACGCCGTCGCACATGGGCTGGAGAGCGAAGCGACGCGAGCCGCAGCCGGTAAGCCGGCCACAGGCCGTGTCGTGCTGCGCGCCTCACAAGAAGGTGGCCAGGTGGTTTTGCGGTTGAGTGACGACGGTGGCGGTTTACGAGTCGACAAGATCCGCGCACGGGCAACCGAGTTGGGATGGGACTCAAGCGATGTCAGCGCTGTCTTGTTCCGGCCAGGATTCTCAACAGCAGACGAAGTCAGTCCGTTGGCTGGCCGCGGACTCGGGCTGGATGTCGTCAAGAGCGCCGTCGAAAGCTTGAAGGGCACGCTCGAAGTCGAAAGCGAAGCCGGCTTGGGAACAGTATTTACATTGCGACTTCCACTGACTGTGGCCGTATCCCGGGTGCTGATGATGGAAACGCGCGGTCAGTTGTTTGGGCTGCCAATCGACGCCGTCGCCGAAGTAAAGCGTGTCGTCGGTGGTTCTGAAGTCGTCGAACTGGGCGACCTGCTGGGGCTACCCATGACAGGCGACGCGCCGCAGAGCCGCAGCGTAGCTGTCTTACGCGAGGGCGGCGAACGCTCTGGGCTGGCGGCAGATACAATCCGCGAGGCACGCGAGGTCGTCGTGAAGCCGCTCAGCAAACTGGTGCGCAAAAGCACTCACTTGGCAGGCGCAACCTTGCTCGGAGATGGGCGCGTAGTGCCGATTCTCAATCCCGTCGGGTTGACGCGCATTGAATCTCAAAGAGGTGTCTGCGTCAAGGTCGCGGCAGCAAAGCAGGCGTTTGACATTCTGATCGTCGACGACTCGCTCAGCGTCCGCCGTGTTATCACCAAGCTGCTCGAAAGACAGAACTGGACAACATCTCAAGCCAAGGACGGCATCGAAGCGCTCGAGATGCTGCGCCGCGCCGAGCGTCTGCCAGATCTGATTCTGATGGACGTCGAAATGCCGCGCATGGATGGTTTTGAACTCACAGCCACTCTTCGTGCAGAAGCGAAGTTCGCGGGGCTGCCGATTGTGATGTTGACCTCTCGCTCTGGCGACAAACACCGAACGAAGGCATTCGACGCCGGAGTCACGGAATATCTGGTCAAGCCATACCAAGACGAGCAACTGCTTCGCACGATCTCAATGAGCATCCAGTCGAAACGCAATCGCTCGAATTAGGCTGACACAGCCCTCAGCAATTCACGCAAATGAGCTGCGGAGCTCGCCATCACTTCAAGCCTCTGGCCAGCTCCGCTTCCGCCGCGAGATATCCAAACGCGCCCCACTGTTTGCCCGCCACCACCTTCTCAAAGATCTCCTTGGCCTTCTCCTTCTGCCCGCCATACAGATACCAATTCCCCACGCCATAACCCTGCGTCGCAATCGTCAGGTCATCGGCCCCCTGCGGTGACAGCACGCTCTCCGGCGTGCGCACGCCCTTGTACATCAGCAACCGGTTCCAATACGAAGTGTTCTCAATGATGTCCATCTTCTCGCCAATCGGCTCCAGCACCTTCTTTGCCTCTGCCTCACGACCCAACCGCCGCAGCGTCATATACAACCAGTCCGACGTCGCCACCAGCGAATCATCATTCGCCCGCGACCGCTTCATACACTCCTGATAAGCCCCCAATGCCGACTTGAAATCCGCCTTCAGATAATAGGCCAGCCCCAGGTGATACCAGATATTGAACTGCAGCGTCGACAGCGGCTTGTTCAGCTTGTTCGGCTGCCCATCGGGCTCAATCTCATCCGGCTTGCCCTTGGTCAAAGCCGCCGCCTTCTTGAAATCGGCCACCGCCTTATCGATCTGCCGCGTCGTCAAATACCGGTGCCCCCGGTGCCGGTAGAACTTCGCATTCCCGCCATCCATCTCGATGCCTTTGCTGAACACGGTGATCGCCTCTTGAAAGCGGCCCAGGTAACCCAACCTCCTCCCCAGCCAGATCAGCTTTTCAGGATCCTTAGGCGAGGCCTCATACTCTTTACGCGCCGCTTCATAATTGGCAATCAACTTCTCATTCGTCACCGCCGCCGACACCAGCGGCTTCCCCAGCAACGAAGTCGTCTCAGGCGTCTGCGCCATCAACCCAAAGGTCATCCCGATCAAGCATAAGAATCGCATTCCTCTATCCTAACCAGTCGAATGACACTACTCTGCCACCGCCGCTTCCCCGCCTTCAAAACTTGTTACCATTCCCGAAGGAGACCCACATGAAACGGTTTGCGCTGTTGGCCTTTTTTGTCCTTCCAATCTGGTCCCAAACTCCCGCGGTTAGCGAATTAAGCGCATTCTTCCCAGGAGGGGGAATTAATGGAAATAGCCACAGGCTCGAGTTCGCTGCGAACCGCACAAAGACCCTTGAGGTGGAAGGCGATTGGTTTTCAACGAACACACGCGTTCAGCTTTTCCGCGGCTATGGCAGCAATGGGGCCGTAAGCGGTATCGTCCAGGAGTGGCAGATCCTCCTCACGGGACGCACGGAATTCGGCGAAATCGCGGTGCGTCTCGTGAGCTTCCCCTTCGCCAAATGCCTCGACGCGCTGGCCTCAATCGCGGGAAGTTTGGCCATTCAACCTTGCAATACCAGCGCGGGTCAAATTTGGGTGCTGCGTCGGGACCCCGCCACCGGTGGCTTCTGGATCATCTCTTATTTCTATGGCCTCGCACTGCAGGCCAGTAGTTGGAATGATGGCGCGGCGATGTTACTGACTCCGGTATCGAATGAGCCACTCCAGAAATTCAGAATGATGAACCTCGGCCGCCTCAGCCTGTTGGAGTCCTTCAGCCTCTTTGAGTTTCAGGACTATCAGATCTTCAGTCGCGCCTTCCCCGCCAGATCCGTCGCGGCCTCCTGGTACAACAACGGAGCCAGCGTCGTCACGAAATCTCCATCTCCCGGATGTTATGACCGCTGGCGCCTTGCTGCATACGATACATACAACGAATACGGTGCCACCAGTTCACGCAGTAGCGTCTTAGCGTTGTTCTCCCTTCGCCCAGGCTCTTTCGATTACTGCAGACCGGGGGCCGCAGCGGAAATCGGCTACTCCTATATGGGCTCGCCCAACATGCCAATCACCATGTGGAGCTTCTACCGGGGTGTCAATCAAGGCTGGCAAGTCATTCCATCTCGAAATACTGGCTACGCCCACATCGTCAACACCGTCTCCGGCATGGTGCTGCAGGCAAACGGTAACGCAGAATGGACCGTCATCACTCAGGCCCCGTTCACCGGCGCTCCAAACCAGGAGTTTATTTTTTCCGCACAGTCGATGTTTCCGTAAAGTCCATCCAGCAATTCAACATTAAACAGACTCGTGATTTCAGCGGAAGCCCTCAAACCGGAATGAGGCCGCCGATCTGCATTGTCGTACAAACACCTGTCTCTCTGAAAGGACTGGGTCGTACGAACGCTCCAATCGAAAGCACTCAATCCACCCACAAGCGGAACACGAATTCAGAATCATGCCATCATCCGGAGATAAACTTTCGATCCGGAACTGAGCTGGCGCGCCCATTTGTGCCAGCGAAAGACTTTGGTTTGAGCAAGCGCTTTTACGAAGCACTCGGATTCGAGAAGCTGCTCGACGGCGACGTCGCAATCTTTGGCATCGGAACCAGCAGCTTCATCCTCCAGAATTGTTTTGAGAAAGAGTGGGCGGAGAACTTCATGATGCAACGGATGGTCGACGACGTGGATTCCTGGTGGGGCCACATCCAGGAGCTCGACTTGCCAGCCCGCTTTGGCGTACCCCAACCCAAAGCACCTTCGCTGCAGCCGTGGGGTCTACGTGTGGCCTTCCTGGTCGATCCCTCCGGCGTTCTCTGGCACGTAGCTGAGGGACGCCCAGGCAATGCTTCCGACTAAGGGCGGACTCATTTCTCGAAGCGGACCCTGTTCCTTAACACCAAGCGAATCCTCTTCGCACTCAAGCAACGCACCACTTGGCAGTCGGCTAGCATCGTCATGTCGATGATCCGGATCGCCAACGATATGCGTTGAACGCCAACAAGTGGAAATTGGGAGGTCTTTCCTCATCCCTTATGGGATTCAATCGCTCTTATCTGTTTTATACAAAGGGAGATACCGAAGTCTTGTCTGCCGAGGGTCGATCGTCACCAAGGAGCCTTGTTCGAGTTCCATGCTCATTTGGCGGATTGTGGCGATCACAACCGAAGCCGCCGCCTCCGGGCTCACATCCTCAGATCGAATCTGAACTACACTCGGCTTCGTGCCACGGGTCACAGCCAGGATGGTTCCAAAATCGAGATCTTGAGTCAGGATGACCCAGTCTTCGGCACGAGCGTGAGCAATGATCTAGACATCTGGTGCCGATGCGCTTCCAATGCTCGACCAATGGCTGGTGGAAATACCCGCAGAGGACAGAACCTTCACCCATCGAGGCGAGAGGTTCATATCAATCAGGATTTTCATCCAGCAGCGAGCAGAACTTCGCGGTCGTCGGCACGCCAAGCTGCGTAACGGAGAGCCTGGAGAACGTCCTCACGCTCAAGGTAAGGATAGTCTGCCAGAATCGCTTCGATACTATGGCCAGTGCCAACCATGCCTACGATCATCGCTACGGTAACGCGCATGCCTCGAATACAAGGTTTGCCGCCCATCACTTCGGGCTGTTGGGTGATACGGTCAAAGTCGGCCATCAAGCCCACCCTATTGGGAGGCTAGCAGGAACGCAATCCGGTGTCACCTGCTCTGACATTTGGTGCTCGACCACTCCCCCAACTTTCACCAGACCTCTCCCATCTAACCCAACTCGAGTCTTCCTCCATCTAAAAGCAGCCGCACCTACACCATGAGTTCCTCCGCCAAGAGAGCAAAAGAGCCTTCGATCAGAGCGTCTTCAGAAATGCAATCAAAGCCGCCTTCTCCTGCGGCTTCAGCTTGAGCCCAAATTCATGACCCGCCACCGCCCGTGTCGGCGTCATGCCCCGATATCCAGTCGGCACATAGTCTGCCTTGAGCCGCTTCTCGTCAAACCAATCTTCAAGCGTGGCAACCGATCCGGAATGCTCGAAAGGCCCGCGATACCAGACTCCCCGCAGCGAAGGTACCCGATAGTAACCCGTTCCTCGCCGCGTCTGCATCGCCAGTTCCGGATCGGTCCCCACCGACACATCGAGCACATCATAGGTGGTGCGATGCTCCGCAGGCACCTTGAATCCTTTGGCTGGCACCAACTTGTTGTTCGTATAAATCGGTGCAGGATGGCACAGGGGACACCCCTCCCGGGCAAACACCTTCTTGCCCAACTGCGCCTTCGCATCGTTCGGATTCGGGTTCTTGGGGGGGCTGCAGCGAATAAATGTACAGCGCAAGTGCATACAAGTCGCTGTCGCTCGACCGCGATTCCGTTTCTGGCTTTGGCAACTCGTCCGACTTTGACGAGTGGATGATGCTGATCGGGCGGAAATCCCCATATAGCGTCAACTCCTCCACAAAGTTATTGATCGCCGCGTACCGCATGATGTCTTCGATCGACCGATGAAGCTGCAACCCGGTGTTGTCGAGATACTTCCGGTCCGCGATGCCAATCAGATCCGGTGGGTGCGCTGGCGCTCGCAGAGAAGTCCCCTGCCTCGCGCCAACTCCATGAGGGATGCTCGCCAAATGTGTCGCCACATCCTCCAGCGTCATGGAGGAAAAGTCGCCCAAGGGGTCAGGCTGAATCCAAGGCGCACCAAAGAACAACTTCAAGAGCTCAGTCGCCGGCCCAGAGGTCTTGCCGCTTTTTCGAATTTGGTAAGCCCAGTGCTTGCCAAACGCGATCGAACCCGCAGCACCCCAGACCACCTGGCCATCATCGAGCACCCGGCTATGGCAACTCGCACACGAGTCAAAGGTAACCTCAACCTTCCCCTTCTTGCGAATGACGTAGCGATAGTACGGCAAGGTCCCGTCTTTGGCCAGCTTGGCTTCGGTAGCCGTCCACCATTCTGGATTCCGCACCTGTGTAAATGGAAAGTTGGTTGAAGTGAAGGCTTTGGCGGAATGAAAAACTTGCTCCCCCGCACGAATCCAGTCATCCTTGGTCTTCAGCTTCGCCGCATCAAAGGCCAGTTCCGGCTCGAGAGTCTTTAGGTGTTCAAAGTAGCCCGCAGGCTCGCGATCCGGAGGATAAATGGGATAAGTCTTATAGACCTTCCGCTCGGGAATCCTGTAGTAGTAATCCGCTGGGACATGCTTGGCTCGCAACCCAGAGGCAAGCGGAAGTTCCAGCGTCTCCATGATCTTGTCATCCCAGATCTTGCGAATCTCCGGCCGGAATTCTTGACCGAAGGCAGCGACAGCAAGGGACACCAAGAGGACCCATTTCATGTCGGAATCTGAGCACCGATTCTGATCGGTCCTCCGCCATAGCAAGCTCAAGCGGCAATCCAAAGCACACCAGCCTGCCGCGATGCGTCGCATTGAATCCGGCTCGAGTCCCATCCGCGCTCTAGCCAACCTCATCAGACAAACGAATACCTTGCGAATCAACGTCATGCGCTGAACTAAAACCGGTAGTGCAATCCCAGCTGATTGATCCGCGCCTGATTACCAGCGATCAACCCCGTGATCAAGCCGAAATTCGGATTGCCGCGTCCACCAATCGGCGAGCCGAAGTTCGCGCGATTCATGAAATTCAAGCTCTCCCAACGGAACTGGAGTTTGTGCCCCTCCCAGGGCATCGAGAAGTCCTTGAGTACCGAAAGGTCGCCAATCACCGCTCCGGGCCCGGTGGCCAGCGAGCGGCCCAGCGTACCAAACGTCAGCGCTGGCGGCGCGACAAAGAGTTCGCGTTGAAAATAAGACTGACGCAGGACGTTGGCGCGCCAGTCCGCGTTCTGCGCATACGGCCCAGTCGCGTTCGACCGCACCGCCGCCGCCGTCGGGAAGATAGCCGCCGCGTTGTTCTCCTGAATCGTGAACGGCACGCCGCTGCGCAACTCAAGAATCAAACCGGTGCTCCAGCCGCCGGCGATTGCGTTCAACGCACCGTTCGAGATGTTCACCCGCTTACCTCTGCCCACCGGGACTTCCCAAACCGTATTGCCAATAAACCGGTGGCCTACATGATTCGCGGACAACCCACGATCGGCCTGGCGGTTGTAGTAGTTCGCAATCGACGGGCTGCTGCCAATCTCGTTGCGCGAATTGATATCGTCGATAAGTTTCGACCAGGTATAGTTCATGCCAAACTGCAGACCACGTGAGTAGCGCTTCTCGAGGCGCACGTTCATGCCATGGTAGTTCGAATTGCCGATCGTGGGCGAGTGCTCACGCACGTCAGAGAATTGCGGATACGGCCGCAGCAGTTGCGCGTTGCCGGGGCGGATGCGCGAGGGCTCTACCTGATTGATGGAAACGGTACCGGGGAAAGTCAGCTTATGCCCCAATGTGCCGATGTAGCCAATCTCCATAATCATGTTGCCGCGCAGCAGCCTCTGCACATTCAAGTTGAACGACTGGAGGTAGGGGATCTGGCGCCGGCCCGGATCAAAGAACTCGATCGAAGTATTGGGATTCGTTCCAATCGGTACCGCACCAAAACCGGGCGACAGGGTATTGGCCACCGTCGGAGGCAAACCATCACGAAGCTGAATGGCGGCCGTGCGGCCTCCGTCTACCGACGTGACCGACACCGCCTTCGAGAATCCAGCGCGCACGGCCAGCGGAGTTGCTTGATCGTATTGACCAACGAACAGCAAACCACCACCACCCCGCACGACCCACTTGTCGCGCAACCGCCATGCGAAACCGAACCGCGGGCCAAAGTTGTTGCGGTCGAATTGCGAGGCGTATTTCGGCAGGCCGTTGCGGCCGCTAAACGTCACCACACCCGGGCAATTGCAAACCGGATTGATCGCGAAGCGATCGAACGAATTCTGCTGATTGTTGCTCTCATAGCGCGGCGTATCGAGATCCCAACGCAATCCAATGTTCAGCGTCAGGTTCTGCCGCACCTTCCAATCGGTCTGCGCGAACATGCCGAGTGTCGCGCCATTCGACACGATCGATGCTGACTCGTCACGCGACGCAGTTGCAACGTGTCCCAATAGCAGCGACGCGAGCGCATCATTCGTGCCAACAGGTGTAAAGTTGAATTGACCACCCGCCGAGCCCAGTGGCGTATCGTCATTGCGCGACTTGCGGTACTCGGCGCCAAACTTCATCGTTTGCGAACCCTTCACTTTCGTGAGCGACCCCGTGTAATGGTCGCCGCGGATCGGCTCTTGAATCCGTTCCTGCTCGCCGCGACCAAAGGACTCAATTCCTGTGATGTTGACGCGCGGGAAGTACAAGGGGTTCGTACCCTTCAGGCCAATACGTTCCGGAATCCCCAAACCCTTGCTGGCCGTGATCGGCCGGAACCCGCGACGGTCGAAAGCATACCGGACCTCCATGATGGTAGTTGGCGAGAACGAGTGGATCCACGTGGGCGACCAACTGTAGTACTTGTTGGTGACCGTTTCGCCATATTGGTCGGTGTTATCGCGGAACACCGGCAGTTGGAAGCTCTCACCCATATTCCGCAGGTAGCGAAAGTACACTCGATCGCTGGATGAGAACGTATGATCCAGTCGGGTGACGAGCACATTTGTGTCCGTGCCCGTGGGGTTGTTGATCCGAAAGTTGTTTGCGCGCGTGGCTGCGCCAGCCACGTTGGGCGTTGGATAGTAAGCCGCGATCTGTCGGCCCACTGGATCCTGCCGGGACTGCGGAATCGTGTTGCCCGGAAATGGCGCAAGATTCGCTAGCGGATCCGTGATTGCAGAATTGAACTGGCCGCCGATTTCCGCCGTAGTGGGAACCCCAAGCAGCCGCACCTGCTGGCTCCGCGTTTTCACCCACTCGGAGTTGACGAAGAAAAAGGTCCGGTTCTTGATAATCGGCCCGGAGAAGCTGCCGCCGTACTGGTTGTAGCGCAGAATCGGGCGGCGCGCGGCGAAGAAGTTACGCGCATCCAATACGTCGTTACGCAGAAACTCATACGCCGAGCCGTGCCATTTGTTTGTGCCCGAGCGAGTCGTCATCTGCACCACGCCTCCTCCCGAGCGGCCCAGTTCGGCCTTGAAGTTCGACACTTCAACATTGAATTCCTCCAGCGAATCGATCGGCGGATCGAAGTTCAGCGACGCCACACCCAGCAGGATGTTCTGTGCATTGCCCCCGTCAATGGTGAAGTTCGTGTTGTCGCCCCGGCCGCCCGCCATCGTGAAGTTTGATCCGGTGCCGTTCTGAACAATGAAACCGGACAGGCGCGCCAGCGAGGCGGCTCGTCGACCAACCAGCGGCATGTTGGCGATGGTCTCCCTGCGCACGACGTTCCCCACCGAAGATGACTCGGTTTTCAGCAAAGGCGCTTCGGCCTCGACCGTCACAGTCTCGGCAACGCCGCCCACCTCTAACCGGATATCAGCCCGCGCAGGCACGCCGGTCTCGATCACGATCCCGGTTTGCCGGAACTGTTTGAAGCCACTCTGCTCCACGCGGAGATCATAGTTGCCGGGCTTCAGCAAGGGGATAGAGTAGACACCCGAAGATCCGGTAACGCCGCTGTAGGTCTCATTCGTCAACATGTTGGAAATCGTAACCGTGGCGTTGGGGACTACCGCGCCTGACGTGTCGGTGATCGTGCCCGTCAATGAACTCGTCTGTGCTGAAGCGCAGAGCGCCGCAACGAGGGCCAACCAAAGAAGTCTCAAAAACATGGAATCTCCTTCGAAACGCGAGAGTATCCGGATAGCATATGCCTTTTGGGTGGCGAAGGGCAATCCCGTCTCGGGCCTTCACACAAATCGGTTCCTTCGAAAATTACTGTCGCTAACCCTCAATAATTTCAATGGCTTGAGCTGGGCACACCTTCGGTGTGAGTACAACTTCATACCCAAGTTGCTCTAGTCGATGTACGGTTCTTGCCGCCACCTTGGCGATGTTCTTGCGGTCGTAATAAGTTGCGCCAAGCTCCCGGTACGTCTCACGTGTCTTGAGGATCTGAAACACGATCAGCATCAACTTGTGCGCCACAGCCACCAGCGCCTTCAGATGCCCTCTTCTGGCGAGCACTCTGCGAGAGAACGCGCCCAGGTAACGGTTCTTCACTCTTGTCGCCGCCCACGCGCATTGAATCATCAGCCGCCGGATATGCCGGTTTCAATTTCGCGTCGCTACGTATCTTCGCTGGCCCGCGCTTTGATAGTTACCCGGAGCCAGTCCCGCCCAACTCGCCAGTTGCCCCGCCGACCCAAACGCCTCGACATTGTTCCCGATCTCGCTCAATATTGTCCAAGCCGCCCGCGTTGCCACTCCAGGAATCGTCTCCAGCAACGCGATGCTTGACGCATCTGGTTCCACCCGCTTCTCAATCACTTCCTCCAATCGCGTAAGCAACCCTTCCTTGTAATCCATCTCCTCCAGCAGATGCGCCAGCATCCAGCGGTGATGGTCCGTGATATGGCCACGCAGTGCCAACTCCAGTTCCTTCTTCTTACCTCGCAGCCTGGTCTTGGCGTAATCCGCCAGCCAGCCTGGATCGGTATGCCCCCTCACGATGGCCCGCAAAATTGCTTGCCCCGTGCGGCCCAACACATCTGTCGCCACACAGCTCAGCTTGATGTTGGCATCCTCCAACACCCGATGGATCTCGTTGGCCAGACGGTTGCGGTCTTGCATCAAGTTCTCTCGCCGCCTTGTCAAGTCCCGCAGTTCCCGCTGCTCCACTTCTGGGATAAAGCTTGAGCGAAGCGAGTCCGTTTGCAGTTGCTCGGCGATAAACGCCGCATCAGCCTTGTCCGTCTTGTGTCCACGCCGCTGCTTCACCCATAACGGGTTCACCACCAGCAAGCCAAAATGGCGGTGCAACTCATTCCAAACTGGCTTCCAGTAAACTCCCGTCGACTCCATCGCCACCTGTGTCACCTTTTGCGACTTCAGCCAAACTCGCAGCCGGATCAAGTCCGCTACGTGCGTCGCAAACTGCCGGTGCCGCACTTCGTTATCGCCATTCTTGAACACCAGCACACAGGCACTGATCGTCGCCTGATGCACATCCAGTCCACAACATCGTTCAAATACGACTGGCATCCTTCCTCCTTCGCTGGCGGCTTGGGCGATTCAATGCTTGTAAGATATTCCTTCGCGGGCTCTTCAGCTTTACAGCCTTGTCCCATTCGGTTGTGCCAAACTCATCGCCCCGATCACATTCACGACGGCCTCTACTGATCCAGAACGCTTCCGATCTGCTCTCCGCCTCGCTCTCTCATCTTCCAACGAGTCATTTTCATCCTGGGTTGTGAGCATTGGACTTGTACTTGCTCATGGAACGCGTTCACGTGTTTTTTTGAAAACTTTTCTCGCTTCTTTTCAACAACATCACTCCAAATCGAAACCCGCACCCTCCACCCCCATCCCGTATCCTGTACCCGGAAGCGATTCCACAAAAACTCAACTCCGAGAGGATCTCAACGTCATGGCTTCAAAAGCTCAAATTCTCGCCAACTTGCAAAACGCGCAAAAATCCACCGGTCCCCGCACCGACCAGGGCAAACAGCAATCCGCGAAGAACTCCCTCCGCCACGGCCTCAATGCCTTGGCCGACGCGCTCTTCGCCGCAAACCCCCAAGAACAAACCCAATTCAAAGCTCTCCGCGAGCAGCTCTTCCAGCAAATCGTCCCATTCGGCCCCGCTGAAGATGTCGTCTTCGAGCAATACGCTTACTCCACCTTCCAGGCCCTCCGCGCCCAACGCTTCGAATCCGAAGCCCAAGACCGCTGGGCACAAAACCCCGAAAACCAAAACCTCTTCGTCCAAATGGAACGCCTCGTCAAGCAAGGTGCCCTCTTCGAGCGCCGCGCACTCAAAGCCTTCAAGCAGCTCTCCCAACTCCAGCTCGACCGGCTCGCCGCTGTCGAGATCCACGCTGAGCTACAAGACGTCGAGCTCGACGAAAACATCTCCCCGGCTCTTCCGACAGCCAAGCTCCGCGCCCACGAACTCAAGCAGGAAGAAGCCCTCTTCTTCGGCCTCGCCATCCATCACGGCCTCAATCTGCAAAGTGAAAAAACGAACCCAATCCACCCCGCACCGCAGCTCGAAGCCGCCTAAAAAACGAAGCCAATCACGCCCCGAGGGCAACCAATCCCTCACAGATCTCCGACCACTGAATATCGTCAAGGTAACCGGCAACCAAAACAAAAGGCCACACCTTTCGGCATGGCCTTCTGTTTCTTTGATTGAGAGACGACTAGAAGATGAACCGAACCACCATCGTGACGATGCGCGAGTTCGTGTCCGTATCCTGGTAGTAGCCAAACGTCAACGGCGCGGCAAGGCTTTGGCCCGCCCGCGCGAACGACGTGTTGTTGAACAGATTGCCAAACTGGCTCTGCACCTGCAACGTGTACTTCTCAAACATCGAGAAGTTCTTCTGGATCGTCAGGTCGTACTGTGTCAGCCCATTCTGGCGGATCACGTTGCGGCCCAGCGTCCCAAAGTTACCGACCAGCGGCTGCTCCAGGCCAGATCCCGTCGTCTTGAAGTTCGCCGCCGTCACCGTTCCCGGATTGGGCTGAAACTTCAGGTTCAGCGGGCCAGTCAGATTCGGTCGCACAGCGCCATTGCCGCCAAGCAAAATCGGATCGGGCAAGGCAAGCCGTGGGCCACCCAACAGATTCACCGGGTAGCCGCTCTGCGTCTGGAAAATTCCGTTCAGCGACCATCCACCCAGCGTCTGCTTTACAAAGCCATTGGAATTCGCAAACTTCGGCAGCTCATAGCTGTGCGTCACCACAAGACGGTGAGGCACGTCAAAGGCCGACACTGCACGATTGTCGCGGTTGTTGAAGGGGTTCTGCTGGTTCGGCGTATCCGCTGCCAACACACCCAACACATCCGATACGTCGTCGATCGACTTCGACCACGTGTAGGCGGCCGTGAAGCCCAAACCACTGCGGAAAGTCCGCGCCAGATAAGCCTGGAAGGAGTGGAAATTGGAGTTCGCCGAAGACTCGTTCAACGTAACGCCCGTAAACCGTGGGTCGATACGATTCGTTTGGCCCGTCGGCGGCGCATTCAACCCGGCATTGATCGCACGGTAGTCGTTCAAGCGCGCCTGTTCGTCGGCCAGCGAGGTAGCTGGTACCACCAAACCAGGACGCGTGAAGTTCAGCGCCCGCGCCCGCTGCAGGAAGTTACCCTTCGAGCCCACATATCCGATACGACCGAGGAATCCATTCCCCAACTGCCGTTCCATATTGAGGCTGAATTGCTGAACCTGCGGATTCTTCATAGCGAAATCCACCGGCGAAATCCCACCGAAGTTCCTCACCGTCGTGCCGAAGTTTCCAACCGTCGCCCGGCCCACCTGTTGGAATCCGCTCGTGCCAGCCAGAATGTTGGCGAGCGAGTCGTTCCCAGTGAAAACCGTCGTCGAGAAGTTATACATAAACGGCGGAGCAAACCGCAGATTCGTAATCGGGTTCAGGAAGATGAAATCGTACGTAAAGCCATAACCGCCACGCACGCTCCACTTGCCGCCCTTCGGGTTCCAGGCAAAGCCAAACCGCGGTGCCCAGTTCGTATTCGTGTTAAAGGCTGAGCCGCCGGCAACGATCGTGCCCAGCGCGCCGGTTCCTGCACCGCCTAGCGGATTCTGCAGATTCAGGTTCAGGTTCGAAATCAGGTTGTTGACTTCGGTAACCCCGCCTGCCACTTCCGTGCGCAGTCCGAGATTCAGGGTCAGGGTGCGGCTGACACGCCAGTCATCCTGGAAAAAGAATCCCTGGTTCCAAACACGGTTGCCGCGGATCGAACCGCCAAATCGCTGCGTATACTGCACCGGATTCCCAAGCTGGAACTGCTCGAAATTCGCGAAGATGAACGTACCACGCAGATTCGAGTCGAAGACACTGTTCGCCTGGATCCGCTCGACATTGTAGCCGAATTTGAACGTGTGAGTGTCCCACGTCTTTGTCACAGTCGTCAGATTGTTGTAGACATTCTGCGTGCGGCCTTGCGGCAACCCAGGCCAGCTGCCCAGTTCCGCCAGCCCGTTCTGGAACTGCACCGACGGAGCGGTGATGTTCACCAGCGGGATGAAGTTCGGCAGGCTGCGGCCAAAGCTAGCTACGTTGTTGATTACCAATGAAGCGTTCTGGACGCGCGTATAGTTCAGAGTCACGTTCTGCGGCTTGTTCGTCGAGCTCGCACCGTTGGTTGGCAGGTTCGACGCGATAAACGTCAACCCCGGGCTGCGGTTGTCTGTCTTCTGATAACCGTAGCGGCCAGACAAGCTGTCCTTGCTCGAGATGTTCCAATCCACTTTGCCCGAATAAGCAATCGAATTGGTTCCCAGCGGTGCCGAGTTGCTCACGGTGCCGCTCTCGGACGAAACGCCCTGCACAGCCGAAAACAACTGACGTGCCGCGGGGTTCGTGATGCCACTCACCTGCGCTGGCGTCGCCACATTGGCGATACGCGTACCGCCCGCGCCGCGGATCTTCTGCTGCTCGTAGGTGCCGAAGAAGAACAGCTTGTCGCGAACAATGCGCCCACCACCGGTCACAAACCAGTTGTTGTCGCGAATGAGCGCAGCCTTACCAGTGCGGTCAAAATAATCGCGAGCATTCAGCTTGTCGTTCCTGAGGAAGTGCGCTGCGCTGCCGTGAAACTGATTGGTGCCACTCTTGGTCACCAACTGGAACTGCGAGCTCGCGTTGCGTCCGAACTCGGCGCTGAAGTTGTTCGAGATCACAGTCACTTCCTTGATCGCGTCCAGCGGAACCGTGCCGAGACCTGCTCCACCCGTCGTCGAAACGTCCGTCGAAACGGCGTTGTCGACCGTGATGTTGTTGCCACGACCGCGGCCGCCATTCGAGTTGTAGCTGCCCTGTCCGAGGAAGGGGTTACGCGGCGTCACCGGGATTACACCAGGAGTCGTGCCGGCGAGAGACAACACGCCATTGGGCAACGAGAGTTTGGTGATCGCGCTCGATTCCACCGATACCTGCATCTGAGCATTGCTCGTGTTGATGCTGACAGCGGAATCTTCAATCACGATTTCCTGCCGGGTCGAAGACACCTCAAGGGCGGTCTTCAATTCGCGCACCTGACCGGTGTTTACGACAGTCTTGGTAGTTGCGGTAGAAAAGCCATTGGCTTCAATTCGAATGTCATAGTCGCCAATGCTCAACAGCGTAAAACGCGCAAAACCTTGCGTGTCGGTCAACTGCTCACGGCTGGAGCCTTGGGTGCTGCTCTTTACGGTCACTTTCGCGCCCGTAATCACTGCATCGGAGGGATCGGTTACGCGAACGATCAGATCACCTGTGATCTGAGCCATCGCGGGAACAAGAGAAAATAGAGTGGCGAGCAACGTCCGTGCTGCCAGTTTTTGGAGCATGAAGCTTTCCCCTAACCATACATTCGGTTCCCTTATGCTTCACTGCCCGGTAGACAGTAGGCGGAAACTCGTTTTGGGTAGTACTAAAAGTCTACAACGCTATGCATGCATTTGTAAAAATGTCACGATATGAAGCCAAATAAACTTGGGCCATTCCGGCACCCGCCTTTTCGTCCCTCTAATACTCCGTTCCAGCCTGCTGATGAATCTCTCCGCAACATTTTCCTAGCGGTAGCAGCTTCCCTGGATTGAGCCGACACTCTGGGTCGAAAAGGTTTTTGAAGTCCTTGATCGTATCGAGCGTGTCCTCGGAGAACTGCTTGGTCATCAGCTCCATCTTCTCCATGCCCACCCCATGCTCGCCGGTAATCGATCCACCCACAGAAATGCAGTAGGACAGGATTTCATCCCCTGCTAGTTGCGCGGCCTTCAGTTGCCCTGGAATCCGGGCATCGAACAGGATGATCGGGTGCATGTTGCCGTCCCCGGCATGGAAGATATTGGAGATCTTCAATCCATACTTCTCCCCAATCCGGTAGATCTCGAGCAGTGTTTCTGTGATCCGTGTCCTCGGCACGACCCCATCCTGCACGTAATAAAATGGACTCAGACGCCCCACCGCCCCAAACGCGTTCTTCCGCCCCTTCCAAAGCAGATCGCGCTCGGCCGCATCCTTGGCAATCCGGAATTCCCGGCAATGACACGCCTCGCAAGCCAGCCGCACCTGCTCCACCTGCTCCTCGACCGCTTCGCGCAGGCCTTCCATCTCAATCAGCAAAACCGCCTGCGCATCCATCGGATACCCGGCATGGGTCGCCTCTTCCACCATGCGCAGCATTTCCCCATCCAGCATCTCGACAGCAACCGGAGTGATCGATCGCGCGGTAATCTCCGACACCGTATCGGCCGCATCCTTGGTCGTGTTGTAGATCGCGAGCACGGTCTTCACCAACTCGGGCTGACGCATCAGCCGCAACTTCGCCCCGGCCACCAACGCCATCGTCCCTTCTGACCCCGTAATAATTCCGGTCAGATCAAGGCCCGGCAAGTCCTGTTCCAGCCCGCCGGTTTGAAAGTGCGACCCATCGGGCATCACCACATCCAGCCCCATCACATGGTTCGTCGTCACACCATAAGCCAGCGTATGCGGCCCGCCCGCGTTCTCCGCCACATTGCCGCCAATCGTACAAGCCCTTTGTGAACTCGGGTCAGGGGCAAAGAAGTACCCATTCGTCTGCACCGCCAGCGTCACATCCAGATTCACAACTCCCGACTGCACTTCGGTCCGCTCATTCTCGAGGTCAATCTTCTCGATCTGATTCATCCGGGCAAAGCTCACCATCAAGCCGCCACAGCGAGGAATCACTCCGCCGGAAAGTCCTGTCCCCGCGCCGCGTCCCACAAACTGCAAATGATGCTTCCGCGCCAGGTCCACAACCTTCTTGACCTGCTCTGCAGTTTTCGGAAACACGACCATATCCGGCCGGTGCTTGTCGACCCCGCCGTCGTATTCATACAACGTCAGATCTTCGCGGCGATCGAGCACAGCTCTCTCGCCAAGCAGCGCAATCAATTCCTGTCGAGCGGCCGCGGGAAACGCGTGCTTCTTAGAGGAGACGTCGGATACTGTTGATGACATTTGGATCCAGCCAGAATTTTTCGCCGATGATCTTCTCGATCACCTTGCCTTGTGTATCGATGATATAGGTCTCGGGGTACTTGTAGGTGCCATAGGCCGCAGAAATGTCAGCCTTCTCATCGCGGTAGGTGTCAAACGCGATGTTGGCGTCTTTCAGGAACTTCTTGTACTTGGCCTCGTCATGATCGACCGAGATCCCAACCACCGTCACACCTTCTTTCGCCATGCGCTTTGAAAACTCATTGAGCGAAGGCATCTCGTCCACACATGGCTTGCACCATGAAGCCCAAAAATTCAACACGAGCACCTTGCCCGGATAATTCTTGAGTGAGATCTCCCTGCCTTGGTCGGATTTGATTGAAAAGGCCACCGCCGAGTCGCCCTGGTTCACGATCCGCTCAGTGAGCGTATCGGCCAGCACGTAAAACAGGGCCGCCAGCGTCAGAGCGATACCGACGACATAGATCCGGGATGAATTTGATTGGGCTTTCGCCATATGTTTTATTTTATAGAATCGTGAGTCCCAAGTCAGTCATCTTTACCGTGAAAAAGTAATGTTGATTACCCGCCGAGTCGAATTTTCAGCATCGCACCAATGTGCGGTGGCAGGCTGGTCCGAAGAACGGAATCGTGAAGTCTTCGGTCTAGACGCCAATCCGTACGGCCACGGCCACAATTATGTTCTCGAGGTCACCCTCAGCGGCAAGGTCGATTCTGTCACTGGAATGATCGTTGACCTCAAGGACGTCAAGACAGTCTTAAACCGTGAAGTAGTCGACAAGATGGATCACCGCTATCTTAACGCCGAGGTGCCGCCCTTCGACAAGGTGGTTCCCACGGCTGAGAACATCGCTCGCGAAATCTGGCGCCGAATCCAGCCCCACTTCTCCAGCGAAACCGTTCAGTTGCACGAGGTCCGGTTGTATGAGACCGAAAACCTCTATGTGGAGTACCGTGGAGAATGAAGGCGACTTTCCGTTACCCATTCTCCGCAGCACACCGTCTTCATTCCGATCAATTGAGTGAAGACGACAACTGGCGAGTCTACGGTCGTTGCAATAACCCATTCGGGCATGGCCACAATTACACTGTTGAAGTCACCGTCAGCGGCGAACCAAATGCCGAGACCGGAATGGTGGTCGATCGTAATCAACTCGACACAATGGTGAAGGAAGAAATTCTCTCCCGTGTCGAACATACGAATCTAAACGTGCAGGTGGCGGAAATGAAAGATCTGGTTCCGACTACCGAGAATGTTGCTTACGTATTCGCGGAGTGGTTGCGCAGGGGTTGGCCCCGGCACTTTTCCAGCCAAGACGTAAAGCTCGACAGAATACGGATCTACGAGACTAGGAATAATCGATTCGAGATAGAAGCACATGAAGTCAAGCAATAAGCCGGCCCTCAAAGTCCTGGAAACCAAGGCATCGTCCAAATTCGTCCCGCCCAAGCAGGATCCCAAAACCAGCGAGCAGGGGCCCATCGGTGACTATTACAGTAAGATACTTCACGATCTCGGCGAAGACCCTTCCCGCGAAGGCCTGCTTCGCACTCCGTACCGTGCCGAAAAAGCGATAAAATTTCTCACCTGCGGCTACACACAGAGCATCGACGAAATCGTCAACGAAGCGCTATTCTCTGCTGAAAACGACGACATGGTCGTTGTCAAAGACATCGAATACTATTCGCTTTGCGAGCACCACATACTTCCCTTCTTCGGTCGTGTCCATGTTGGCTATCTGCCGAATAAGAAGATCATCGGCCTCAGCAAGATCCCCCGCATTGTTGACGTTTTCGCCCGCCGCTTACAGGTGCAGGAGAGAATCACACAGCAGATCGCCGACACCCTAATGGAAGTTCTCGAGCCACGCGGCGTAGCCGTTGTCAGCGAAGCCCAGCACTTCTGCATGATGATGCGCGGTGTCGAGAAACAGTGCAGTTCCACGGTGACCAGCGCCATGCTCGGCGAGTTCCGCAGCAACAAGGCCACCAAGGACGAGTTCCTCTCTCTGATCCGCTCCAGTTTGCGCTAGCCTTGAATTGATGGTTCAGAACTTTCGCAACTTCGAGACCGGCCCCGATCCCTTTAGCCGCACCTGGAAAGTGACGTTTCGTTGGCAACAGAACGCTGTCTCGATCCGTCACGCCGACACCATCGACGTCAAATGGACACTCGAGTGCGAAGGTGAAACAAAGGACAAGATTGTTGCACTTCCGCTGCCCATATTACTGAATGTTTCGAACGATTCCGGTCGTGCGATCACTGACTCCTGGTGCATGAAGCTGGCTGGTTGCCATCTGATCGACATGATCGCCACCTGGCAGGATATGGACAAAGAGCTGGTCACCTGCTCGGTGGACGAAATCAGCCGCAACGCGGCGACCATCGAACACGCCGATTCTCAACCCGCCTAGTCGAAATTGAATTCGATGCCTTGCGCGAGCAGCAAGGCATCGGAGTGATTAATGGTCACTGTCTGACGGCGCATGTAGGCCTTCCACGAGTCGCTGCCAGATTCCCTGCCCCCGCCCGTATCCTTCTCACCACCAAACGCGCCTCCGATCTCTGCACCTGACGTCCCCATGTTGACATTGGCGATGCCGCAATCAGAACCACGGGGCGAAAGGAATGCTTCTGCACTCTTCAGGTTCGTAGTGAAGATGGCGCTCGACAACCCTTGCGGCACCTCATTGTTCCAAGCGATTGCCTCATCGAGGTGATCAAACTCGATCGTGTGCAGGATCGGTGCGAACACCTCTTCCGCCACAATCCTCATGTCGTGCTTCGATACAGCGATAGTTGGCTCGACGAAGTTGCCGCCTCTGACAGAACCGCCATAGACGATCTCGCCGCCCTCAGCGCGAATGGCTTGAATGGCTTGCTCATAGTTGGCAACGGCGCGCGCGTTGATCAGCGGCCCCATCAGGGTGCCGGCGGCCAGTGAATCGCCGATGCGAACTTGGCTGTAAGCCTTCTTCAACTTCGAGCGAAACGCGTCGGCGATCGAGCGATGCAGGAACAAACGCCGCAACGTCGTGCAGCGCTGCCCGGCAGTGCCAACAGCGGCGAACAGGCAGCCACGCAAGGCGAGATCGAGGTCTGCGTCGGGCATCAGAATGATGGCGTTGTTGCCTCCCAATTCGAGCAGCGTACGACCGAGCCGACGGCCCACGCGCTCGGCCACAATGCGGCCCATTCGTGTCGAACCGGTGGCGGAGATCAGCGGCAGGCGGCGGTCGTCGAGCATGGGCTCGCCCACCGTCGGCACGTCGCCAACTACCAGAGTGAACACGCCTTCAAAGCCATGGTTCTTGAGCACACGCTGGGCGATGTTGTGAACGGCGACTGCCGTCAGCGGCGTTTCTTCCGATGGCTTCCAAATCACGGTATCGCCGCAGACGGCGGCAATCAGAGCGTTCCAGGCCCAGACGGCGACGGGGAAATTGAAGGCAGTGATGACACCCACTGCACCCAGCGGATGCCACTGCTCGTAGAGGCGATGGCCAGGCCGCTCGGAGTGCGTGGTCATGCCGTAGAGTTGACGAGAGAGGCCGAGGGCGAAGTCGGCAACGTCGATCATCTCCTGCACCTCACCGAGGCCTTCCTGCAGAATCTTGCCCATCTCAAGGCTGACCAGCGCGCCGAGGTCCTGCTTGTGCTCGCGTAGCGCTTCAGCGATCTCACGAACGATCAATCCACGCTGGGGTGCGGGAACCAGACGCCAGCGGGAGAACGCTTCTGTCGAGGCTGCAACGGCAGCCTCATAGTCGCTCGAGGTTGCGAGCTTTACCGCGGCGATCGCTTCGCCGGTCGACGGGTTGTAGGAGTGGAGCGCTTCCCCGCCCTGGTAGGACTGGATGCCGAGGCGCTCGAGGATCGTGGTTGTGTCAGACATGAGAATCCTTGGGGGCCCCAGGCGAACTCACCGCCGAGGGCTCTGATCTCATGGTCCAACACTTCGAGCAGCCTTTGCTGAAATTCGACTTCGGCCCACTGCGGCTGTTCGTAGTGGTCGAGGATCTTGAAGGCCGCGTCACGCGTAGTTGCTCCGCGTGGCTTCAATTGCCTTATGTGCAGTGGGTCGCCGATGATCGGGTTTGAAGTAGCTTCGACGACCATCCGGGCCAGGGCGGCCGGCTCGCAGGGCAGGATCGGCGCCACAGTCGCATAGACATTCAGCCCTGCTGCGCGTAGCTCTTCGATGGTACGCAGACGATCGGGAATGGACTCACAGCGCGGCTCGAAGATCTTGCGGATGCGGTCATCGTCTGTTGTGATCGAGACACTGATGCGCAGGTCAGTATGCTCAGCCACTGCCTGCAGCAGGCGGGTATCACGAAGGATGTTTGGTGATCGGGTTTGGATCACGAACAACTTTGGTGGATGAATGTAGACCTGCTCGAGGATCAATGGCATGATCTCCTGATTCATCTCAGCCGGCTGATAAGGGTCTGTGAGCGGAGAACAATAGATCAACTGGTCAGGTCGCAACTCCTTGCTGAGCAACTCCGGAGCATTGACCTTGTAGGTGGTGTACTCGCCCCAGTGCCGCCAATCCTCAGGCTTGAGCCCGGCCTGAATGCGCATGGTCGGCACATAGCAATAGGTGCAGCCGTAGGTGCAATTGCGAGCCGGAGTCAACGAGTGCGTAAAGCCAGCTGCAGCGATGAAGCCACTCACGGGAGACAAGATACGCCTCGCGCGTGTCTCTTCAATGGGCAGCAGGCGCATGACTACAAGCCTTCCGGCATCGGGTCTGGCGCGGCGCGCTCCACTTCCACCAATGTCAGCAGATTGTGACGGATGCCGGCGCAGATGTCCTCTAGCGGCAGGTCATTGTCATCGTGGCCGAAGGGCCCTTCGATTTCGACCCCGATCTCCTCAATCCCGAAGAAGATATAGCTGACAATCAGCGTGTCGAAGACGGTCGCCCAGCCGTAAGCGTCAACAAGAGCAAACGGCAGGGTAAAGCAATAGAGGACAAGTGCCCGGCGCAGGTGTACAACATAGGCAAAGGGCAGAGGTGTTTTGCGGATGCGTTCGCAGCCGCCAAGGTAATCGACGAGCAACTGGATGTTCGCTTCGATACTGACAAGCAGGATGTCACTGATCGTGCCACGCCTTGAGCCCTCCTTGAGGACTTCGGTCATCTGCACGGACAAAGCAAGAGGAGCATGTTGCGCCCCCTCCAGACCCGGCATCGGAGTACCTCGCAGGTGATGCATCGTAGCCAGGGCGAAGTCCGCAGCAAGTTTTGCCATTTTCACTTGCAGGTCGCGCTGGCCGTCCAAATGGACCACGCACTGCCGCACCAGGTTTCGGGTCTCATTCACCATGCCACCCCAAAGCTTGCGGCCCTCCCAGAAGCGGTCATAGGAAGAGTTGGTGCGGAACACCAGCAGCAAGCCGAGAGCTGAGCCGACCAAAGCGTGTAGCAATGACGAAATGTTTACATCGTAAACATGCTTGTCGAATGCCACGATGGCAGCCGACCATACAACACAGAATAGAACACGCCCGATGATCTCCCGAAACATGGAGCCGCGGAGATCAAAGAAGTGCTGAATCCAGCGATGGGGATCGTAGGAGATCAATTCGAACCAGGATTGCGCGAAGGCGCGTTCTTGACGTGCTTGTCGAACCAGCTCGTCATTTCGAACAATACATGTTCAACAGATTCCTTCGCCGAGTAGCCATGCGACTCATGTGGGAGCGTGACATAGCGGACGGTGCCGCCGTTGCCGCGGATCGCCATAAACATGCGCTCGCTTTGGATCGGGAATGTGCCTTGATTGTTGTCGGCCTCGCCGTGGATCAAAAGAATGGGTTCTTTGATCCGGTTGGCGATCATAAAGGGCGACATTTTGAGGTAGGTCTCCTGAGCTTCCCAGAAGGTACGACGCTCGCTTTGGAATCCGAATGGAGTCAGCGTGCGGTTGTACGCTCCGGAGCGGGCAATGCCGGCACGGAACAGATCGGTGTGAGCCAGCAGATTGGCGGTCATGAATGCGCCGTAGCTGTGGCCGCCGACGCCGACGCGGTCTGGATCGGTGACGCCCATTTCGACGGCTTTGTCGATGGCCGCCTTCGCCGAGGCCGTGAGCTGCTCCACATAAGTGTTGTTAGCCACTTCGAGAGAACCCACAATTGGAATCGTTGCGCCGTCGAGGATGGCGTAGCCCTGCGTCAGAAAAAACAGATGTGAGTAGCCATTGATTGTGGTGAAGCGCTTGGTGGAGCCGCTGATCTGGCCTGCTGTATCAGCATCATCGTATTCGACGGGATAGGCCCAGACCACAGTGGGGAGCTTGGTTCCCTGCTTGTAGCCGGCGGGCAGGTAGAGCGTGAAGCTCAGCTCGACGCCATCGGGACGCTTATACTTCACAAGCTGTTTCGAGATGCCGCGCAGCTGGGGCGAGGGGTCTTTGAAACTTGTGAAGGCGGTCATTCCACCCTTGGCATCCCGGATGAAGAAGTTGGGAACTTCAGTGGGGGATTCCCGACGGGTCAGGAAGCGCGAACCATCATCAGTGAGCAAAGCCACCACGGTTTCGTAGTGGTCGGCGTCGCAATGGAACAATCGTTCCTTCTTGCCGGTAACAGGATCCATGCGATCCAAGAACGGGCGGTCGCCGGTGGGAGAAGAGCCATTGCCTTCAAGAAACAGATAGCCACCAGATTCTGCAAGAACCCGCTGTCCATTCGGTAGAGTCTCAGTCATGAACTGGCCTGGATTGCGATAGCGGTCCTGCATGTTGCGTTCGTTGAGAACCTTGGGTGCAGTGCCTGGCTTGGTGGGGTCAAACAGCAGGGTCCGCAACCAGCGCTTGCTGAACTCCATGTCATTGACGATCACAGCATTGCCCTTAGCGCTCCAGAGCAGCGGGCCGGCAAGCCGCTCCTGAATCTTTGCCAGTTCGACCGGCGCAGTTTTGAAGGGTGCCTTGCTGACGAGAACACGATCACGGTTGGGGACTTTTTCTTTCGGGTTGCCGCCGTCGAGAGCTTCCACCCAATAGAGGCTGGCCGCCTCGGCGGGATTCCAGTTCGGGTTGCGCGGACCGGTAGCGACACCACCGATGGGAATGCGTTCCTGCAATGGTAGGCTCGCCACTTTGAATTCGATCAGTCCTGAACGATTCCAAACCTCCACCTCACGTGGGAACTGCTGATAGGGCAGAACATAAGAGAAGGGCTTGTGAATCTGGCTGACGAGCATGTGCTGGCCGTCGGGGGAAGGCTGCTGGCTGACGATCAGGCCCGGCTTGCCGACGGGAGTCAGGGCTCCGTTCGAGACGTTGACGAGTGCAAGTTGCGATTGCGCGAAGTACTCAAAGAGTTGCTCATCGTAGGGGTTCTTGAGCATGTCCTGATAGGTGCGTGTCGCTCCGGCCTTTCCAGAGGACTCCTGAATGCTGGGTGAGTTTGGCGCCACGGGCAGTTCTGGCATCTTTCCGCGTGAGGCAGGGACGAGGCGCACGAGCAGCGTGCGCGAATCGGGCATCCAATCGACTGCATCGCCGACGGAGGCGTTCAAGGCTGCCTTCTCGATTTTCTTCACCCGGCCTGTGGCAGTTTCACCGACCCAAAGCTCGAGGGAGTTTGCGGTTTGGTTCACCACGGAAAAGTAGCGACCGTCAGGCGACCAGTTGAGTCCGGTGAGGGCAACCTTGGCTGGCAATTCCAGCTTTGTAATCTGCCCGCCGTCAATCTTTTGCAGATACGGCGCGTAGGCATAAGAAGTGAGGTGAGGACCAGAATTGGCAGGGTCGATTCTGAGACCAGCGATCCTCAGCATTGGCTTGGCAAGATCGGCAATGGTGGGGTTGCGAACCGTCTCAAGGAACATCACATGCGTCCGGGTCGGATTGACGCTCGGAGTGGGAGTGGACGGTGCGTTCAGGACGTCCAGAATCTCCTTGGGCGGCTTCTGGTAACCAGTTTGGGCGAAACTGGAAAGGGCGCAAATCAAAATGAAAACAGTTCGACACATAGCAGAAACATTAGCACGCATGCAGTTGTCGCGGCGAGCACTGTTAGGGATGCCGCTAGCGGCGAGCGGCAACGGGCAGCCGCGAGAAATCTGGGTCGATCACGATGGTGGTTGGGAAGACATCGCCGCGATCGCCATACTGCTGCGTTCGCCCGACATTCGAGTCATGGGCATTGCAACAACACCGGGAATTGCAGACCCCAAGACGGCCGCGGCGCGACTGGGTGAACTCCTCGCTGCTTTGCAGATCAAAGATATTCCGCTCAACCCGGACTTTCCAAATCGCTCTGAGATCCTGGCCACTGGTCCGCTCACCCGTATCGCCCAAATGCTCTCGAAAGGCAAAGAGCCGAAATCACTCACATGGATGGGTGGAAGCTTGAAGCCCAAGGTGGAGTGGAACGCTGGCGCAAACGCGAAAGCTACCCGGGCAGTTTTCCAGGCGCGCTTTCCGCTGACCATGTGTCCATTGGACCTTACGGATCAGTTTCCTTCCGATGCCAGCTTTGCTGGATCGAGTGCAACCAGGGTTGTGGCAGAGATCCGAAAGGCTTACGGAGAGCCTCAGCGCTACCTTTGGGACGAACTCGCCGCGGCCTCACTGGCGGCCCCGGGCTTATTTGAGAAACAGACGATGCAATTGACGGCCTACAAGCGTGGAGAGATTCGTAAAGGGACGCGCCCGGTCGAGGTACTTACCCGTTGCGATCGACCTGGATTTCAGGCTTTGCTGGCGGCTTCGTTGCGCTTTTAGCGAATCGAGTCGAACGAGTTCTAACTCCTGGCCGAGAGGATTGAACAGCTTCTTCAGTTGTTGCGTCGGCGTATTCCAGTGCAGCGAGCGGCAGAGATCGCCGCTTTGTTGCCGTTGAGCCGATCGACGCGAGCGACGCGCGAAGCTCACCAGCCAACTCGCTGAGCTGGCTGGAAGTGCCAGCAGTCTCTTGGGCTGCGGCAGCGAAATGCTGGGTCTCGGTCGAGATGCGGCGCATAGATTCCGAGATCTGCTCGATACCTCCCGCCTGCGATTTGCCGCTTTCGTTAACTTGTTCGAGGAGCATTTTCATTTGCTGCGTCGCCGCATTCAACTGAGCAAAGCTAAGTGCGATGTCTTCAATTCCGTGTGCGCTCGATTCCACTTTGCCAACGGAATTGGAGATCAGGGTATCGATCTCAGTGGCAGCCTCAGAGGTTCTGACAGCAAGATCTCGAACCTGATCAGCGATCACGCCAAAACCACCCCCGGAATTGCCGCTGCGGCTGGCCTCAATGCTTGCGTTGACAGCGAGGATGTTGGTTTGCCGCGCGATATCCATCATCAGCTTGACGATTCCCGAGATGCGTTTGCTGGTTGTAGAAACGGCTTGCATTTCGGCATTGATGCGATCCAGCCGCTCATGAGCTGCCGAGACGTCGTCAACAGTCTTGACGACTTGCTGCTGGGTTTCAGCAGCGGTTTCAAGATTCTGATTGAGTTGGGTTCGAATTTTCTGGCTGGCCGATGCGATCTGATCGACCATTTCTGCCTGAGTCGCTGCGGTTCGGGCGAAGTTCTCAACGAAACTTGCGATCTCGCGAGACCCGGCGGCTACCTGTTCGGCCGTGGCACTCACCTGTTCTTCGAGCACACCGCGCATTCGCATTGTGGCGGCAAACTGGTGCGCGATTAGACAGCAAATCGCCGTTTCGACGACAACGAACACGGCATGTACGACTACGTCGCCAAACGTGGCGTTGTAGTTAAACAATGCACGGGGCACCATCCACCAACCCGCCACATGATGAACAGCGATCGTGCCGGCAGCGGCGATCAGACTGGACACGCTGGCAAGATCAGTCAGCACAGCGAGAAAGCTGAACACGTGGAAGTGATACTCAATCTTGCCGTCACCGAGGAAGATCAACAGCATGGACATCCCCATGGTTGCCGAAGAAATCGATATGGACGTGGAAAGGCCAGCCGGGTTGGTGAACACCAGCATCGCAGGCACGGCACAAAGCATCAACGTGCCCAATAGTGCCACCCAGACACTGCCGAGGCCAAAGGCAGCAAACAAAGTAAAGGCAGGCACATGCAAAGCGAGGATCAAGAGCAAAAAGCGATTCGCTCTGGTTCGGTGCTGGATCTCGAGGGAATTCATGGATTCGGGAGTAACTCTTTCAAACGGAATGCGAGGTTCTCAGCCCGCATCTGTTTCGATGTGGCGCAACCCAGAGTGGGCAAGGCAGCCTGCCTGAGGCGATGTTCGACATTGAAAAGGATTCTCGACTCCCAATAAGGGGCTCGTTCGTAGCCGCCGGAATATGCAATTCGTCCGGGTTAAGTATTAAGAGTTCTGCAAAAAGGAAATGGGTCATGCTAAACCTTTCACAAATCCGTTAGCGGCGGAGAAAGAGGAAAGGCAGATGACCCGAAAGCAGAATAGCGCAAAAGCGGACTGGAAGGCAGTGATGGGCCAGGACG
>VFZU01000022.1 GCA_016870995.1 Acidobacteriota bacterium
AGCAGAGCTCGCTTCCGTCTCTCCCACTACAGCGATTCTGCTAAAACAAAGGCTGGCTGTCCAGTGCTTTTTCCGCCTGGCAGCCGACAGTGTCTAGACTCGTGTCTCACGGAAGGGGACAAGCCCAAACTCTAACCGTGCTGCACAAGCATCTGGATGGTGCGGTGCTGACCAAAGTGACCTGGGGCAATACGCACAAGCTTTACAAACTCCAGACCTCAGCGTGACTACAGGCAGGCGTCTCGCTTCAGGTCCCAGAGGTTGGCCGAGGCTCCGAGCAGTTTCGCTTCGAGAGCTTGTCCGCCGCGCTCTTGAACATATTGATATTCGGACTCAGTAATGGGTAGCGCTTCTACAAAACGAATTTGCAGACTGCCCATGGTCGCAGGAACAAGTTGCGGGAAACTCCACAGGTTGGCATCGACAAAATACAAGTGAGGCACTGTCGCCTTGGGGTACCAATCGTGGAGGCAATTCACGAAAACAGTACCTGCCGAAGGCTCGCGTTGCGTTCGCATGACTTTGAATGCAGCCGCTGCCAAGACTTCCCGGGCACCCTCGCGGGAAGCTTCGAAGATCGAAACCAGTTCCACTCTCTGCGAGTCGGATGCTTTCGGCCCCTGAAGATTAGTCCGCCAAAGCCCAATGGTGCCGAGGCAACACAGCTCTGCTTCCGGCTTGCCTGGCATGGCCAAAACATCTACTTCGTACTTGCGAGTGTTGTGAACGACGCGGAAGCGAAGAGGTGACCCACCGAATGCGTTAGCGAGCAGATGTTCAATCTGTTTGTCCTCGCTCACGATTTCTGGCTTCACAGGATTCATCAATCCCATCATCGTACCGTTTCGGCCTATAAAGGAAGGATGAGGACTTTCCTACTCGCTCTGCTGATGTTCGCGGGCGGCGCAGACAGCGATGGCGATTCCATAACGGATGAAGTCGAGCAGCAAGTCCTCCAGAAGTTCCTCCCGCGCTTCCACATTGCCGTCGCTGATTGCGACCTGATGCCGGCTGAGTTTCTCCCTGGCGCGCAAAAGCCAACTTTAAAGGCCAAGAATGGAACGATTTATGGGCAGGCGTTTCCGGTGGACGGCGGGATTGAAGTTCATTATTACCATCTGTGGTCCATGGACTGCGGCCGAATTCAGCATCCACTGGATGCCGAGCACGTCTCTGGATTTCTGGTTCAAGTGAAAGGTGAGTGGCGAGCCCGCTATTGGTACTCGGCGGCACACGAGGATACGATTTGCGATCGTGGACTGGCCGCGAAAGCCAGCGAGCTCTACGCTGAGTGGCGAGGACTCGACGTCTGGGTTTCTCGCGGCAAGCATGCTTCGTTCCTCAGCGAGTCGGCGTGCCGGTTGGGTTGTGGATCCGACAAGTGCGACCGAAGCGAACGTCTGGTGGTGCCTCAAATCGTGAATCTTGGGGAACCCGGAAAATTGGCAGTTGGGTCGGATTGGGTTGCATCCGAAGCTTGGCCTCTCAAAGAAAAGATGCAGTCAGATTTCCCATTGAGCTTGCGCGCCACGATCGACTCATCAAAGGGCATCGTTGCGGTAACGACTCCGGATCGGGTTGTGACTCAGCCTGTGATTTTGGCTGGAAGTTCGACCATCGACGCGCTGGCGTTAGCAAATACCAAAACGGAAGGTGCCTTGGCCAAGAGCAAGAAGAAGGTAAAAGCCTGGCTCGGCGCGCATTGGCCCAGGCGCTAGCTCACCAGCCGGGGTGTCAGATACCACTTGAGCAATCCTGTGGGTTGAGACGAAAAACCTTCGAGATCGATGCGCATCACAGCGCCCTTCTTCATGTCGATTCGAAGGCCACTCGAGTTCAGAAGGAATGCCCCTGCGCTGCTCAAGAGCGGCTCATGGGAAACCAGCAGGAGCTTTTGTTCTGAGCGGTGGACTCGCACCTCTTCCCAAAGTTCCTGTGGATGGGCGTTGGGCACAAGCGAGTTTGATTCGACTAATTCGCCGGTGTAGTCGAGAGACTTGACCGCAATGGCAGCCGTTTCGCGGGCACGTCGATAGGGACTCGTAATGATGAGAGTTGGGCGAAGATCCGCTTGCCCAGCAACCCTGAGGATTTCCTTGAGCTTCTTCTTGCCCTCAGCGGTCAACGCACGGTCGGCCTCACGGCCCGTGAGTGAAGAATCTTCGGCGATTCCATGACGAAGCAGATATAGTTCCATCGTTTGAGTCGAAATTCAATACTACGATGAAAGCTGTGTCTATTTCGCGACAAGAGCTTGCTGAAATCGCGCTCGCTAGCGCAATCGTACTCTCGTTCTGTTCGATTGCGGCCAGTCAGGTGTTTCTCGGCCTTGCGCTAATGATGTTCATTCTGATCCGGCCCTCCATTCAGTGGCCCCCAGGTATGGCATGGGCGGCGGGATTTCTTGCTTTGACTCTGGCAGCCGCCGTGTTGAGTGGCGAACCGAAAACTGCCCTGCCTCAGGTGAGAAAGCTCTACCTTTGGACTCTGCTGCCATTGGGTGCCACATTGTTTGCGGGTGGTTTTCAACGGGCAGCCCTGGTGTGGCCTGCCTTGCTCGCTGCAATGGCTTCGGGGCTTTGGAGTTTCTGGGAATACTATTCGAAGTGGACAGCGGCTCAGACTGCCGGGCAGGATTTCTATCTCGCCTACGTAGCTGCGCGAATTACCGGCTTTATGAGCCACTGGATGACGTTCGGCGCACACATGATGATCGCGTTTTCACTGGCGGGTGCTCTGCTGTTATTCACCCGTCAATCGCTCCGGCGACGGATCGGACTTGGTCTTCTGTTGGCGATTTTTAGCGTGGCGATTCTGTTGGGGCAAACGCGTTCCATCTGGTTGGGTGTAGCTTGTTCGGCTGCGGTTCTGTTGGTTTGCTGGCGGCCTTGGTCTGTTGCCGCGATCCCTGTAGTTGCCGTCCTTGCCTATTTCGTCTCACCTGCTCCAATCCGCAGCCGCATGGAGAGCATTGTGAGACCCCACGGCCAAGTTGATTCCAATGAGCATCGCGTAGTGACTCGAGCGGCGGGTTGGAACATGATCGCGGCGCATCCCTGGATGGGGCTAGGGCCTGAAGGCCCCGGCAAGCACTTTAAGGAATATCTCCCGGACGACTACAAAACCAAGCCGTTGCCGGATGGCTACTATGGCCATCTGCACAATGTGTACCTTCAATATGGTGCCGAGCGCGGGCTGCCTGCGCTGCTCTGTCTGATCGCTTTTGTTGCCGTGAATGTGAGGCGTTGGTTGGCAAAACTCTCGGCAATGCGTTACTTTGCTCTGGCGGCTCTGGCTGGACTTGCTTCGAGTGGATTGTTTGAACACAACCTGGGTGACTCTGAGGTCTTAACGCTATTTCTGGCTCTGTTTGGCATTGCTGCAGCAGATGAGAGACGGGTATGATTCCAGCCCATTACTTTCCACTGCCAAGCCCGACTTATGATCTGCGCATCGGCGCGAGTCCAATGGGAGATGGCAGTTTCATCTTCGAAAAGGATGATTGGCTCGAAGAGGAATTGTTGCTCAAGAAAGCTTGCCTGGATTTTGACGCAAACTATTACTGCCAGTGGTTGCCCGGCTCGGAGGCAGCCCAGCGTGAGCTGGCCTCGCTCGTCGGGTCCGATCCGCAATTGGGTATCCGCGGTGCTGGCGATATGGTGCAGGAAGACCTTTTGATTCTCGACTTGAAACAAACTGGTCTGCCTCTGATTGCGGGCCACCTCTGCTTTGCCAATGCTTGGTGTCTCGATGAAAAACTGGGGCTGCCGTTTATGGCGATTCATGGGCCAGTCCCGGAGTTTAGTTCCACAATTGGGCCATCCAGCGAAAAATTGATTGAGCGGTTGAAGCCTGGCCGGCCAGTGGCGCGGCTGAACTGGGCCGTGAAGTCCTCTGGACAAATGGATCTGACATCCCGATGGAACGAATTCACCGCTGAGTGCAACGCGAAAGTCACGGCCGAGAATGCAGGAGGCAGATGCTGGATGCGTGCGGAGCGCCAAACGCTATCCCTGCTTGGCGAGACGGGCGCTGTGCTCTTTACAGTTCACACTTACACACAGACTGTCGAGACGCTTACGCGTCCACAGCAGGAGATCCTGCTGGGCGTGCTACAAACCTGTCCTGAACCCATGCTGCGCTACAAAGGCATCTGGCCATTCGCCAGCCCCTTGATGCAGTGGCTCTCCCGATAGCCTTATAGCCCCTAACACTTCTTTGCATATCTTAACGGCCTGATTTGACTTGTGCATCGTCTTGTAGAGCAGGAGACGAAAATATGAAAACTTTTCTGATGATCACGGCGATGACAATAGCGGCATTTCAACCCGGGCGGGCCGAAACCACCGCCAAGGAAGACGTAGCCCGTTTGCGGACAGAGATCAAGCAGAGCATGGATGAGCTTTCGACCGAGACGATCTTGATGCCCTACGAGCGATTCAACTCGCCGGAAGGTCAAAAGAATCTGCTCCGGCTCATCAAATTGGCACAGGCCGAAGAACTGATGAAGCGCGTCGAGAAGATCTGCGACGAAGTTGACGACTGAAGTGCTAACAATAAAGGGCTGATGCGTGTTTTGTACTATTGCGACCACCACGACATCCCGCTTGGGGCTGGTCACAAATTTCCGATGGAGAAGTACCGGCTGATCCGGCGCGAGCTGGAACGCACACCGCAGTTCCGCTTCGCGCCCGGGCCGCTGGTGAGTCGCGACGATCTCATCCGCGTTCACGATGCAGCCTACGTGGATGCCTTCCTCGAAGGGCGGCTCGACGCCTCGCAGGTTCGCCGCATCGGCTTCCCGCAAGTGCCGGAGTTGATCTCAAGAAGTCTGTCGAGCGTCGGCGGCACGTTGGCTGCCGCGGAACGCTCATTGATCGAAGGCTGGAGCGGCGTGCTGGCTGGCGGAACGCATCACGCCTTTCGAGATTTCGGGTCAGGGTTTTGCGTGTTGAACGATATCGCGGTTGCCGCGCGAAGCCTTCTTGATAGATCGCTGGTGAGACGTGTGCTGATCGTCGACCTCGATGTTCATCAGGGAGATGGCACGGCCGCAATTTTTTCAGAACATCCCGAGGTCTTTACTTTTTCGGCTCATGGCCGAAACAACTTCCCTTTCCGCAAGCAGCAGTCCGATTGGGACTTGGAGTTTGAGAATGGCGCGGAAGACGACGCGTATCTCAGCGCGCTGGCCCCAGCTCTCGCGCAGGTCTTCGCGCAAGAGTTCGACATCGTTTTTTACCAGGCTGGGGTGGATGGGCTCAGATCCGACCGGCTCGGCAAGTTGTCGCTCAGTGCCGACGGGATTGCGGCCCGAGATCGCCTTGTTTTTGAGCACGTCGCCAGGTTGCACATTCCTTGCGTGGTGACGCTCGGAGGCGGATACGCCGAGCCGATTCAGGATACAGTGACGGCTGCGGCGAATACCTATCGTCTGGCTGATCAGGCCTTGTGCGCGATGAGCGCTACATTCTCGCGCCCATCCCAATGAATACTCTGCGGTAGGTCTCTCCTGCGGAACATCCAACACTTCTCGACAATAAAGCCCGTATCCGCGAAAACGCGCCTCAATACGCGGTCATCCAGAAGCAAGATCGATTTTGGCAATTGATCGAGCAATCGATGCTGGGAGACTCGTCGCGTATTCTCAATCCAACCCGGCCACTGCGATTGCGAGGATTCGAATTCTGGGATGAAAGACGAGAACGGAGCCATGTAAGGTGTAGCGGCAATGACGAACAGCCGCCCCTGAGGGCGCAGGATGCGGTGCAGGAGTAAAGCGCCCAACTCAAGCTGACGACCCGTCAGGAAGTGAAACACGTTTGAGGCGTGGACAGCGTCGATGGAATCAGGTGGCAGCTTTAGGTCTTTCGGGAATCGCCCAGGATGCAGGATTAGTCGTTGCTTTGATTCTTCCGGCACAAGCGTGGCCAACTGTTTGAGATGCTCTGCTGAGGCGTCGTTGGCATGAACAATGGCCCCTGCGGCCAGAGCCGGAAGCGACGCGACACCCATAGCTGCGCCAATATCAAGGACCGTATGGCCGGGCTTGCAGAAATCGACGAACATCTCGCTCAGCTCATTGAGCGTGTTGGAGCTCCACCCCATCGAGTTTTTGGTTGTGATGCGCCGATGCGGAATCATTGCGAAATGGTCAACCAGATTCGGAAAGTCTCGTCGAGGCCGTTCTCGGCGAATCTTACCTCGCGCAGCTTTTGATGAGGGTTGTATGGATTCTGCGTGGAGTTGTCATAGATTGCCTGGGCCTCAAGAACTTCGCCCTTGGCGAGGGGCAGCGGCCGGGCCAATTGGTAGCTCGACATTAAATGATGTTCGAAGGGCTCGATCCAAAGAAAGAAATCTCGCTGTCCCTTGACCTTCAACCGCACATCGGCGGCGAGCAACTGAAACACCGGAAGGACGGCATGTAGTTGAACATTGCTGGTCATGGCGAAAGAAGTTTTCTCAGGATGCAAATTCGCGCCTGCCGGAATTCGAATGTCTGCTTTCGTAATTTCAACGAGTGAAGCCAGGCGGCGCGGGGTTTGCCGGCTGAAGTAAAGTGCGACTTTCGTCAGATCCCGACCAAGTCGCAAATTGCGTTTGAAATAGTGAAGCTCAATCGAAAGAGATTTTCCCTTGGGGAGTTTCCAGCCAATACCTGCCGGCAGACGAACTCCGTTGTCGCACATCGCCAAGGCGGCAATCGGTGTTGAGCCAACTCGCAAGATGGCATGATGCAGCAGGTTCCGATTCGAGGGCCTGAGCTCAATTGCCTGAACGAACCGATCCTCAAGTTGACTGCCAAGTTCTTCGGCGCGAACTTCAAACGTGATGATGTCCACTGTCTTCTCAGCGAATACGGTGTGTTCCGTCGGTTGCGCCACCACCAGATCGGGCGTCCCAAGATTCCATTGCGGGTTGCGTTTGGGCAGGGTCGTCGGTGTCCCAGGTCGAGTTCCGCCATTGATCCAATTCAGGATCGTTGCAATCGCTTCCTCAGGAATGGCCCGTGAATTCGAAAAAGCCAGTGGTGAAGGCTTTGCTCGCCATGGAGGCATCTTGTTGCCGATAATGTAGCGAGCAATTTCGGGAGCATAGGCGGATGCTCCCTCGTAAGTTGTGAAATCGAACGGACCCACTTGGCCCGCTCGGTGACACCCATTGCACCACCGGTCCAGCAACGGTGCTGCTTCGCGCCAGGTGGTTCCTTGCGCCTGGCAAAGGATGGCCGTTAGCAAGCAGCAATACAGCTTCATAGATACGGAATCAGATCTTCCATTCTGTCGAGCAGCAGGTCCGGCGGTACTTCTTTCATTGACTCTGGTTGCAGGCCGTAGGTTAGACCCACGGAGCGCACCTTGGCATTGCGAGCGGTCATGATGTCGACGGAAGAATCTCCGATCATTACGGTTCGCTCTGCAGCAACGCCAGACTCACTTCTCAATGTGTCGATACCAATCGGATCGGGTTTCTTGGCTGGAAAGCTGTTGCCCCCGTAGATCTTAAAGAAGACATTTTGCAAGCCGAGGCCATCGAGAATCACATGGCTGATGCGAACCGGTTTGTTGGTCAGAACCGCCAGGTGGATTCCCTTGTCGCGCGCGACATCCAAGGTTTCTTGCGCTCCAGGGTAGAGTCGCGTGGCATCCAGACAATGGTCGTGGTAGTAACGGATGAAGAAGTCAAGGGCTGTCTCAACTGCCTGATCGCTGGCGCCCTCGCCCATTGCTCTTCGAATTAACACTGGGGCACCGTTGCCAACATAGCTTGCGACCAGTTCGCCGGGCAGCGGTCGTAAAGCCATATGCACTCGCGTGGCGTTCACGCTGGATATCAGATCTTGCTTGGAGTCGATTAAGGTTCCGTCGAGGTCGAAGATCAGCAGCCCTGGAGACTGGATCGGCGCTACTGCTCGAAGGCCTGCGGCGCTTTCTTGAGGGTGTCCTGTAAGGTTTTCTTCCACGTTACCTTCAGTTTCTCGTAGTTTTCGTGGAAGCCATCACGGATCTCCCGCGGTGTGAGGTAGACCAGCAATCTCGCGCTTTCCATGACGTAAGGCGCAATGCGCGATTCGGCAACAGCTGTCGGCTGGGGGCTCCAGGAAAACGCCGTCAGAATCATTACCAGAACGCTGGTGATCAATACCGCACGCACCAATCCG
Organism: Acidobacteriota bacterium; assembly: GCA_016870995.1. GTDB lineage: Bacteria > Acidobacteriota > Terriglobia > Bryobacterales > Bryobacteraceae > Bryobacter. Next base: position 8,165 of record VFZU01000022.1, read on the forward strand.
AATACCCCGCCTAAGAGCCTGTCCACCCATCCAAGGCCGGCTTGCTTGAAAAACATCGCTAGCAACTTTGCCAAAAGAACTCCTGAAAGTTGAACCACCACGAGAATCGTTACGAAGCCAAGGAAATTCGCTAGTGTTTCTTGTTTTAGATAAGGCGTGTAGAGCGACGCAGCCAAGCCATAAAACCAGCAGGCCAGCAATATCGAAAGCACGGTTGCAGCCAGGCCGATCGAGAGACGGAAAAAACCCTTCCAGATCCCCGTGCCGATGGAAGTACTAATGATTGCAGCCAGCGTCAGGTCAAGCCAATTCATGGCTAGCGCAATTCCTTGCCTGTAATCAAGCGATATGCCTCTTTGTACTTGTTGGATGTCTCCATGGCCACATCGTCAGGCAGTGCCGGTGCCGGGGGCTGCTTATTCCAGCCAATGCGTTCCAGGTAGTTCCGAACGTATTGCTTGTCGTAGGAAAGTTGCGCCCCGCCCGGCTTCCATGTGCCTTGCGGCCAGAATCTTGAGCTGTCCGGCGTAAGCACTTCGTCGCCGAGCACCAACGTGTCGCCGACAAAGCCGAATTCAAATTTTGTATCGGCCAACAAAATTCCTCTGGTGGCCGCATATTCAGCTGCCTTTTCATAAATGGCAAGCGTTTTGGCCTTAAGTTCTTCCGCGAGAGCGGAGCCAATTCGATCTGTGACAGTGGCGAAAGAGATATTCTCATCATGGCCAGTGTGAGCTTTGCTTGCAGGAGTAAAGATCGTCTTGGGCAGTTTGCTGCCATCCTCAAGTCCTGCGGGCAAGTCGATTCCGCAAATGCTCTGATGGGCGACGTAGTCTTTCCAGCCGGAACCGCACAGATAGCCCCTTGCGACACACTCGACCTCAATCATCTTCGCCCGATGCACCAGCATCGATCGGCCTTCGAGTTGATCCTGGTAACCGCGAAGAGAGATCGGATACTCGCGGATGTCGGCGGTCAAGAGATGGTTCGGCGTCAAGTCGGCGAGAAAATCGAACCAGAACAACGACAGTTGTGTGAGTACGCGCCCTTTGTCTGGAATTCCGGATGCAAGAATATAGTCAAACGCCGAGATCCGATCGGTCGCAACAAAGAGCAGGGTTTCCGCGTCTATCGCGTATACGTCCCGTACTTTGCCGCGAGCATGAAGCGGGATTCCAGGGAGTTGAGTTTCTAGAATGACTTGAGACAAGCTTTCGGTTCCTATGATGTCGATCTCACTATTGTCCGACAACGGGAGAAGAATTTTGAAAACCAGATTTTCATTTACTTTCGCTTTGCTGGCTTGCTGCCAGCTTCAAGCCGCTTTAACCGAAGAACAACGCGTTCAGGATTTCCAGTCGCTATCCGCGATTTACGCAAAGAGCTATGCCCCGGCGAACTGGAAGTTGCAGGCTCTTGGCATCAACATCTTCGAGACGGGCGAGTGGATCAAGCGTGTTCGCGCTGCCAAGAATGATCTTGAGCACGTAAAGGTGCTGATGGAATATGCAGCCAGCTTCAAAGACACGCACACCAGCGTGACGATGGAGTCAAACTTCCTCGCGGATCTTGGTTTTTATTGCGATCTCTACGACGGCAAGGTTGTGATTGATGTCATCGACCGTTTCTTGCTGCCGCGGGCCCGGTATCCATTTGCCGAGGGCGATGAGTTCGTGAGTCTCGATGGCGTGCCTGCGATCGAGGTTGCTCGCGAACTGGAGAAAGAGCAAGGATGGGGCAACCCACGCGCTACGCTTCGCTACGCAATCTCAAGTGTCACGCTTCGCGCCCAATACCAAACGCCCCTTGCTGTGCATCTTCCTGACGAAAGCACCGTGGTGATCCGCAGACGAAGCGGAGCGACGGAGACCTATCGAATCAAATGGGACAAGTCTGGATTTCCGATTCGCGACTTGGGAAGCACGGCGGCTCCTCGATCAGCGCTTTCTGGATTGGCGTTGACGGAGGAAAACCTCGAGCCTGAGCTTGATGGTCAAGACCGAGCGGAAACCCGTCCTGGGCGATATCTTGCGAAACAGTCGAGACTAGCCAGGTACCGTGTAGGTCGACAAAAGAACGTTGTAGGCAACGAAGACGGATCGCGGATGCAACTGGATTCTGTGCGCGGGTTGGACCGCCCGGCTCCGATTTGGGCCCTGCCTGCCGGGTTTGTGCAAAGGTTAGGCCGCGGGGCGAATGACGTGTTCTTTACAGGAACCTATATTTCCGAGGGTCAGCGCATTGGGCTTCTGAGAATACGGAACTTCAGTTTTTATACCATTGCTCAGTTGAATCAGCTCAACTCCGAAATTGCGTATTTCAACAACAATACCGATGGCTTGGTCGTGGACGTGATGCGTAATCCTGGCGGGGCAGACTGCGCAATCGTCGAAGCCTCAGCCATGTTGATTCCCAATCGCTTCACTGTGGATGGGGTGTCAATTCGTCCCAGCCTGAATTGGATCAGCTACTTCGATACGCAAGCGCTTTTTTCTGAATTCTTCGACGATCCACAATACTTCATTGACACGTTCAAATTTCAGCGGGACCTGGTTGTCGCTGCGTACAACAACGGTCGTGGAATGACGGGCTCGATCCCAACTTGCTCGTTGGACTTTCAGGAGAGCAGCTATAGCTTTGCCTATCGAAAGCCCATGATCTTGCTGGTGGACGACTTCTCCACTTCGGCAGCTGATTCATTTGCAGGGATGATTCAAGACAATCGTCGAGGAAAGCTGGTTGGCATGAGAACGAACGGAGCTGGTGGAAACGTGAATCAAGCTCGCTCTGGACCGTGGTCTGAGACGGCCACGTCTTTCACCGATTCCCTGGTGATTCGCTCGGTGGAGAGATCTTACGAAGGCTTTCCGAGATCGCCATTCATCGAAAACGTAGGCGTGAGGCCCGATATCGAGCTCGACTACATGAATGTCGAAAACATAGTAAATTCGGGCAGGCCGTTCGTTACGGCCTTCACCAAAATCATTGTTGAAGAGATTCGAGCAGCGCGGCCCTAGCCTTTGCTGACCTTATCCCACGTCACTTCACGGCCTGTGTAAATGGCTTCACGGGCCATCACGGCGGCCATTGTGGATTCTGCACCCCAGATGGCGGCGTTTTCCAATTTGCCAGTGCGCGAACCTTCGACGAATTCGTTCACCGCGTCAATAGTGATGTCGTAAGTGGTCGGCCACTCTTCGGCTTCCTTCATGCCTTTGCGCCAAACGCTAATACCTTTTCTCGAAGTGCGAACCGTGCCTTCGTCGCACATAAAGGTCTCGCTGACGTCCTGGAAGGCTTGGCCGGAGCCAAACTGGTTGGCCGAAAAGCTAGCCACAAGCCCATCGGCGTATTGAAAGGTCACTGACAGCGAATCGAGCACATCGCCTTCTTTGCGCATTGCACGAGTACCGTAGCCGGCGGCTTTAACGGGGTTTTTGTCCGTGAACCAGTGGAGCACATCGATGTTGTGGCAATCCTGCTCGGTGATGATGTCGCCCGACATATCGCGGTAGAAATACCAATTGCGGATCTTTTCTTCCTGCCCCGTGAAATTGGGTTTGTAGGCAGGGCCTGTGCCCAGCCACGCTGCGCGAATCATGCGAATCTTTCCGAGTTGACCGGAATTGATCAGCGCATGTGCGTGGCGGTAGTCCTTGCCGTAGCGTTGTTGAAAGCCCATCGAGATTCTCTTGGTTGGGTCGGCCGCTTTCGCTGCTTTCAAGACGCGCATGCAACCCTTGGCGTCGATCGCAGCTGCCTTTTCCATGTAGATGTGCTTTTTCGCTTTGGTGGCCAATTCGAAATGCTCTGGGTGGTACACGATCGGAGTGGCGATCAGAACCGCGTCCACATCGGAGGCCAGCAGCTCTTTGATGTCTTTGAACTCTTGGGCGCCGCTGTACTTGGCTCTTCCCGCGGCCAGCTTATCGTCATATATGTCACAAATCTTGGTCACTTTGGCGTACTCGTTGCGCGCAAAAATTCCACTGACGTACATACCCCGATTGCCACAACCGATAAGGCCAACCGACAAAGCTGAGTTTGCCTGAGATCCGCGAACGGACTGCGGGGCAACAATCGAAAAAGCCGCCGTTGAGGCTGCCAGAAAAGAGCGACGTGGTGTCTGGTTTTCCATGTTGACTTCGATTCTATCCGAACTCTTCTCTCAGGCGGGTATATTAAAGGATTGCTGATGAAACTCTCGATCCTGATTCCTGTTTACAATGAGCGCACGGTTGTTGAGAAGAGTTTGTCCATGGTCTTGGCGGCTCCATTGCCGGAAAACCTTGAAAGAGAACTCGTGATTGTCGATGATTGCTCAAAGGATGGGACCTCCGAAATTCTAAAAAAGTTTGCCGCCAACCATCCTGAAATTCGCCTTTTCAGGCATGAAGTCAACCAGGGTAAGGGAGCGGCAGTCCGGTTCGCGATTGAGAAGGCAGAAGGTGACTTCTGCCTGATTCAGGATGCAGATCTAGAGTATGATCCGAGCGAATATCCCGTCTTGATGGCTCCTTTGCTGTCCGGCAGGGCTGATGCTGTTTTCGGCAGCAGATATCTGTCTGGTGAGCAACGTCGAGTGTTGCCGTTCTGGCACTCCATGATCAATCTGTTTCTGACGCTGACCTCAAACATGTTCTCTAATCTCCATCTCACCGATATGGAGACCTGCTACAAAGTGTTTCGAACCGATTTGTTGAAGAGTATCCCCGTCCGCTCAGACCGGTTCGGTTTCGAACCTGAGATCACGATGAAATGCGCGAAACGCAAGCTTCGCATCTATGAAGTGCCGATCAGCTATCACGGCCGAACCTATGAGGAAGGCAAGAAGATTGGATGGAAGGATGGCGTCAAAGCCCTGGGAGTCGTTCTCTATTTTTGGCTTGTCGATGACCTTTACAAAGAGAGCTATGGCCGCAACTACCTCAATACAATGACAGGAACCCCCGCCTATCTCAATTGGCTGGTATCCATTGTGAGGCCTCATTTGGGTGATCGTGTCATTGAGCTGGGGGCGGGGCTTGGAAGCTTGAGCGGGATGTTGATGGGCAAGAGGCTTCGCTATCTCGCGGCCGAAACCGATCCGCTGAGTTTACATTCCCTGCGTAACCGTTTTCTGCGTACACCCAATGTGGAGGTCCGCGATTTGGGTGCCGAAGACGAACGTGGGTTTTCCGACCTCGACGATAGTTTTGATACCGCGCTTCTTCTCAAGACTCTTGAGTATGCTGAGGATCCAGCGAAAAGCTTGCGGCGCATGGCAGTTTGTCTCAGGCAGGGTGGCAATCTTGTGATTTCCGTTCCTCAAGGCAATCGACTCAATTCTCTCGATCGCGGCATGGGCTACAAGCACCGCTTCACAAAGCAATCACTGGTCTCAATGGTCGAGCAAAACGAATTTGTCGTCGAGCAAACCAGAGAGTTGAACAAGGTCGGCAAGCTTGCTTGGGCCGTTTTTGGCGGATTGCTTGGAAGCGAGAAGATCAACAAGTTGAACTTGAAACTATTCGACAAGACCGTTTGGCTTACAAAACTTTTTGATTCGATCCTGCCCTGGAGTGGGCTGAATCTGATCGTAGTCGCAAGGAAAAAATAAATGGAGTTTCGCCACGCAATTTGCAATGAGGCCTTTGAGAAGTGGGATTTTACTGAAGCATGCCGAACGATGAAGCGGCTCGGATACCAGGGAATTGAAATTGCCCCATTCACCCTGGCGAGCGACCCGCTTGAGGTTTCCTCAGCACGGCGCAAGGAACTGAAAGAGATCATGGCGGGAGAGGGCCTTTCCTTCGTCGGTTTGCACTGGCTCATGGTCTGTCCCAAAACACTGCATGTCACCACTCCGGATGAAGCACTGAGGTCTGCAAGCTGGGAACATGTCCGAAATCTAATCGATCTTTGCGCTGATCTTGGCCCCAATGGAGTGATGGTTTTCGGTAGCCCCAAGCAGCGTTCTGCTACGGGTGGCATTAGCGTTGCCGAGGCAACCAGGAACTATGTGGACGGGCTGAGATCCGTTGCCCCTCACGCCGAGCAGCGTGGGGTCAAGATTCTTATCGAAGCATTACCGCGAGAGCAAACAGATGTTGTGCTCACGCTCGACGAAGCGGTGGCCCACGTGAAGTCCATCGGAAGCCCAGCCATTCAAACCATGTTCGACACTCACAATGCGGTGGACGAAGTAATCCCCCACGCCGATCTAATCGAAAGGCATTTTGAATGGATCCGGCATGTCCACGTGAACGAGAACGACGGGCGTCACCCCGGGACAGCCGATTACGACTTTGTTTCCGTGTTTAGGCGGCTTCATCAGTTGGGATATCAAGGCTGGATTTCGATGGAAGCTTTCGACTTTAGCCCTGGTGCAGAAGTGCTGGCCAAGGAGAGCATCGATTATCTGAACAGAAAGATTGAGGAGGCGCTGAATTCATGAAGGCGATCGTAACGGGTGGTGCAGGATTTATTGGATCTGCTTTGGTGAGGCACCTTCGACAATCTGGTGTGGATCTGGTCGTTGCTTTTGACAACTTGAACAGTGGCCACAAGTCGAACCTTTATGGCTTAGACAGTGGTGTGTCGCTCATCGAAGGCGACATTCGCGATTATGATGCGGTGCATTCCGCGATGGAGAATGCAGACTACGTTTTTCATCTTGCCGCCATTCCAAGCGTTCCGCGCAGCATCGTAGAGCCAATCCCTTCTCATGACGTGAACATCAACGGGTCATTCAATGTGTTCCGCGCCGCTGCGGATCGCAAAGTGAAGCGTGTCGTCTATGCGGCATCGAGCTCCGCCTACGGAGATACCGAGATTCTGCCCAAGGTCGAGACCATGCAGCCGAACCCGAAAAGTCCCTATGCTGCGCAAAAGCTCATGGGCGAGTATTACGCCAGCGTGTTCTCAGCCTGCTTCGGGCTTGAAACGGTATCGCTTCGATTCTTCAATGTTTTCGGGCCTCGTCAGGATCCAGGCAGTGCCTATAGCGGCGTCTTGAGTCTGTTCATGAAGTCGCTGATCACAGGGCAAGCTCCAACGATCTTTGGCGATGGGGAGCAGAGCCGCGATTTCACTTATGTGGAAGACGTGGCAGGTTTGGTTTGGAAAGCTTCACAGGCTCCCGGCGTGAGCGGCCGAGTGTTCAACGCGGGTAATGGTAATCGTTACACCTTGAACGAAACCTGGTCGATTCTTCAGAAGATCGCAGGCCGTGAGTTGCAGGCCAACTATGGGCCATCCCGCCGGGGAGATGTGAAGCACTCACAGGCCGACACCAATTCGGCCGTCAAGTTTCTCGGCCACGCACCGCAGTTTACCTTCGAAGAGGGGCTTCGTCGAACATTTCAGTGGTATCAGCAGAGTCTTGCTTAAGCACAATCACAGATAGCGGTGGCAGTCTGAGCGTAAACCTTTGCGGGTGGAAGTGAGACTCCACCGATTCGGTCTGAATCTCACCTGTTATCACTACACCGCTGCCGCCATATTCAGCTGAATCGGTATTGAGGATCTCTTTCCAGACACCGGCCACAGGCGAACCCAAATGGTAGTTTTCCCTTACCAGCGGAGTGAAGTTGCAAACGAACACGAGCATACTTTTCTTGTTCGCTGAATAGCGAATAAAGGAAATCACAGAGTTCTCGGTGTCGTTGAAATCAATCCACGAAAACCCTTCGTAGTGCGAATCGACTTCATACAGCGGTGGGTTATCCTCCATCAGCCGGTTCAAATCCCTTACAAGGCGCTGGACCCCTGCATGCAGGCTGAACTGAAGTAACTCCCACCGAAGAGGTCTCTTTTCTGACCACTCTTCATACTGCCCAAACTCTTGACCCATGAAGAGGAGTTTCTTGCCTGGATGTCCATACATGTATCCGAGAAATGCACGTACGTTGGCGAATCTACGCCATTCGTCTCCGGGCATTTTTCCGATCAGGCTGGATTTCCCATGCACCACTTCGTCATGACTGACAGGCAGCAAGTAGTTCTCGTTAAATGAGTAGAACAGGCTGAAGGTGATGTTTTGATGATGGTAGCGCCGAAACAACGGGTCGAACTTGAAGTACCGGAACATGTCGTGCATCCAGCCCATGTTCCATTTGAAGGTGAATCCGAGGCCGCCAAGGAATACCGGGCGAGTGACACCCGGGAAGTCTGTCGATTCCTCTGCCGCTGTGAATGCGCCGGAAACCGAATGGCACAACTCGTTGAAGCGTCTCAAGAATGAGATTGCCTCCAGATTTTCCCGTCCCCCAAATTGATTCGGAATCCACTCTTTGCCTTCTCTTGAGTAGTCCAGGTACAACATCGATGCGACTGCATCAACCCTCAATCCATCGATGTGAAATTCCTTGAGCCATTTCATGGCGCTGGACAAAAGAAAACTCTTCACTTCGTTGCGGCCGAAGTTGAAAATCAGAGTTCCCCAGTCGAGCTGTTCGCCCTTGCGCGGGTCCTCGTGTTCATAGAGCCGTGTCCCGTCAAAGAGCGCCAATCCATGTGCATCTTTGGGAAAGTGCGCGGGCACCCAATCCAAAATCACGCCGATCCCCGATTGATGGCAAGCGTCCACAAAGTAGCGAAAGTCATCCGGGGTGCCGAATCGTGAAGTCGGGGCGAAATAGCCGGTAACCTGATATCCCCAAGAGCCAGAAAAAGGATGTTCGAGAATTGGCATCAACTCAATGTGTGTATAGCCAAGATCTTTTACATAGCTGACGAGCCGGGAAGCCAGCTCCCGATAGCTGAGGGGCTTGTTATGCGCCCCATGCATCCAGCTCTCAAGATGAACTTCATAGATCGAAACAGGCTGATGCAGAATGTCTCCTGCGGCACGCTCGCGCATCCATTCCGCATCCTGCCAGTCGTAGGGCTGCTCTTCCCACACCACAGATGCATTGCGTGGAGCGATCTCTCCAAATGCAGCGTAGGGATCCGCTTTCATCTGTTGGTGGAGATTGAGTCGGGATCGAACGAAGAATTTATAAATTTCTCCGCCGCCAAGCCCGGGAATAAACAGTTCCCACACGCCTCCTTCTCGAGGCATCATCGGGTGGCAGTTCTTGTCCCAATGATTGAACACTCCACACACTTGAACGGATTCCGCGTTCGGCGCCCAAACCGAAAAGCGAACACCCTTCACTCCCTCAAGTTCCACTACATGCGCACCGAACGTACGATACGCCTCGTAGTTTGTTCCCTCCAGGAACAAATGCAGATCGAAAGCCGACAAAAGAGAATCGAAGCGATAGGGGTCTTCAATTTCTTTTTCGTTACCCTGCCAGGTTCGATATCCAATTCGATACTTTCCGATTTCGCCCTTCAGCGGTAAGGAGAAGAATCCAGCCGGATCCTCACGCTTCATTGCGTGCGATTTGCCTTTAATCAGTACATTCGCAGATTCAGCCTGAGGTAGAAATGCGCGCACTTCCCACTCATCAGTTTTGAATTGATGGGGGCCGAGAATTTTACGGGGATCGCCATGGTACCCGTTAACGATCGCGTGAACCTCGCCTGGGAGCATCATAGGTATTATGGCAAGTTCCCAGCGGTACGCCGAATTGCATTTGCATCTCGAAGGATGTTTGGATGAGGAAACTCTGCTCGCAATCAATCCGGCACTGGCCCGGGCTGATGTTGATCGACAGATGTCCTTTAGCGATTTCCCTGGATTTCTGAGCAGCTTCAAATTTGCGGTAATGCAGTTGCAGACTGTGGAATCGTTTCGCCTGCTCGCCCGGCGGGCCTTTGCTCGCCTTCATGCCCAGGGCATCGTCTACGCCGAGTTGATCCACTCCGCTGGTGTTTGCTTGTGGCGAAATCAGGATGCAAGAGCCATCGCGGAAGCGCTGATCGAAGAAGGGCAGCAAGCCCCACTTCAGGTTTGCTGGGTCTTTGACGCCGTTCGTCAGTTTGGTGCCGATCACGTACTTCAAACTGCGAAACTCACCATGGACTGCCGCCATCCCTCCCTGGTCGGCTTCGGAATCGGTGGTGATGAAACTGGAACGCCTTGGGCGCTGCTTCGTCCTTCCTTCGATCTGGTTCGCGAAGCCGGCTTGAAAATTCTCCCTCACGCGGGTGAAACGTCGAGCGCAGAAAATGTTTGGGGAGCGCTCGAGGTAGGAGCCTATCGGATCGGACACGGGATTCGCGCGATCGAAGACCCAAAGTTGGTGGCGGAGCTAGCTCGGCGTCAGATCCCGCTCGATATTTCTATCACGTCCAACGTCATGACTGGAGCTGTTGGTTCTTATGATGTACATCCCGTGAAGCGTCTATTTGATGCGGGTGTGCCAATCACTCTGAATACGGACGATCCCGCATTTTTCAAGACCGGCATTGAGGATGAATTTCAACATGCACGCAATGCAGGCTTCAGCGAAGCGGAACTCGAGCAGCTGCGACTTAACGCTTTTCGCTTTGCGACTGGTGTCGCGCCGCAGCCTTAAGCTGCAAGATATCTTGGGCGGAAAGCGGAGAGTTTTTCTTGATGTCAGCCCGGGTTTTTAAGCGAACTCGATATCGCTGAAAATACCCTACAAAGTCCCCGCCATACTCAAACGAATACATAATGTCGGCGTAGTCTCGTGTATGTACTGGCCCAAGCGCATGACCCGCTTCATGCACGCAGGTCAGGAATAGAATCACTTCCGCGTACAGAGGATCGTTTTGTGAGGCTTTCGCCATGTCCGGCCCCAGGCTTGCGAGATTTGGATTTACTACGATCTCTGAAATCGTTTTGCCATCTCGTTTGATCGCATAACTTTGCCCATACAGCCCGCGGCGCTCCGGGTCAATCCAGCGGAATCTCACATCCGCCTGATTCACATCCTGAACTCGCTCTACAACCAAAAGTCCGGCTGAGGCGTCTGCCCATGCTTCCATAGCCCATTGAGCCAATTCCGCCTTTTCGTGCATCCCCGCCCAGTAGCGCACAGTCATTTGCGCGCTGGCGAGCTGTGCAAGGAAAAGCAACAGGGCCCACTTCATGGCTTCGTTTTCTCTTCGAGCAAAGCACGAATCACTGATTCCAATTGATCCACACGTTGCTGCACGTTCTCCAGATCCTGTCCCTGCGGGTCAGGCAGTTTTCCGTGTTCCAGATCGTCCGCGATTTGGCCACGGGTTCTGACGACTCTTCCCGGAATGCCCACTACCGTCGAATCGTCGGGAACCGAGTGAACCACCACACTGCCCGCCCCGATCTTGACGTTGTTCCCAGCGAGATATTGCCCAGCACTTTGGCGCCGGTGCCAACCACGACACGATTGCCTAATGTGGGGTGGCGCTTCCCGCGGTCTTTGCCGGTGCCCCCCAGGGTCACACCTTGATACAAGATGACGTCATCTCCGATGACAGCGGTCTCGCCGATTACAACGCCCATGCCATGGTCAATAAAGAATCGGCGGCCAATCGTTGCGCCAGGGTGTATTTCAATTCCCGTAAACCAACGTACCAATTGAGATACAAGGCGAGCCAACAGTCTGAGCCGCAGCCCGTAGAGCGAATGAGCTATCCGGTGCAGCACGACGGCATGCAATCCCGGGTAGCACAGCAACACTTCGAGCATGCTGGTTGCCGCGGGGTCTTCGCGGAAAATTGTGTCGATCTGTTCCCGTATCGAGCGCAACATATTCGGTTCGATGCTTCAACATTATTATCAGCTGAAGTTTTGCGTTGCAGTTTGACTTGTTTTTGGTATGCTGAGGACATGCCGGAAGGCTACTTGCCGATTCTCTTCCTTCTGGCTATCGCAATCGCGTTTCCCGTCATCGCGTTGATTGTCGCCCGCCTTCTTCGTCCTTCTATTCCAAACCCAGCCAAGCTTGAGGCCTACGAGTGTGGGATCGAAGCGGAGGGCAGCTCCCGCGGCCGATTTACAGTTCGCTTTTACATCGTCGCGATTCTGTTCGTGATTTTTGATGTGGAAACGATCTTTCTATTCCCCTGGGCCGTCCGTTACAAACAACTGGGCTGGTTTGGGGTAGCGGAGGTGACGCTATTTCTCTCAATTCTTATTGCCGGTTACATTTGGGCTCGCAAGAAGGGCGCACTCGATTGGGTGTGACCTCGACCGGCTTTCAACGAGCTCTCAGACTCCTTCTTAACCCCGCTTTGGCCATCGCGATTCTGCCCCTTCTGGGCGCAGGATCCGCTTTTGCCCAAGCAAAACTCAGGCTTACAGACACCGCGCTTGGACCCATTTCTGTCGCCGCCGGCAGCAATGGTGCTGCGCAAACGATTGAGGCTTTCAACGCGGGAACAGGCAACCTTGCTCTGACGTTCTCCTCCAATTCAACTTGGTTGACCGCCTCCGCAGCACCGCAGCGACCCTGTCAAATCGCAGTCCAGCAAAACCTTTGTATCCCGATCAGTGTCTCTCTCAATACTGCTACACTCGCCCGCGGTATCTACACGGGGCTAATCACAGTTCGTGATCCCAATGCAATCGATGCCCCGCAGACGATTTCCGTCACGGTCCAAATGGGCGGTGGTGTGCCGGACACGGTTTTTCTCTACACTCCTCCCAACGGTGGGAGCGACAGTGCAACATTCTCAACCAATAGCGTGCTGACGACCAACGCCACAACTACTTCCGGTGGTGCTTGGCTCACCATCGCCTACGAGGGCCAGGGCAGTTTCCGCTTCGTCCAACCCTATCGGATCTCCGGCAGACATCTTCCCGGCATGCCCGAAGGTACCTACAATGGCAACATTCAACTGGGCGGCTCGGCATTTGCGGGTGATAACAAATCGGTGCAAACCCGATTGGTGGTTACCTCTCAACCGATCGCGTTTTCCGGCCCCACTGCGGTCAGCACGCGCGTGGCTCAGAACGGTGCTGCTTCTGTCGTCAACGTCGGAGTCGCAAATCGCGGCTTGGGTACATTGGCCGTCTCTGCAGTCACCGCAACACCAACGAATGGAACTGGGTGGCTCAGCGCTACTCTCTCGACTTCCTTTTCGGGAGCAGCCATTACGCTCACGCCCGGGTCTCTCTCTTCGGGTACTTATCGCGGCACGGTAAACTTCACGACCAATTCGATCAATGCACCCAACCTTGCAGTTCCGGTAGAAATGGAAGTGATCGCCACACCGCCGCCCACGATTTCAACTGGGGGTATTTTGAACAATGCCACCTTTGCAAGAGGCGACTCCTTAGGCGTGGGTACGATTGCCGCAGTATTTGGCGAGTTCTTTGCGGATGGGCTGAACTTCGCACCCGGGGCTCCGCTTCCGACCACGCTCGGCGGTGTGCGAGTCCTGGTGAACGGTACAGCAGCACCCCTCTATTTCACCTCTGCAGGGCAGATCAATTTCCAGGTTCCATTCGAAACACTGGGCGGAGATGCGATCGTTCAGGTGGAGCGCAATGGAGCGATTGGCAATCGAGCGAGCGTCAATATTGCCGCTCAAGCTGGCCGCATTCTTGTTTGGCCGGGGCTCAGCTACGGCATCATTGTGAATGCGGATGGCACGTTGCCGATGCCCCCAGCAATCCGTCTGGGTACTTTCGTTTCGAAACCGGTTCGCGCCGGAGAAACGCTCGTCATTTATGCCATCGGATTTGGCCAGACGACTCCGCCGGTTCAAACCGGAGCTGCTTCCCCAACCAGTCCCTTGGCCCAGCTTTCCAATGTGGTTGTCCGCTTTGGAGTTCCTGGCTTGTTCGATAGCTCGATCGCGCAGCAAGCTTCCTTTGCTGGCTTAACTCCGGGCTTTGTAGGGTTGTTCCAAATCAATGTGCAAGTTCCCCCAGGAATCCCCACACAGGATGCCTACGACTTGTCCATTGAGTACAACAACCAGCTAACGAACCGAGTCAAGATCGCAACGCAACAGTAGTAGATCATTCGAGCCACGAGGACGCAATCTCTTTCTTGTGGCTCCATTCACCAATGCGCTAAAGTATCGGTTTGACCGAAAGACTATACTTCCACGATTCTTACCTCTGGCAATTTGATGCTTCCGTTGTTTGGCGCTCCGACGACGGCCTAAGCATTGTATTGGATCGCACTGCCTTTTACCCCACTTCTGGCGGTCAGCCCCATGACATCGGCTCAATTCAGGATTGCCCCGTCCTCGACGTCGTCGATGACAATGGCACAATTGCACACTCCCTTTCAAAACCTCTTCCACTTGAGCATTCAACTGTAAACTGCCAGATCGATGCCTCCCGACGGCTCGACCACATGCGGCAACATACGGGCCAGCATTTGCTCAGTGCCGTCATGGAAGAGGAGTTTGGGCTCAAGACCGTCAGCTTCCAAATGGGCGCTACGTACGCCACCGTTGATGTGGAGCCTCAACCCGCTTCCATTTCGCTCCTGGAGCAAATCGAAAAGCGCGCCAACGACAGGCTTCTTAAGAATCGTCCCATCCAGATTGCGTTTGAGGATGCTGCATCAGTACAGGGCTTACGCACGCCTCCGGATCGGGAAGGGATCGTCCGCGTTGTCTCCATCGAAGGTCTGGATCGTAGCGCCTGCGGCGGAACCCATGTTGGCCGCACAGGTGAAATCGGTTTGATAGCCCTAGGCAAAACAGAGAAGGTACGCAAGGCACTTCGTATCGAGTTTTACTGCGGTCCGCGCGCTTTTTCTTTTCTTCGAGGAAAGATTGCCGAGGCTGATGCCCAAGCTGGGCAAGCTAAATCAAAGCTGGCTGAGGCCGACAAGCAAAGGCGAAAGCTGGCTGAGGAACTTGCCGCTATTCACGGCAAGACCAGGTACTCCAACACTCTTCCGGATAGCACTGGGCGTTTCCTCTGGGAAGAGTCTTTCCCAGCCTTTGCCGAAGATCTTCAATCTAAGATGAATTCTTTTCTCGAAGGTTCCGCATCCATCGCTCTTCTCACTTCAGTCGGCGATGGGCGTATCCTCTTCGGCGCACATCCAGGCTTGCAGATGGATTGCGGCAAGCTTCTCAAGGATGCTTTGACACAATTGGGTGGCAGAGGTGGCGGATCCCCAAAATCCGCACAAGGGACGCTTGCGGACCCGGCGAACCTCTCCATGCTCAAGAGTTTTCTGATTCCCTAAGCTTTTAGCGCCATCGTGGCCAGACTGACTCCGGCCAGAAGAAACACAGCCATAATCCAGATCAGTCGTCGTGTGCCGCCCTTTGCCTCAGAAAATTCTTTCCAGATAACCATGCCAAAGAAGATACTGAGAATCGCCGCCCCATAGCCAGCCATATTGCTTACCACGGCTCCGACCTTCGCCTCGCCCTGCGCGGCGCCGGCAGAAAAATTGGCGCAAGCCCCGATCATCCAGATCATTCCACCGAGCAACCCCATCGCATGTTGTCCAAATTTTCCCGTGAAGTAAGCGAAGAACGAAATCGGCAGGCCCTTCACTGGGAGATTCATGAAGTACAGGTTGTAGATGAAGGTCGTCACAAGAATTCCGATCGAGAACAGCAGGGTCACCGCAAAAGGATTGCTGAATCCTAGCTCACCCTCCATGCTCATTGCCATTACGGGATGGAAAGCTCCCAGGACAAGCCCGCCGGCAATGGCCAGAAAAATCCCCAGAGACGCGCCCGGGCTCTCTTCTTCCATTTGTTTTTTCTTTCGCACCGGTGCCACTCCGGCAGCTGCTTCTTCTTCCGCAAGTTGCGCCGCTGCCGCTGCTGCCTTTGCCGCTTTTCTGCGAATCGCTTCTACCTGGCTATGCGCCACCACTCCCAAAACCAAAGCGATCAAGCTCAAAACACAGCCACCAATGAGCATCCAGAGGTTGCCGCCTTGCAGCCCAACGAAATTCCAGATCCCTGTGACAAGCAAGGCAAGGCCAACCCCGATTGGCATGGCAACGCTCATACCGCTGACTTCGATTGCAGCCATAATCAACATATTGCCCAGGTTGAAGATCGCTCCCGCTGCCACCGCCAGCAGAATGGGACGTTTGCTGACCAGCAAGAACGAATCCTGTACGGACAGGTCTGTACCCATTGAACCAACCGTAAATGCGGCGATTAGGCTTGCAAGCAACGTGCCCAATGAGAAGTCGATATAAGACAGCTCGAATCTCCAGTTGGCCTTCTTGATTGCGCTGGCCCAGGCCCCCCAGCAAAAAATAGAAACCGCAATCAGTGCCAAGGTCAATGCGTATGAATTTGGAAGTAGCATAGTGAACTTATTCGTTTCGAACTCAAAAGGTCCAACCTAACACAGACCGCGAGGGTTTTAGCTAACGAGCCGCCTCGGGAGCCTGCGTTTCCTTGCGGGTCCGCACTTCTCGGACGGCATAAATCCTGCGTCCCTGGCTCTCAAAGTAGGTTCGCATTAACATCTCACCGAGGATGCCAGTGGAGAACATCATGATCCCCGCAAGCAACAGTAGAGCTCCTGCCATCATTAAGGGGCCGTGTTCCACCACAATGTCATGGCCAGTAATCTTGTAAACGAAAAGATAAGCCATAATCAGGCCACCGAGAATCGTGCCGGCAAGCCCAAGAGTGCCGAAAAAGTGCATCGGCCGCGTAAAGTAAGTGAGCAGGAACTTGATCGTCAGGATGTCGTAGAGCACGCGAAAGGTTCGGCTCAATCCATAATGGGAGTCCCCGGCGGCCCTCGGCGTATTCTTGATCGGCACTTCAATCACGCGTGCGCCATAGAGTTTGGCCAGAGCCGGGATAAACCGGTGTAGTTCGCCGTAGAGGTTAATGTCCTTAAGGATTTCAGAGCGGTACGCTTTGAACGTCGTGCCGAAATCGTGTAGCTCAATGCCGGATGCCTTGGCCATCAACCAGTTGGCAATTCTCGAAGGGATCTTTCGAGTGATCGCATTGTCGATCCGGTTCTTTCTCCACCCGCTCGCGATATCCCACCCTTGCTCTACTTTTTCCAGCAGCGAAGGGATATCTTCCGGATCGTGCTGCAAGTCTCCATCCATCGATATGATAATTTCGCCTTGGGCTTCGTCAAATCCAGCTTGGAGCGCCGGCGTTTGCCCAAAGTTGCGTCGCAGCCGAATGACCTTCAGCCTGCCATCGGTTTCCACCAGATTTGCTAGAAGATCGAAACTACGGTCCGTTGACGCGTCGTCGACAAACAAAATCTCGTAAGGCCGTTGCAATCTTTCGAGCACTGCAGTCAATCGGTCGTACAGCGGCAGAATCGACGGCTCTTCGTTGTGAATTGGGATGACGATCGAGATCATGAGATGATGTGGAACTCTATACCAGTCTAAACGAGAGGGTGATGTGACGCGGATGCCGAAACGAATCTGGGGTCTGGGCCTATTGGCGGCCGTTTACCTTTTGATCGCCTATGTAGTGCCTAGGCCCGCTTCGATTGAGCCTGCTGGATGGCGTCTTTTCGCTCTATTCGGTGCCACCGTTGTCGGTATGATCTTCCAGCCGATCAGCGGAGGTGCGCTCGTTCTGATCGCGATCATCTTGTCGAGCCTGGTGGGAGGCTTGACGATTCAGCAAGCTCTTGCGGGTTATTCCGACCCCACTGCCTGGCTGGTGCTGGCAGCGTTTTTTATTTCTCGCAGCCTCTTGAACACCGGTTTGGCAAGGCGCATCGCCCTCTATTTCGTGCGCCTCTTCGGCAAAACCTCGTTGGGTGTAAGCTACGCGCTCTGCTGCAGCGATCTGGTGCTTGCCACCATCATTCCTTCCAATGGTGCCCGCAGCGGCGGAGTCATCCTTCCAATTGTGAGAGGTGTCGCAGAACTCTATGGGTCTAAGCCTGGTCCAACGGCACCAATGATCGGGTCCTACCTCATGACCAGCGTTTATCAAGGCATCTGCATTACCTCGGCGATGTTTCTCACTGGTCAGGCTTCCAATGCTTTGGCTGCTCAGATGGCTGCCAAAATCGCTGGTTTCGAAATTGACTGGTTCGCCTGGTTCCGCGCCGGCCTGTTGCCAGGCGCGGCAAGCCTGCTCTTGGTGCCGTTCCTGATCAGCCGTATCTACAAACCAACAATCCAGCACACACCAGAAGCCGCGAACTTCGCACGTCGTCAGCTTGCCGAAATGGGCAAGCTATCTACGTCGGAATGGATTCTCTGTGTTGTCTTCGCAGGTGTCTGCATTGGCTGGTCCACGACGGGTTTACACCGTCTCGACGTCGCGGTACCCGCGCTGTTAGGAGCCGCCGCCCTGCTGGTAACGGGTGTTCTCACCTGGGATGACGTCCGGAAAGAAGATGCCGCCTGGGACATGCTCATCTGGTATGGTGGCCTGATCAATCTCGCCAAAGCCCTGAACGCCACTGGCATTCCCACTTTGTTTGCCAAGACCGTCGGTGCATCCCTGGCGGGGCTGGATTGGCTGCCCTTGCTGATCGTTTCCCTATTGGTCTATTTCTTCGCCCACTACGCGTTTGCCAGCATCACAGCCCACATGCTGGCTATGTTTCCAGCCTTTATCGCCGTCCTCATCGCTCAGGGTACCCCAGCTGGCCTTGCCTCGTTCGGCTTTGCCATGTTCACTAGCCTGTCGGCAGGGCTTACCAACTACGGCACAACTCCATCTCCAATGTTCTTCGCGCAAGGCTACGTAGAAATGAAGGATTGGTGGCGAATTGGCTTCGTTTGCGCCCTCGTCAATCTCTTGATATGGACGACGGTTGGCTTCCTCTGGTGGAAGTTCCTCGGGATCTGGTAACGCCTTCATTTGGGAAGTGCATCGAGCGGAATCGCAGCATGCTTCACACGCTTACGCTTCCACGTCCAGGTGGCATGAACGGTGCCATCCGCAGCTTGAATAATCGCAGGGTAAGAATATTCCCCGGGTTCTGATTCAAGCACAATCGGCTCGCTCCACTTGTCGCCATCTTTGCTTACCGCGATGTTCAGAGGGGAACGGCCCTTGGCCGTATGGTTGTAGATCAAAACAATCCTGCCATCCTTCAGCGTTACCGCGTCAATGCCGCTATTCGGATTCGGCAAATTTGTAATCTTCGCGCTCGACCAGGTCTTGCCAGCGTCCTTCGAATCCGAATACGTGATGAACCCGATCTTCGTCGTTGAACGCATATACATGCGCAATGTCTTTCCTATAGTCACGACGGCTGGCTGAATGATTCCTTTGGGTTCTGCCGGATACACAATCGGCCCATGCTTGGTCCAGGTTTGACCGTTGTCGGTGGAGCGTTCCACCCAGCCCGTCCAGGCAAAGTCAGTTTCAACGCTCGTGCCCGAAATGATCGTGCCATCCGCCATCACCAGCGGCTTGTTCTTGATCGGGCCATAGACGCCACCGGCGAGATACTCTTTGTCGCGCCACGTTCTTCCGCCATCAGAGCTCGCAATTTTCGCGCCATTCCATGTGCTCGGGCTGAGACCAAATTTGTAATACAGCCAAAGTACTTTGTCCTTGGTGTGAAACAGCACCGGGTTGTATGTGGAGAAATTGGTTTCTCTCGCAATTTCCTGCGGAGCGCTCCATGCGCCTTCCTTCCAACGGGAACCCCAGATCGCGACGTCTTTTGCACCCTCGCGAGAGCCTCCGAACCAGGCTGCGAAAAATTCGCCGGGTGCAGTCTCGACGATGGTCGAGGCATGACACTCCGGAAACGGCGCACTCTCATAGATAAAGCTCTGTTTGATCTGCCCAAAGGCCATCAGCGGGAACAACAAAAATGCAAGTTTCATCAATGAATCAAGTCTATATTGGTAGCTGTCACTATGTACGGAGCGATTGAAGCGGGCGGCACTAAATTCATCTGCGGCTACGGCAGCGGTCCCTCTGATATCCAGGTGAGCACATCCATCCCAACGACAACCCCCAAAGAAACGATGCGCCGCGTGATCGAGTTCTTCGAGGGGCGCAAAGTCAAGGCCACTGGTATCGCCTGCTTTGGCCCACTCGAACTTTCGAAAGGGCGCATCGGCAAGCTAACTCCAAAGCTCGAATGGAGGGGCTTCCCGATCCAGGACGCCGTTGAACAGGCTCTCGGCTGTCCTGTGTCTCTCGATACTGATGTGAACGGAGCGGCCTTGGGTGAGCATCTCTGGGGCGCTGCACAACAGAAGGATCACTTTGTTTATGTCACCGTTGGCACCGGAATCGGTGGCGGCGCGATGATCCATGGCCAGCTCGTCCACGGTCTTCTGCATCCTGAAATTGGCCACATGAGAGTGCGGCGATTCGCCGGCGACTCCTTTGCTGGAAACTGTCCGGTGCATGGGGATTGCCTGGAAGGCCTTGCCGCAGGGCCAGCGATTGCTGAGCGATGGGGCGTTGCAAAGGCCGAAGAGCTATCCGCAAACCATTTGGCTTGGCCGATGACAGCTCATTATCTCGGGCAGATGGCAGTCAATTTGGCCTGCGCCTACTCACCAGAGCTCTTGATTCTCGGTGGAGGAATTGCCTTGCGCCCCGGCATGATTGACATGATCCGTCAGTCGGCGAAGCAGGAGATGAATGGGTATGCACCGCTACCCAAAATCGTGAAAGCCAAGCTGGGCTCTCGCGCTGGCGTGCTTGGCGCTCTTGCTCTCGCTAAATTCCGTAAAGCATCAGGTAAACGATAACGCCCGTGACCGAGACGTAAAGCCAGATCGGCAATGTGATCTTGGCAATCTTGCGATGCTTGTCAAACCGTTCTTGAAAAGCTCTCCAAAGCGTTAGAATCGCAAGCACTGGAACCGTTGCCGCCAACACCACGTGCGAAATCAGGATTGCAAAATACACCGTTCGCATCGCGCCTTGGCCTTGATATGGCACGCTCCCTACGTTGTAGTGATACACGAGGTAGCAAATCAAGAACACAATCGAGACCCCAAACGCGCTCAGCATCACTTTCTTGTGCTGCTCCCTCCTGCCTTGACGAATCAACGAATATCCGTAAAGCAAGAGTATGGTGCAGAGCGCATTCAACGTTGCATTCAGAGTTGGTAAATCACGTACGGTCATGGAGTAGTTTCAAATCCTCGATTAGGTTATCGATGCCATCTTTGGCGAAAGAGTCGTAAAAACCACGGATTTTCATGGCTTGATCTACCAGAACAAATCGGGTGGAATGTTCCTGCATGCTATCCGCAAACCCGAGATAGAAAGATTCGCTCATCAGGTTCCGAATCAGATCTTTACGTCCGGTAAGAAACGCCCAGCGCTCCGGGCGGGCGCCGAATTTTTTCGAGTACTGCAGCAAAGTCGCCGCTGTGTCCCGGTCCGGGTCAACGGTGATGCTCACAAGCCTGACATTATCTAGTCCGCTTGTTTCCTGTTGCACGCGTTTCAATTGGTTCGACATGCGCGGACATGGTCCTGGGCAGTTGGTAAAGAAGAAGTCTGCCACCCATACCTTGCTCTTGAGTTGAGCGCTCCCATAAGGCTGCCCCGATTCGTTGATGAATTCAAAGGGCGGCACAGAACCCAATTCAGGCAGATTCACTGCAGGTTTGCAACCCGCCAATGCCAGCGCTCCCGCAATCCATTCACGCCGTCGCATGATCACTACGTCCCACCCAGAACAAGGCAATGCCGAACAATCCAGTAGTCCATACCGCCAAAACACTCAAGCTCAACAGCGTTGAAAAAACTCCTTCCATGCCCAGACTTTCGTTCAGCAGTGAGATCCCGTAAGTCATTGGGTTCAGCGCCATCGCTGTCTTCATCCAGGGATGGGCTTCACCAAACCGGAACAACGATCCCGACAGCATCCACATCGGCATCAGCAGCATATTCACAACCCCATGAAATGCCTGCGTCGAAGGCATGCGCCAAGCGCAGAGAAAACCAACCAGCGTAAACAGTAATGCAATCACCGCCAGAATTCCAAGACATGCCAGCACGCCGAAAAAACCGGGCTTGAGCCCCGCGAGTGGCAGAAACAACAGGAAAACCAGGCTTTGTAACCAGGCAAGCGCTGCGGCGCCAACCACCTTTCCCAAAACGATGCCAGCTCTCGGTGCGGGCGTAACCAGCACTCCGGCCAGAAATCCTTCCTTGCGGTCATCGATCAATGTCATGTTCGAGAAGACGGCAGAGAACATCAACGCCAGTGCAATCGATCCACTGTAAAACCGCGCGAAGTCGTTGAAGCCAGCGCTCACCACCAACCAGAACAGCAAGGGTGCCGCAGCAAAGCCGGCGACACGAGCCTTGTCCCGCCAAAACTTCAATAACTCCCGGTGCGCGAGCGCCGCCGCCGATAGCATCATACGCTCACCGCCGCCCGTTCTCGGGATGTCATCTTGCGAAACACATCTCCCAGCGTGGGTTGATGAAATCCGATCGAAAGCACCTCTCCCGGCAGTGCATCCACAAGCCTTGGAATCATCCTGTGAGCCTGCTCCGCCTCTACCCAGATCACCCCGTCGATCAAACGCATCTGCGCATCAAATTGAGATTGCAAACTCTCGAGCGCCGCCTGCGGATCGCGGGCCCGCAGTTCCACGACTTGACCACCGATCGTTGCCTTCAGTTCTTCGGGAGTGCCTTCCGCCACGCGTACTCCGCTGCTCAGCAAGATCAGCGAATCGCACTTCTCAGCTTCCTCGAAAAGATGGGTAGATACGACGATGGCCGTGCTGCGCCGTTCTCGCAACCCTTCGATCGCGAGCCAGAAGTCATCGCGCGCCACCGGGTCGAGACCTGTCGTCGGCTCATCGAGAATCAACATCTGTGGCTCATGCAGGAGAGCCCGCGCGATCTCAGCCCGGCGCTGCAATCCTCCCGACAGACTCTTGCACAATTCATGCCGTCGCTCGGCGATGCCCAACTGTCCCATCACTTGCCTGACCCGATCGATAAGGCCCCTTCCAGACAGTCCATGGAATGCGCCACATGCTAGCAGGTTTTCCTCGATCGTTAGCAGTTTGTCGAGCGTCTGTGTTTGAAACACGACTCCGATACGGGCTCTCACCGCTTGGGGGTGCTTGGCCGCATCAAATCCGCAAACTTCCACCTTGCCGCACTGCGGCTTGCTGATAGTTGAAAGCAATCGCAGCAATGTGGACTTTCCCGAACCATTGGGGCCCAGTAACCCCACGATTTCTCGCCGGTTCATGTGCATCGAAAAAGAGTTGAGCGCGATCAGATCCCCGTAACGATGCGACACATTTTCAACGGCAAGCAGCATGACTTATCTCGGCGCAAAAATCAGTACGGCGTAAAGCACGGGCAGGTAAACCACTGTAGCGAGCAGCACTCCACGGGCGTTTTCGCGGCTTCTCTGACGGAACATCTTAAAAGCGCAATAAAGCAGCAATGCACCCATGATTAACGAGGCAGCCAGGTATACCTTCCCGCTCATCGCCAGTGCGATCGGGAGAAGGCTGGTTGGAACCATCAATACAGAAGTCCACAAGATGCGACTCGCCGTGGATTCGCCATCCGGCTCGACTACGGGCAACATGCGGATTCCGGCCTTGCCATATTCTTCTCGATACATCCACGCGATGGCATAAAAATGCGGAAACTGCCAGACAAACAAAATTGCATAGAGCGCCCAGGCTTCGAGCGTCAACGCATTGGTGGCGGCTGCATAACCAAGCAGGGGAGGCATGGCTCCCGGGATGGCTCCCACAGTCGTCGAATGAGGCGACATGCGCTTCATCGGTGTGTACAAGAACAAATAGCTTGTCAGCGTAAACAGCCCCAGCCCTGCCGTCAGCAGATTGCATCCCAGCCACAATTCAACAAATCCCAACGCAGCTAGCACCACTCCAAAGACAAGTGCCGGCATCGCCCCTACTTTGCCCGTAGGCAACGGTCTTCCGGCGGTTCTTGACATGTAGCGGTCTGAATCTCGCTCCCACCACTGATTCAGTGCCGCCGTGCCGCTGGCGATTAAGCCCGTGCCGAGCATGAGGTGAAACAAAACCCAGGGAAGGTCTGCCGATTTCAACATCGGCTTGCCGAAGTAGAAGCCGACTGCTGTGCTCATCAGGATGAGCCACGTAATCCTCGGCTTGGTCAGCGCAACGTAATCCTTAACTAGAGACATGTGCGCCTGTGGGCGGTAGTCCCGCAGCCTCCTGCTTACGTGAACTGGCTCGTACAAATTCCGCTAGAACCCAAACCGCTCCCAGAGCCACGGCGCTGGTGAGGATATGTGCAATCGTGAAAATCCGCGTATCAGGTAACGCGTTGTTTGTGCCCTGCCCAAATCGCACCACATAGGCCGCGATTCCCAGCACCACCTGAACCAGCACCATCCAAAGCAGAACGATTGAGGCGGATCGCGCGGGGTGACCCTTCGGTGCTGGCGACATAACGCCAGTCGCGAAATAAAGCAAAAATCCACCCACCAACATCGCGCCGGCCACATGCGAGATCGCGCCCATCAGTTTGTATCGTAGTGCCGCCCCCATCCCAATCTGTAGCATCACCAGCCACGGCGCAATGAATCCAAGGCTCGTCAACGATGGGCTGCCATGGTCCACGAAAGTGCTCACGCCACCTACAGCCCCACTCGATTTCACCGCCCAAAGGCAACAAACCCCAAACCCGATTTGCAGGGAAACATCAATTAGGGTCGCAACCACAGCTGCGTCTCTCGGCACGTCTGCCCTGAATGCAAAAACTGAAATCCCCGCCAGCAGTAGCGCGCACAACGCACTCGCGCACAAGAACTGCCCATTTTGTTCTCGACTCTTCATTCTGCCTGTTAAACTTTCATTCTAGCCGACCAGCCTCTATTGGATGCCTGATGCCGCCCATTCGCGCTCTTCATTCCGGTGATTTATTTGGCCACTACCGCTTGGAGCAGCCACTCGGGGGTGGCGGCATGGGCGTGGTTTGGCGAGCTACCGATACCCGCCTGGGTCGCGGGGTGGCGATCAAGTTTCTTCCGGACGACTTTCATGAGGGCGGGGAAGTGCTTGAGCGATTCCGCCGCGAGGCACGCACAGCCAGCTCCCTGAATCACCCCAACATCTGTATCGTCTACGACATTGGGGAAGATCACAATCGACCCTTCCTGGTGATGGAGCTGCTCGAAGGCAAAACCCTTCGCCAGTTTCTACAGGATCGCCCGCTCCGCGTTGGCGAAATCCTCGATGTTGGCCTTCAAGTCGCCGACGCCCTCGATGCGGCCCACCAGCAATCGATCATTCATCGCGACATCAAACCAGCCAACCTGTTCGTCCTTGAGAAATCGGGGGTTGGCATTCAAGCCAAACTACTTGATTTCGGTCTCGCCAAACGCGACATGCTGAATTGGGACTCTTCGACGATGACGGCTTTTCGCACAGACAGCGGAGTCGCCATCGGTACCGCAGCTTATATGAGCCCCGAGCAGGCTCTGGGTCAAACCATCGACGCTCGTAGCGACCTGTTCAGCTTCGGCATGGTTTTGTATGAGATGGCAACCCGCACGCTGCCTTTTCGAGGGGTCACCAGTGCTGCCCTCTTCGATGCCATTCTGAACAAGGCTCCGGCCAGTCTACTGGCCGCCAATCCCGAAGCTCCGGCGGAGCTCGAACGCATCATCCTCAAATTGCTTGAGAAGGATCCTGCCCTTCGTTACCAAAGCGCCGCCGAACTGCGCACAGACCTTTCTCGGCTCAAACGCGATCTCAGTTCCCCCACGACAAACCGCCGCACGGCGCTTGAAAACTCGCACTCTCGCCTGCCCTTATGGTCTCGCGCTCCAGCCCAAGCCGCTTTCGCGGGCTTCGTCTTCGTCCTCGTGGTCTTCGCGGCCTGGCTTGCGATTCGCAGCCGCCCCGGCGCGGCCCCCCTAGAATTTGAGAGCGCCAGCTTCCGCGCGCTTACCGAGACCTCGCATGCCGAGTTCTTCCCTCAGATCAGCCCCGACGGGCGAAGCCTGGTCTACGCAAGCAACCAGCGTGGCAATTGGGACTTATTTTTGCTCGACACGGAGTCGCGTCAACCGCGCCTGCTGACGGAGTCAAACACTACTGACGACACGGAGCCCGCGCTCTCGCCCGATGGCAACATAATAGCTTTCCGCAGCGAGCGTGACGGCGGCGGCATCTTCTTGTATGACCTTCGTGACAACAAGATCCGCAAGCTCAGCCCGATCGGCCACAACCCTGCCTGGAGCCCCGACGCCACCGAAATCGTTTGCGCCACCGAGGGCATCATTCGACCAGAAGACCGCTACACCACCGCAAGCCAACTCTGGGCGATCCGTGTCGACAATGGTGCACGCCGCCTCGTCTACAAGGGCGACGCTGTGCAGCCGCATTGGAGCCCGAATGGCGAACGCATCGCCTTCTGGGCTTCGCGCTCCGGCCAGCGCGATTTGTTCACAGTGCGCGCCCGACCCCGCAACGGTATCACTCCCGAACCAGTAGCGCTCTTGAGTGACCCATCGGTCGATTGGAATCCTGTCTTCAGCCCGGACGGAATCTTCCTCTACTTCCTCAGCGATCGCGATGGCAAGATGAGCCTCTGGCGCATGCGCATCGACGCCGATAGCGGAGAAGCCCTTGGCTCTCCCGAAGCGGTTCATCTGCCCGTCGATGAAGTGGCTCACATCAGCTTTAGTCGCGATGGCCGACGCATCGCATTCGTGCAATATGCACTGCTCGCCAACATCTATCGTGTCCGCTTCGATCCGAAAAACGAACAGCTCGAATCTGCGCCAGAGCCACTCACTCGAGGTAAAGTCCCCTTCACCCGTCCCGATCTCAGCGCCAACGGATTGTGGCTCACCTTCAGCTCTCAAACCAGCCGCGAAAATTTATTCGTACTCGGCACGGATGGCTCGGGTTTCCGCCAGTTGACCGACGAGCAATACAAGGACCGCGGCCCTCGCTGGAGCCCCGACGGCAAACGACTCGCCTTCTTTTCAAACCGCAGCGGAGCCTGGGAAATATGGACCTACACAATGGACGGTGGCGGCCTTCAGCAGCTCACACGCGGGGCAACAGGCACGACTGCCTGGCCAGTCTGGAGCCCCGATGGCAAGCGCCTTGCCTACACGATCTTCGGATTCAACAGTTTTCTGCTCGATCCCAGCCGCCGCTGGAATGAACAAAGTCCGCAAGCCTTGCCGCCGATGGAGACGCAGAACGAAATGTTCTCTGCCTGGCATTGGAGTCCCGATGGCCAGCGGATCGCCGGCTTTAACCAACAAGCCGAAGGTGCCATCTCAGGAATCGCATCATTCGATCTTCGCGATTCCAAATTCACGAAGTGGAGCGATGTCGGCCAGGACCCTCATTGGCTCGCCGATTCCAAGCGCCTTTTCTTTGTTCACGAGGGCAAAATCTGGCTTCTCCATACGGAGACTGGCGTGCGCCGCATTGTCGTTCAATCGAAAGACTGGGACGTCGAACGTCGTGGCATTGCAGCCAGCAAAGACAACCAGTGGATTTACTTCAGCGGCTCCCGCAGCGAATCTGAAGTCTGGCTCGGCGTCGTCGAATAGCGAAACATCGGTCCACCCAGTTCCTCAGGGTATCCGTAACCTCTCACCATCAACACGTCCAGATCACTGGCCCGCAATGTTTTTCCTTCTTTCACCAACCGCTCGCCCGTAGACGCGTCCAGGTCCTCTCGGCCCAACCATTCCCCTTGGCACACTACAGCCAATTTGCCTTGCTTGCGCAGAAACTCAAGCGTGGCCGCCAGATCCTCGAGCGATGTCATTGATCGCCTCATCACCTCCACCACCGCCCCATTCGGACTCTCACGCATCTCGCATCGTGCTTCTCCCGCGAGCCCCTTCGGCAATCCGGCGATCTTGCCGAGCTCCCTTTCGGCAAAAAACAGATAAACCATTGCTCTCGCCTGTTCATCGAGAAGTGCTTCCCGAAACAGTTTTGCCTCCACAGCCAATCCTTCTTCGAATTCCAAATACGCCGCACGAATCGCCTCAATGGCTTTTTGCTGCGATCGGATGCGCCAGCTCGATCGGTCCCAATCCGAGTAGGGTGCGCAGGTCATCAAGTCCGTCCGTCGCCCTTGCTCGATCTGGAGCGCTCTCGCCACCACATCCCCATCGCTCAACGCATCCACAATCCCGAGCTTCAAGGCTTCTTCTGCCTTCACAACATCGCCGCCCAGGATCATTCGCAGCGCTGTTTCCACACCAGCCAGACGCGGCAACCGCTGTGTCCCTCCAGCGCCTGGAAAAAGGCCCAACTTCACTTCTGGCAACCCAACAAAGGCTTTACGTTCGAGCACGCGGTAGTGACCCGCCATGGCCAACTCAAGGCCAATTCCCAAGGCTCCCCCATTCATCGCCATCACCACGAGTTTTCCAGACCTCTCAATCATCGAAAGCAAATCATTGAGATAACTCAAGTCGGGCGCGAGTTCTCCGCGTGTGATCCGCTCGATCTCTCGAATGTCCGCCCCGGCAACAAACATCTTGCCGCTGCCTGTCAATACGATTTTGCTCGCATCCGTTTCGGTCCAAGCCGTTCGCAGCGCCTCGGCCAACTCCCGCGACAAAGCGTTCACCGGTGGGTTCATCATGGTAAGGATGGCTGCGGATTCCTTGCGTTCCACACTGACGAGACGGTCCATGCTTCTGACGCTACCACTCACCTTGCGAGCCGTCGACTCGATCCGCCTCTATGTCTTCCTCGCCACGGCGTGTCCGATCTCCAACCGCTACATCCCAGAACTCAACCGCATCGCAGCCACCTACCAGCCCAAAGGCGTTCGGATTCAGGCATGCTTCCCAGAGTCTGATCTCACGCAGCAAGCCCTCGACGCTTGGGCACGCGAATACAAGCCGGCCTTCGCATTCAAGCTCGATCCGCATGCGGTTCAGGCCCACGAGCTTCGCGCAACCCTCACCCCTGAAGCGGTCATCGTTCAGGGCGGCAGGCTCGTCTATCGTGGTCGCATTGATGACCGCTACGTCTCCTGGGGTAAGTCGCGCCCGCAACCAGCCCGGCGCGATGTAGTTAAAGTTCTCGATGAACTACTCGCGGGTCGTAGCCCAGCTGCACGCTTCACTAAGGCTTGGGGCTGTGTGATCGAATAGAGACTCCCGTCATGGCAGCCACTCACATCACTTTCCTTCGCGGCATCAATGTAGGCGGCAACAACCTCATCAAAATGCCAGCGCTCAAAGCTCACTTCGAGTCCCTTGGCTTGACCGATGTCTCCACTTATCTTCAGAGCGGCAACGTTCTGTTCACTCCCAAGTCCAAACGGCTGCCAACAGATTTCAGCCTCGACGTGCCTGTGGTTGTCTTTTCGGCCAAAGAAATTGAATCCGTGATCCAGCGCAATCCATTCCCCGCTGCTACTTCCGATCCAACGAAGCTACTCGTCATGTTTTTAGCTGCAACGCCAACTGAAGCCCGAGTCACCACTCTCGATCCGCATCGTTCCGGCGAAGACCGCTTCAAAGTTCTCGACCGTCAGATCTACGTCCACCTCGTCAAAGGTGCCACCACTACAAAACTGACCAACGCCTATTTCGATTCAAAGCTAGGCATGGTGTCAACCGGTAGAAATTGGCGTACGGTCACCGCAATTTTCGACCTGATACGCTAGCCGCTCTTGATAGCCTGAGTAGGTGACTGAATATTCAATCGGAGTTGACCTCGGTGGCACCAATCTCCGAGCTGCCGCTGTCGACCAGGATGGCAAACTCCTCGCCCAGGTCTCGGCCAGCACCAGCCCGGAAAAAGGCCGTGAACACGTAATTGGCGAGATTGTCGATTCCATCCAGAAACTCCGCTCCAAGCAGATTCAAGGCCGCTTCGCCGGCGTTGGCATTGGCGTGCCTGGCTTCATCCTCATGGAACAAGGCATCATTCTCAACTCCAATAATCTTGCCTTTCTCGAGAACATTCCTCTTCGCGATGAAATCGAGAACCGGCTTGGCGCTCCCGTAATTCTTGAAAACGACGCCAACGCAGCTGCGCTCGGCGAGAGCTGGATTGGCGCAGGTGCCGATGTCGATGACCTGGTTTTGCTGACACTCGGCACGGGCATCGGTGGCGGCATCGTCTACAAAGGTCACATCATGCACGGCTTCCTCGGCATGGCAGGCGAACTCGGCCACATCACCGTCGTCCCCAATGGCAATCCATGCGGCTGCGGCAATGTCGGCTGTCTTGAGAAACATGCCTCGGCCACAGCCATCACCTGCCTTGCAGAACTCATGAAAGTCACGCCTCATCCGAATCCGACTGCCGAAGACATCTTCAAACTCGCCCGGGCAGGAGATGTCAAAGCACAGCAGGTCTTCCGCTCCATGGGAGAAGCGTTGGGCATCGGCATTGCAACGCTGATCAATACCTTTAACTTCCCCTTGTACCTGCTGAGTGGCGGCCCGCTTCCTGCCTGGGATTATTTTGCTCCTGTGATGCTCGAACAGGTGACACGCCGCAGTTTTACTTTCCGCAATACCAAGACGCGCATCGAGAAGGCTAAGCTCGGTAATCAGGCGGGGCTCTTCGGTGCGGCATTTCTTCCCTTTCAGGCGCAGCGAGACCGCCTGTAGTACGATTCGAGATCTGAAACTATGTA
Source organism: Acidobacteriota bacterium (assembly GCA_016870995.1). Lineage (GTDB taxonomy): Bacteria > Acidobacteriota > Terriglobia > Bryobacterales > Bryobacteraceae > Bryobacter. Next base: position 38,543 of record VFZU01000022.1, read on the forward strand.
TTGGCTAGGAATAGATATTGGCACGGGCGGTACCCGCGCCCTGTTGCTGAACGAACAGGGTCGCATTGTGGCCAGCCACACTGCTGCTCATGAAGATTTCCGCATGGAACGTCCCCTTTGGGCCGAGCAGGACCCGGACGATTGGTGGCGCGCCGCTCAGCTCGCCATTCGCGGCGTTCTTCAAGAAGCTCAAACGGATGGCTCAGCAATCAAGGGCATTGGATTCTCGGGGCAAATGCATGGCCTTGTCATGCTCGATGCTGAGGGCAAGGTCATTCGCCCCAGTCTGATCTGGTGCGACCAAAGAAGCCAGCCGCAGGTTGATGCGATCCATTCGAAGGTCGGTCGCGACCGCATGGTTGCGCTCACTGCCAACCCAGCCATCACTGGCTTCACCCTGCCCAAGCTGCTCTGGGTTCGTGACAATGATCCCGCCAGTTACGATCGCCTCCGCACGGTGCTCGTGCCTAAGGACTACGTTCGCTTCAAGCTCTCTGGCGAGCTGGCACAGGATGTCTCGGACGCCTCGGGCACGGGCGTCTTTGATGTCGTCAACCGCACCTGGTCTCGGCCGCTGATGGATGAACTCGGGCTCAACCCGGCCTGGTTCCCCCAAGTCTTTGAAAGTTCCCAGATCTGCGGTCGCGTCACAGAAGCAGCTGCCAGCGCCACCGGCCTGCGCGCGGGCACACCAATGGTTGCCGGTGCGGGAGATCAAGCCGCCAGCGCCGTCGGCAACGGTATCGTCGAACACGGCATCGCCAGTTGCACTCTCGGCACCTCCGGCGTCGTCTTTGCCCACATGGATGCCCCTGCCTATGATCCGATGGGCCGCGTTCACACGTTCTGCCATGCGGTTCCCGGTAAGTGGCATGTCATGGGCGTCACTCAAGGTGCAGGCCTCAGTCTTCAGTGGTTCCGAAACACGCTGGCACCGGATACTTCCTACGACAACCTGATGCAAGAAGCGGCCCAGGCAGAACCTGGATCGGATGGCCTTTTCTGGCTGCCCTATCTCATGGGCGAGCGCACACCTCACCTCGATGCACTGGCTCGTGGTGGCTGGATCGGTCTCACCGCACGGCATCAACGACGCGATTTGGTTCGCGCCATCGTCGAAGGCGTCAGTTTTTCTCAAAAGGATTGCCTCGATGTCATTCTCGAAATTGGCGTCGATGTCAGCCGCGTCCGCGCCTCAGGCGGGGGAGCAAAGAGTGCTCTATGGCGTCAGATCCTCGCCGATGTCTTTCATTGCAGGGTCACTACGCTTGAGTCTCAAGAGGGTTCAGCCTATGGTGCTGGCCTGCTCGCCATGGTGGGCACCGGCGGTTTTGGTTCGGTCGCCGAGGCTTGCAGCGCCTGCATCACCGAGACCACCATCATCGATCCTCGCCCGCGCGAAAGTGCCACCTATCGCGCCCACCACGAGATCTACAAGACTTTGTATCCGGCCCTCAAAACCAGCATCCGGCTGCTATAGGCTTTCATGGCGCACTACTGCGATGTTTGCCTTCCAGTGCCTCTCGATCAGCCCTTTACCTACGCGCTGACAGGCAACGATCGCGAACTTGCTTGTGAAGGTTGCCGGGTGCTGGTTCCGTTCCAGCAACGCAAGCTAACCGGGACGATCCTGCGGCTCCACGACATACCGCCCGATTACAAGGTGCGTCCCATCGAGAAGCTCCTTGAGGCTGAGCCCATCTTCGACGCCAAGCTGATTGCCCTCGGCCTTTGGGTAGCTCGCTACTATATGGCTCCTGTGGGAGAAGTCTTCGGCATCATGGCCCCGCTTGGCGGCGAGATTAAGCGCAGTAAGCTCTATTCGCTCACCGATGCGGGCCGCGATCTTGCCCGTCAATCGTTACTTGGCATCACCGAGGCCGACGATCCGGCTCTGATTTTGCTGAAAGCACTCGATGAACGCCCACTTTCCATTGAGGCGATGCGCCGTTGCTCGCCCGAGGCGCCGGTAATTCTCAAAGAGTTTCTTCGCAAGGGGTTGCTGCGTGTCGAAGAAGAAGCGCATGAACGGGATCCTTTGCGCGCTCCGGCATCAAAGCTCAACATCGAAGGTCTTGCCGTCGAATCCATGGAGAAGCTCCCGAAGTGGGAACGCGAACTCCTGGCTTTCCTCCATCTGCATCCAGGGCAACACCCTCTTGATGAGCTGGAAGGCATGGTCAAAAACGCGAGCGTCAGCGCTCGTGCACTGGCACGTCGATCCTTGGTCAAGCTGAGTCCGCGCATGAGCGCAATTCGCCTCCCGGCTGATCGTCCTCCACATGCGCTCAACGTCTCTCAGCAAGCGGCCTTTTCCCGCCTCTCTGCCGCAGTCTCTGCCAATCAATATGCCGCTTTTCTCTTGCAGGGCGTCACTGGTAGCGGCAAGACCGAAGTGTATTTGCGAACCATTGAAGCCGCACTGGCTGAAGGTCGCAGCGCCCTTTTGATGGTTCCTGAAATTGCTCTCACTCCACAGGTAGCCGGTCAGTTCGCCGTTCGTTTCGGCGAGCAGGTTGCCATTCTTCACAGCGCCTTCAGTGAGAGCGAACGCGCTGAATATTGGCGTCGTATCCGCCGTTGTGAGGCACGTGTCGTCGTGGGTACTCGCAGCGCTGTATTTGCTCCCATGCCCGACCTCGGGCTCATCCTGGTTGACGAAGAGCACGATGGCAGCTACAAGCAGGAAGAGACCCCTCGCTACAACGGCCGAGATGTGGCCGTCGTCCGCGCCCAACAGATTGGAGCCGTCGTTGTCCTGGGCAGTGCGACGCCGTCGCTGGAAACTCGCCACAATGCCGACCTCGGAAAGTACGAACGCCTGTTACTTCCCGAGCGCATCGAACAACGCCCCATGCCTCAGGTCGAGATCGTTGATCTCCGTCAGGAATTCCTAGAAACCAAGAAGAACGTCCTGTTTTCGCGTCGTCTCATCGAAAACGTTCAGGAAAAACTGGCCTTGGGCGAACAGGCCATGCTCTTGATGAATCGTCGCGGTTATTCAAGCTTTGTAGCCTGCCGCTCCTGTGGCTACAAAGTCGAATGTGTGAATTGCTCGGTCACGCTTACCTATCACCGCCGGGATCGCAGACTCCTGTGTCACTACTGCGGTTACGCCGAAAAGGTCCCGCAGACTTGCGTCAAGTGCGAAAGCGAACACATTCAATTCATTGGCTCGGGCAGCGAGAAGATCGAGGAAGAACTCAAAGAAGCCTTCCCCGCTGCCCGTATCGCCCGCATGGATCGCGACACGATCAACTCCAAAGGCGATTACGAAAACATTCTGAACGGCTTTCGCGAAAAGAACTTCGATATCCTCGTCGGAACCCAGATGATCGCCAAGGGCCACGACATCCCCAACGTCACGCTAGTCGGAATCGTCAACGCCGACATCGGTCTCGGCATGCCCGACTTCCGTGCCGCTGAGCGCACCTTCCAATTACTCACTCAAGCGGCTGGCCGTGCCGGGCGCGGCGGTGTTCCTGGTACGGTGATTCTCCAAACCATCAATCCTGAACATTACGCCGTCCGCTTCGCTGCTGTTCAAGACTACGAGCTGTTCTACACCAAGGAGCTGCACTTCCGCAAAGTAATGCGTTATCCACCCTTTGCGTCCCTTGCCAATATCGTGTTTCGCAGCGAACGACAGGAAGAAGCCCTTCGCATGAGCGGCGAGGTGGCCGAGCTTCTCAAGGAGGAAAAAGAAGGCGTCCGCATGCTCGGCCCTGCCGAAGCTCCTGTCCCTCGTGTCAACAAAGAGTTTCGCTATCAGATGCTCATTAAGGCTGCTCAGCGTAAGAGACTGGCTGCAATTCTCGACCTCATCCGCCAACGCGCGATCGATCGCAATTGGCCCGCTACAGCTTTGGTAATTGATGTGGATCCCCTGAATTTGCTGTGACAGAAGAATTCGAACCCCAGCGCGCGCTTATGCTCGCCAATTTGCTTGACACCATGCGCACCTTTGCCGGCGTGCGCTCTGGCGCCCAGGTTTGGGAAGACGACGGCATCCTTTGCATCTACTCCGGCTTCCCTGGCGCAGTGTTCAATTCCGTCTTGCTCACCAAGCCGGTCCACACAGAGGAAGAACTCAAACTGAAATTCGATTATGTCGACGCCATGTATCGCCAGCGCCGCGCTCGCTGGAGTCTTTGGCTTGCAGATTATCTGGTGCCAGGCAAGATCCTGCTGTGGCTCAAGCCAATACTGGATCGTTATGGTGCCACGGTCGTCTCTCGCGGTTCCGGCCTGTTCGCTGAAAAGCTCTTGCCAGCGCGCAAGACTCTGCCGACGCTCGAATTTCTACCAGTCGGCATACCCGCTACGCGCTTTGATTTCTGCCATGTCATGTCGGCTGCTTTCAGAACTCCGCTGGCGACTTTCCTCGATGTCTATCACAACACTGAGTATTGGTCCGGTGAGATTCGCGGCTTCCTCGCATACTCTGGCAATCGCGCAGTTGCTACAACTTGCATTATGCCCTCTCGCGGCGTACTCGGCGTTTACGGCGTTGCTGTTCTTCCTGACGTCCAGCGCAAAGGAATCGGTGAGCGCATAGTTCGCCATGCGCTCGAAGAAATGAGTGGCAAGACGGGTCTCACATCAGCCGTTCTTCAATCCAGCGAAATCGCCGAGAATCTCTACCGTCGTATGGGCTTCCGCCGCATCACCTCCGTGACCATTTACAACGAGGCCCGATAAGGGCGCTACAATGTGTCGGTGGGCTCACTGCGGATGAGCCTGCGGATAACAGGAATTTCGATGCAGAAGAGCAATAGCAAAGCGGCCGCCAAGCAGACGAGCCGATCCCAATCCAGCACTCCAGAACCTTCGCCTCAACAGAAGTCTTTCGATTCGGCCATGCAGGCCTTTCACATGCGTGACTTCGCCAAGGCCAAGTCTCTCTTCGAGGCTTCTCTTGAAGGCCCGGTCAAGGAAATTGGTTACGCCGCCAAGCAGCATTTGTTGATGTGCCAGCAACGTCTTGCCAAGTCATCGCTCAAGCTTGAGACTGCCGAAGATCATTACAACTACGGCATCTCGCAAATGAACAAACGCGACCTCGACGGGGCCCTGGCCAGTTTCGAAAAGGCACTCCGCCAGGATGATGCCGACTACATGCACTACGCTATGGCGTTGGTGAAGGGGCTTAAGCAGGACATCAATGGGGCCGTTACGCACTTGCGGCGAGCCATCGAGATCTCTCCCCGCAACCGTGTCGCCGCACACAATGATCCTGACTTCGCCGAGCTCATGCAGCATCCTCCCATTCGCGAGCTCCTCACCGGCGCAAACTAGCCTTCGATGATCGCTCCGCCTCCCGGTTTTCGTGACCCCGCTGGCCCTCTTCGGATCGTGGTCATTGGTGGAGGCACTGGTTTATCGACTTTGCTCCATGGGCTGAAAGAATACGCCCGCCAGTCGATCGTAGATATTTGCGCAATTGTCACTGTTAGCGATGATGGAGGCTCCTCGGGTCGGCTGCGCCGGGAATTCGATATTCTTCCTCCCGGTGACATCCGTAATTGCATGGTGGCTTTGAGCGAAGACGAGACACTGCTCTCCAAGCTATTCCAATACCGCTTCGCCTCCGGCAAGGGCTTGGTGGGCCACAGCTTCGGGAACCTGTTTCTTGCTGCACTCACTCATGTCACTGGCGACTTTCCCCGCGCTGTGAAGGTGTCAAGCGAGGTCCTCGCCATCTATGGGCGAATCTACCCATCCACCAGCCAGAACATTGGCTTGCGCGCAATCATGCAAGATGGCTCCGTGGTTCAAGGCGAAACAAAAATTACCCGCAGCCGCAAGCGCATCCAGCGGCTGGAACTCACCGAGCCGAAGGTAAAGCCACTCAAGGACGCCCTCGACGCCATTGCCGCCGCAGATTTGATCACTCTCGGCCCCGGCAGCCTCTATACCAGCATCATTCCGAACCTCCTCGTCGACGGTATCGCGCGAGCCATCCGACGCAGCAAAGCTGCCAAAGCCTACTTCTGCAATCTAATGTGGCAGCCTTGGGAAACCATGACCTACTCTGCCTACGACCATGTCAAGGCATTGCTCGATCATGGCGGTAAAGGAGCCATTGAAAGGGTCATCCTGAACACCACTCCTTTGACCGGCCCCCAACGCAGGCTCTATGCTGCCGGCAAAGTATTCCCCGTGGAACTCGACTCACCCCGAATCGCCGAGCTTGGCCTCGAAGTAGTCGGTCGCCCCTTGCTCGCTAAATCAGACAAAGTGCGACACGACCCGCGAGCGATTGCCCGAGTTGCAGTCGAACTAGCCGCCGCATCTCGCAGTGCGCGCTCACAGACAAAAAAGGATTCCTAGTCATGACCTCTCCCCTTCAGGCCATTGTCCTCGCCGCTGGTCTCGGCACACGCATGAAGAGCCGCAAAGCAAAGGTGCTTCATGAAGCTGGTGGGCAGGCCCTAGTTCAACATGTCCTCGATGCCTCCGAATCCTCGATTCCCGCAACTGCGACCACGGTTGTGGTCGGCCACCAGGCCGAAGCTGTCACTGCCTTGCTCAAGCCGCGCGGCTGTTCCTTTGTCTCCCAGACCGTCCAGAAGGGCACAGGCCACGCCGTTGCCATGTGCCGCGATCTCGCCTGCCACGAAGGCCTCACGGTAATTCTCTACGGTGATTGCCCACTCCTCACTGCCTCTACGATTACGCGTCTGATCGACACCCAACGAGCTGGCAGTTCCGCCGCAACTCTAATTACCACCCTTCTCGACAACCCTCACGGCTATGGCCGCATCATTCGGGCCGACGATGGAGGTGTCGCTGCGATTGTCGAAGAAAAGGCTGCAACTTCGGATCAGAAGTCCATTCGCGAGATCAACTCTGGGATCTATTGCATCGATTCCGCGCTTCTCTGGAAGCACATCGGCGACATTCAGCCGAATCCGGCATCAGGCGAAATTTACCTCACCGACCTTGTCGAGATTCTCCGCGCTGCCGGGCACTCCGTTGCAGCTCTGTTGCTTGAAGATCCCAACGAAATCCTCGGCATCAACCAACGGATTGAACTGGCCGAAGCCGACAGAATCCTCCGCGCCCGCAAGACCCGGCAACTCATGCTTGACGGTGTGACGATTCTGCAGCCGGAAACGGTCTCGATCGACTCGCGAGTCTCGATTGGTCAGGACACGGTCGTCGCTCCCTTCACTCAAATCCTCGGCAATACCAGCATCGGCACAGATTGTTTCATCGGAGCGGGTTCAGTGATCCGCGATAGCAGCATCGCAAGCAACGTGGTCATCTCCGAATATTGTTTCGTTGGCACTTCCACCGTGGATTCCGGCGCTCGCATCGGCCCCTTTAGCCGCCTCCGCCAGGACAACCATGTGGAATCGAATGCCCACATCGGTAACTTCGTTGAGCTGAAGAAGACACGCTTTGGAGCTGGCTCCAAGGCGATGCATCTCGCTTACCTGGGCGATAGTGACATCGGTCCGGGCGTCAATATCGGCGCGGGTACCATCACATGCAATTACGATGGTGTCGCGAAGCATCGCACTACAATCGGCGACAACGTCTTCGTCGGCAGCAACTCTACCCTTGTTGCCCCTCTCACGCTCGAAGCCAGCTCCTACATCGCGGCGGGAAGTGTCATTACCAAGACCGTTCCCACCGATGCGCTCGCCTTCGGTCGCAGCCCGCAGACCAACAAGCCCGGCTGGGTGAGTCGGCGTCGCAAGAAGTCCTAAATCACCAGAATTGGATGGTAAACGTTCGGCAGCCTCTGCTCGCCGATTGCGATCAATTCACCCTGCTGGTTCATCGCCTTTACGAGACGCGCCGCCTGCGATACGCGAAAGGGAGAAGTTCTGAAATCCCGTCCCTGCCGGATCTGCGATTCCGTCAAGAGGTCCACGGTTTCGACGGGAATCTCAGGCAGCAACCTCGTCCCCCGCAACATCGCCTCAGCGAATTTCCCTTCGCGCGAAAACCCCTCTAACTGTTCGAGCGTAAATGCGTCTTCGATCGAGAACTCTCCGCTCAACGTACGGCGCAACTGATCCACATGTGCTCCACATCCTAATCTTTGCCCGAGGTCATGCGCCAGTGACCGTACATAGGTGCCCGCCGAACACTCGAGGTATAAATCCAGCTCGTTTCCTTCCAGCCGCTCTATCTCCAGCTTGAAGATCTCAACTTCAACTTCGCTTAGCTCCACAGGCTTATTCTGTCGCGCCAACTTGTAGGCTGGTACGCCTTGGATCTTCTTGGCAGAGATGGCCGGCGGCATCTGCTTGAACTTGCCGCGAAATTCACCAAGCAGTCCTTCAACCGTTCCAAGCTCCAATTCAATCGCTACCTCCGGTCCAACTGCTTCGCCTTCGCGGTCATAGGTGTCTGTCGCGTAGCCAAACTTTACGGTCGTCCGGTAAGCCTTGCGATCCTTCACGTAAAACTGTGCCAGTCGCGTTGCCCTTCCAATTACCAAAGGCAGCACACCCGTCGCCAGAGGATCGAGCGTCCCGAGATGGCCTACCTTCTTGGTGCCGGCGATCCGCCGCATCTTGTTTACCGCATCATGTGAGGTCCAGCCAGCCGCCTTATCCAGCACAACCACACCACACATCCGTTCAATTTCTTCGCTCAAATCGTTCTCCGCGCTACCATCAATTCTGGATGGCTGATCGTCTTTATCTGTCTCTTTGGCTTGAGAACCATTCGGCTCTTGCCATGCATCGTAACTTCGCTGTTGCCTTGCGCAAGTTCCCCTTTTCTACTCAGGCCCCGCAATGCTACTTCAGGGTCTCCGCAGTTGACCCTTCCGAACCGGCTCTTCTCGAACAGGTCTACCAGCTGCCGGAACAACTGGAAGAAATCGTCGAGGACATGGAAAAGTGGCGCTCTGCCGACGCTTGCTTTGAATTGGAAGCCTTTTGGGATCTCTGGCAGGAAAAGCCGGAGGGTTGGCGCCTCGTGCCGGGCAGGGTGAATCTCTTCTTCCATGGACCAGATTACCCCACTGAGCTGGGAGAATCCATTCGCTACGAACTCGGAATTGAAGCGCAGTTTATACCCGACAAAGATCAACCAGCAGAAGTCCTCAATTTCTTCCAGTCCAACATCAAGAGCCTTTTGCGGCTTTCCGCAGATGCTGCCTCTGCCCTGCGCCTCGCCGATAGAAAACTTTGGAGTGAAGCGCCGCAGAACCTTGCAGAGCGCCTGCGCTTTCTATCCGACTCTTCTTCGACTCTTCGCAACTAGCGAATCGAAATCGGTACTTCTCTCGGGCTCCATGTAAAGCCGGCTGCAACGAAGTAGGAATTTCTCGAGAACGAATTGGTGGGCGAGCCAAGAAACCTGCGGTTTCCGAGACTCGCTGTCGCAAAAATTTGCCCTGTCAGCCTTCTGCTTGCGTTGCCGCTGAACATCAAGGCTTCAAAGATTTGATTTCCTGCGATCAAGCTTCCCATCCGATTGTAAGTTGCACTAACGCTCAACCCAAGTTCGCGAATTCCAGAGTAGGAGTATCCCCCGCCGACGTTGAGGTTCCTCGAAGTGTTGATCACGCCATTCCCGGGGCCTGGCATGATGCCTCCATTTACGTTCAGATCATGAAAGCGACTGACTCGATAGCTGGCTGATAACTGAGCGGTGGGCAAATACATCTTGCTGTAAAACACTTCAGTGACCGACGAGAAACCGATCAGCGCCGCGATCACAGGATCAACCGAGGCAGTTCTGAGTCCGAGGGACTCTAGCCGGAACACCCCTCCCTGCAGGCCAACTTGGGCTCGACGTCCCAATTGCACTGAATAGCCTGCAAAAGCTCCATGCCCGAAAGTATCTCCAAAGTTGCGCGTGAAGTTGAACATCAAGAACTGATAGCCAGCACTGATTGTCTGGCGTCTCGACACGCGATAGCTCGCTCCCGAACTCAGCGTTGTGCCATTCACTCCAAATAGGATGTTACCTGTTCTCCTGACCAGGAAGCCATTTCCAGAAATATTAAATGACAGGCGGGCTGACTTCTGGATCGAGTATTCGAGATTTCCATTTGTCGCATAGATACGATTGTCGAAAAGCTCTCCAGTGGGGCTTACCAGAGTTCCTGCAAAGGGATCCAGGCCGGTTCCGGCCATGTTGAAGCCGAATGGACGGTTGGTTGTTGTTGCGCTCAAGAAGGAGGAAATTGTGGACCGCTTCGTAAGCTGTCGTGTCGCAAACAAGCCCAAAGATTGGTCGGTTCCGTTAAAGTTTCCAAGTCCGGAATATTGCCGGTAGTGTCCGTTGTAGTTGATGCCAACGGATCCTCTGCGAAGGCGTTTGCTCCCGAACACGCCCGCAAATCCATCGATCCCCTTACCTGCAGAGTTGTTGATGTTGCCATTCGCGTCCACCGCCAAGCCAGTCAGTCCACTGTCAATTGTCCCCATGATCCCGGCAAAAAAGCTAACTCCCATGTCTGCCCCACCGCGTTTGCCCGTGTTGGCACCTGCGCCACTTCCCATCACTGCAGGGCCGCCGAATCCGCCCATTCCGCCGCCACCCATCTGGCCGAATATAGGTGCTGCCATTGCCAAGGCCAATGCTAAGTTCTTCAGTTTCATCATGTTTCCTGTGTCGGGCAGTTCTCTAAGCAATTCTCCAACTCAATCAAAGTGTGACTTCAACTCCAGGTCAAGTCAAGCCGCCTCAGTCTCGGCCCACTTCGCAGTGCATTCATCTTTCGGCCAATTCCTGAAAATTCTTTACTTCGGCTGTTGATGCCTCCCCCTCGTCCTATCATCAAGAAATGACTGCTCGCAGGTGGCTTGTCACTGGCCGCGTCCAGGGTGTTGGCTTTCGCAACTACATCCAGAAGCACGCTCTCAAGTTAGACCTTACCGGCTATGCCAAAAACCTCGCGGATCGCTCCGTCGAGGTTCATGCCGTCGGAGACGATGCTGAATTGAATCGGCTCTCGGGCTATGTCCGCCGCGGCCCAATGCTGGCAGAAGTTCGAACGGTCGACGAGCAATCTGCTGAGCTCGTTCGCTACGATGGTTTTCAGATCCGATGAATGACCTCAAAACAATGATCCGCGAAGTGCCCGACTTCCCCAAGCCCGGCATCAACTTCTACGACATCACCACTCTCCTCAAGAACCCTGCCGGCCTCAAGCGAACCCTCGATGCACTCAAGGAACGATACAAAGGGTCCCAGATCGATACAGTTGTCGGCATCGAAGCTCGCGGCTTCTTCTTTGCCCCCGCCGTTGCCTACTCGCTCGGTGCAGGTTTTGTACCCGTCCGCAAGCCGGGAAAGCTTCCCTACAAGACCAGGCAGATGGAATACGCTCTTGAATACGGCACGGACAAACTCGAAATCCACGAAGATGCCATTCAACCCGGCCAGCGCGTTCTTATCGTCGACGATGTCCTTGCAACAGGTGGCACTGCCAAGGCTGTTGCTGATCTCGTCACGCAATCCGGCGGGCTCCTTCAGGGTCTTAGCTTTGTCATCGAGCTCGACTTCCTGGCCGGTCGCAACCACCTCGACGGTCACGATATCTTCAGCCTCCTGCATTACTAATGCCGATTCTTCAGGCCTTTGCCAAGCTCAACCTTGGCCTCAAGGTCCTCTACAAACGTCCTGACAATTTCCACGAGATCGCGACGCTGTTTCAGACGATATCGCTTGCCGATTCGATCCACATCGATGCAATTCCGGCTTCGAAAACAATTGTCGAGACGACAAGCGATGTCGAGATTTCAGGCACGAATCTCGCGACGCAGGCTGCTCTTGCCTGGCTCACGGCGACAGGGATTGAGGCCCATGTTCGCATTCACATCGAGAAGCGCATCCCCATGGGCGGCGGTCTCGGCGGCGGCTCAACCGATGCAGCCGCCGTTCTCCTTGCCCTACCTGCGCTGCTCAATGCAACGACCGAGAGCCATTCCATCGCTGCCAGGCTAGGCTCAGACCTTCCCTTTTTCCTCCACGGCGGCACTGCTGAAGCCTCGGGGCGTGGAGAAGTTCTGACTCCGGTCGGCGATCTGACTTCCGTCCATGGCGTTCTGGTCGCGCCCGGACTTCACATTTCGACCCCCGATGCCTACCGCGCCCTCAATCGGCCCTCTGTCGCAAGTTTGACAGAGGACGCCCAAGTCGAGATAATAAAGAGGTTTCGCTCTCTCGTGCGTAGTGTGCGCGAGGATCAGCCGCTGGCAGCATGGGCGGCAGTTTGCGAAAACGACTTTGAGCCCGTTGCGTTCAAACAACATCCCCAGTTACTTTTCCTTGTGAAGGCGATCAAGGATTCAGGGGCCCTCTTGGCAAGAATGTCAGGAAGTGGTTCCACACTGTTTGGACTTTACGAGTCTGCGGAAGCCGCGGCAGCGGCCGAAACTTTGCTCAGAGCCGAAATATCGGGGCACGCGACGGCAATTCGAGTGGAGAAATTCCACTCAATCAGCCGCCGCCGTTACGAGCGTGCCTGGCATACAGCTTTATCATCCTTCACGGATGGCGCGAGTTGGCCGCCCCGGTCTCGATTTGTGTGAACGGAAAGTTAGCGACCCTTTAGCTCAGCGCCATGCAATTTGACCGCGTCAAAATTCTCACCGGCAACGCCAACCCTGCTCTAGCGCAGGAGATTTGTGCGCACCTCGATGTCGAGGTCGCCCGCACTTCCGTCAAGACGTTCGCCGACGGTGAAACCTGGATCCAGGTCCACGAGAATGTCCGTGGTTCCGATGTATTTGTCGTCCAGCCCACCTGCACTCCGGTCAATCACCACTTGATGGAGCTTTTGCTCATCATCGATGCCCTCAAGCGCGCCTCAGCCGACCGTATCACCGCCGTCTTCCCCTATTTTGGCTACGCCCGTCAGGACCGCAAAGATCAGCCCCGCGTGCCCATTTCGGCGCGCCTGGTCGCTAATCTGGTCGAGCGAGCCGGTGCCGACCGGGTTCTCGCCCTCGACCTTCACGCCGCCCAGATCCAAGGATTCTTCGACATCCAGGTCGACCATCTCTTCGTAACCCCCGTGATGCTCGACCACTTCAAAGAAACGCCCCTCGATGACCTCACGGTTGTCTCGCCCGACGCCGGCGGCGTCGAACGCGCCCGGGCCTTTGCCAAGCGCCTCCAGGCGCCACTGGCTATTATCGATAAACGCCGCGACCAACCAAACGTTGCCGAAGTGATGAATATCATTGGCACGGTCGAAGGTCGCAATTGCCTGCTGGTCGACGATCTCATCGACACAGCCGGCACCCTCGTCAAGGCTGCCGAGGCCCTCTCCAAGCGAGGCGCTCTCTCGGTTCAAGCCTGCGCCACCCACGGTGTCCTTTCCGGCCCTGCGGTGCAGCGGATTACGGAGTCTCCGTATCTCCAGCAGGTTGCCATCACCAACAGCATCCCCCTGAGTCCGGAAGCCGCGCGGTGCGACAAAATCCGCGTTCTCTCCGTGGCCAAGCTACTTGCTCGGGCCATTGACTCCATCCACGGCGAAACTTCGATCAGCGTACTTTTCGAGTAAACGACAGAAAGACCATTAGAGGCAGATTTTATGCGTAAAGATATTACCCTCGTTGCCGAGCCCCGCGAAACCCGCGGTAAGAACGCCGCACGCCGCCTGCGTGTCGACTTCAAAAGCCCGGCCGTTCTCTACGGCACCGGCGGCGACCCGGTTGCCCTGACCCTGAGCCCCAAGGAGATCACCAAGATCCTCACCAGCTCGAGCGGTTACAACACCATCTTCAATCTCGATGTGCAGGGCCAGGTGGCTCCTGTCATCATCATCGACTGGCAGACGCATCCCATCAAAGGCAATCTGCTCCACGTCGACCTGAAGCGCGTCGATCTCACCAAGAAGATGAGCGTCAAGGTCCCTGTCCACACGACGGGCGATCCGGTTGGCGTTAAGCTCCAGGGCGGCCATTATGAATTGGTCAACCGCGAAGTCGAAATCGAAGTGCTGCCCGATGACATTCCGGAACACTTCACCGTCGATGTCTCCCAGCTCAAGCTCAACGACAGCGTTCGTGGCAAGGACATCCCGCTCTCTGGTTCGATGCGCCTGATCTCCGATCCAGAACTCGTTCTCTCGCACGTTGTTTCGCTTCGTGCCGAAGCAGAAGCCACTGCTGAAGGTGGTGCTGCTGAGCCCGAAGTTGCCAAGAAGGGTAAGAAGGTAGAAGCTGCTCCTGCCGCGAAGGCTGCCAAGGGCGCCGCTCCTGCGGCAAAGGCCCCGGCCGCCAAGGCTCCGGCTGCCAAGAAGAAGTAATCGGTTTTTCCTGTGGGTTCCTGGCTCATCGTCGGTCTTGGCAATCCTGGCCCCGAATACGACTGGACCCCGCACAATGTTGGATTCCTGACCGTAGACCGCTTCGCTTCTCGCAACGGTCTACGGATCTCCCGCCCCGAATGCCAGTCTCTGGTTGGGGTCGGAGACGTGAAGGGCGACCGCGTCGTTGTTGCCAAGCCGTTGACTTACATGAATCTCAGCGGCCCTGCCGTAAAGCAGCTCCTCGATAAGTACGAGCTCTCGGCGGCAAACCTGATTGTTGTTTTTGATGAACTCGCGCTCGAGTGGGGCCATCTCCGCATTCGTGCTCGTGGTTCGGCCGGCGGACACAACGGGATGAAATCCATCATCTCTGCCATCCGCACGGAAGAATTCACCCGAGTCCGGCTTGGTATCAATCCGGGCTCCCCGCAAGGCAGCGGGCCCATTACACTGGGCGAAAAAGCCAGGCATTATGTGCTTGCGGTCATTCCAAAAAGCATGCGTGCCGATTTGGATCTCTGGTTGGATGAAGCTTCATCCAGCATCGAGTCCATAATCGCCGAAGGCGCCGAAAAGGCCATGACGAGGTTTAACCGTCGCGCCCAAGGTTCAAAAGAAGAGGAAAAATGAGTCTCAGACTTTACGAAGAATTGTTTATCGTAAAACCCGACTCGACTGACGAGTTGGTCGATCCGCTGGTCGAACAAATGACCCAGTTGATTGTCAAAGACGGCGGCAATGTGCAGTTCACTGAAAAGTGGGGCACCCGCAAGCTCGCCTACCAGGTGGGCCGTTATCTCGAGGGTTATTACATCCTGCTGCGCTTTGAAGCCAGCGGTGCAACCATCAAGGAAATCGAACGCCGTCTGCGCGTCAACGATCTCGTGATCAAGTACCTCACTGTCCGTCTCGATGAAGAGATGAAGTGGGTCGAAAAGCGCAAGAAGCGTCGCGAAAAGCGCGCTGCCCGCAAGCCTCAGGTTGCTGCTCCCGCTGCTCCGGCCGCTGCTCCTGGTGCTCCTGGCGCTGCTCCTGGTGCTCTTGGCGCTGCTGCTCCCGCCCTCCCGGCCGAGCCCGCCGTGCCTGCTCCTGGCAAGCCCAACGAGCCTGCCGCGAATGCCCCCGCCGCCGCTGCTCCCGCTCCGGCTGCTGAATAACCCGTGGAAGCGATAAAGGAGAACACATAACATGGCTGAAGGAAGAGGCGGCCGCCCCATTGCGGCCTCGATGCGCCCCACCGGTGGTGACAAGGCGAACATCGTCAACAAGAAGCAGTATTTCCGTCGTAAGAAAGTCTGCCGGTTCTCGGTCGAAAAGATCGACTACATCGATTACAAAGACATCAACCTGCTGCGCCAGTACATCTCTGAGCGCGGCAAGATTGTCCCCCGTCGTTTGACCGGCACCAGCACCCAGTTCCAGCGCCGTTTGGCCGTCGCCATCAAGCGCGCCCGCAACATCGCCTTGCTGCCCTTTGCAACGCGGGAAGGAGAAAAGTAAATGGAAGTCATTCTCCGCGAAGATATCGATAAGCTCGGCTCCCGCGGTCAGGTTGTGAAAGTGAAGGACGGCTTTGCCCGTAACTTCCTTCTCCCCCGCCGTCTCGCCGTGTTTGCCACCGAGGCCAACAAGAAGATCGTCGAACAGGAACGCCAGTCCTGGCTTCGTAAAGAAGCCAAGGTGAAGGCCGATGCCGAAGGTCTCGCTCAATTGCTCAGCGGCGTAACTCTTGAGTTCGCCCGCAAGGCCGGCGAAGAAGATCACCTCTTCGGCTCCGTGACCGCCTCTGACATCGAGACCGGTCTGTCGAAGAAGAACTTTACCATCGACAAGAAGAAGATCCATCTCGACGAACCGATCAAGGTCCTCGGCGAACACAAGGTCACGCTCAACCTCTACAAGGGCGTTACCGCCGAGATCACTGTCAACGTCGTCAAGGAAAGCTAGGTCTCAAAACTCATGGCATACTTCGATCTCACTGGCCAAACCGCGATTGTCACAGGCGCGGCAGGCGGCATCGGCGAAACCATCGCCCGCCGTCTTGCCAACTCCGGCGCCACCGTAGTCGTTGCTGATCTCAATCTCCAAGCCGGTGAGGCCGTTGCTGCCTCGCTTCCCAACAACTCGTTTGCGCTCTCGCTCGACGTCACCTCGAGCGAGAGCTGCGATCAACTGGCAGCCGCTGTCGTCGCCCGCACCGGGCGCATCGACATCGTCGTCAATAACGCAGGCGTCGCAGGCAAGGCCGCTCCCGTTTGGGAACAATCCGATCAGGATTGGGCCTGGTGCGTAGCCGTCAATCTGAATGGCCCCTTTTACCTCTGCCGCGCCGTTGTCCCCTTCATGCGCGAACGTAAGTACGGCCGCATCGTGAATATCGCCTCCATCGCCGGCAAAGAAGGCAACCCCAATATGAGTGCCTATTCCGCCACGAAGGCCGGCCTCATCGGTTTTACCAAGTCCCTCGGCAAAGAAGTCGCCCTCGACGGCATCACTGCCAACTGCGTCACTCCCGCCGTCGTCCGCACCAAGATCCTCGAACAACTCACGCCCCAACAGGTCGATTACATGACTCAGCGCATCCCCATGCGCCGCACCGGTGAGCCGGAAGAAATCGCCGCAGTCGTTCATTTCCTCTCGAGCCCCGACTCTTCCTTCATCACGGCTCAGACCTACGACGCATCTGGCGGCAGAGCTACCTACTAATGCTCATCCAGCCTTCGAAGTTCGATTCCACCCCCGTCAATACTCTGATTGAACAGGCTGGCCTTGGGCGTATCGGCTTTGATCAGCGCCTCGTCAAATCGTTGACCTCCCGCCCGAAAGACTCCGTCCCTGCCTTGGTCCGCTACGGCTTGGACACCCCAGAATCTGCCCGCCTCCAGATCGATTCCGACCTGCTCAACCTTCTCGCCGCCATGCCCGGCAACAATGGTCTTGATTACGTAATTTCTCTCCTTCGGGATGGCTTCTCCGAGATTCCGGAGAGCATGCTCGATATCGCGCGCCGCGCCGGTTCGACCGCGGTCGATGCCCTTGTGACGCTGTATCGCGAACTCGAAGAAGACTCTTCGAGTGAAGTTGCATTTCTCCTCTCTGGTCTCGGCCTGCGCGATCCCCGCATCCTTCAGATCAACATGGAACGCCTTGAATTCGACATGGAAGACGGTGCGATGCTTCTCGGCCTTTATGGCGATAAGGCTGGCATTCCTGCGCTCGAAAAACTCTCGATCGAACTCGGCAAAAACCGCGAAATCGATTTCGCCCTCGAACAACTTCGCCAAAGCAACGGGGAAGCGTACTTCCCAGAAATCGATCACCTCGCCGACTACCCGGAAACTGCAGGCCCGGAATTCGAAGTCCTCGACGACGATGAGATTGTTGAGTTCGCCACCAGCTATGAGGATGAATCCGTTCGCCTCGCTGCCCTCGATGTCCTCGAAGATCTCGACTTGCCTCAATCTGTTGCCGAGCCTCTCATCAAACTGGCTTCCAGTGCGGACTCTGTCCTGGTGCGCGCCGCGGCTTTCCGTGCTCTTGCTCGCCTAAACCAGATCGAAGAAGTCCGAGCCCTCGCTGACGCCACTTTGGGCAACCTTGAAACCCCTCCCGCGATCCGCGCCGCCAGTCTCATCACGCTTCTTCCTGACAGCATCTCTCCTGTTCGCACCCGCGCCTTGATCGATGAACTCATCGCCAATCCCGAGTCCCGCGCCGACGCAGTCCACGCCATGTGGCGCTCTCGCGAAGCTGCCTATAGCAGCCGCTTCGGAACATTTCTCGACGATCCTGATTTGGCCGTTCGCCGTCAGGCCATTCGTGGCGCGGGGGTCTGCGGCGACGTCACTGCGATCGCCAAACTTCGCGACCTCATGATGGATGACGAACTCCGCAAGGATGCCATTTTCGCTTATGCCATGGCGATCCCCTCTGATATCTCGTCTAGCCGCGTGCGCAGCCTCTATACCCGCATCGAGAAGGAGGCCGGCGGCCTCAATCGCGATGAAGCCACCTCGGTCGGCATTGCCCTCGACATGCGCCTTGAGGCCGCTGGTAAAGAACCTGTCTTCTTCACAAGTGAAGAAGACGATGACGAAGCCTAATACAAATCTGCCTCATTTTGATTTGGTTTTTCTAACCACCTTTTCATAG
The DNA here is from genome assembly GCA_016870995.1 of Acidobacteriota bacterium. Classification (GTDB taxonomy): domain Bacteria; phylum Acidobacteriota; class Terriglobia; order Bryobacterales; family Bryobacteraceae; genus Bryobacter. The sequence continues at coordinate 56,937 of VFZU01000022.1, forward strand.
CCTAAATATAATCCTGTAAACAAACCCGGTCAAACTCAGACCGTGGCTAAGACTTTCCTTCGTCGGGATTTGCTCAAACTTCCCCTCGGCTTGCTTTGCCTGGCGCCGCTCGCCGCCTCAAGCGATACCTCCCACTGACCTGACGCCCTAAAATCGTACCAGCGGAAATCATAGGATCTTTCAAGAGGAAAGGAGAGATCAATGAAGAAGAAGCGGTACAGCAATGAAGAGAT
>VFZU01000023.1 GCA_016870995.1 Acidobacteriota bacterium
GAGCGTCTCGGCTACAAAACGCCAACTCAAGCTCGTCGCGATTTTTCTGTTGAATTCAAAATTGCTGCGTGATTCAATGGCAATAATTCACTCCCAACGCGCTGTCCACCACGTCCGGAGCGGAACAAAGCCAGTTCGACCTGATTTTGATGGACGTTCACATGTCGGTGCTGGATGGAATTGCGGCAGCTCTGCGCATTCGTGGCATCGAGGCGGGCAGTTCGCGCAGAACTCCAATTGTTGCGCTTTCCGCTGGTGTCCTTGACGAAGAGAGGCGGCGTTGCCTTCAGGCCGGCATGGATGTGTTTCTTGGCAAGCCCCTCACGCTCGATGCCTTACGGAACGCACTGGGGGCCGCTATGGTTCTGCGGTCACCAGCTTCGAATCAGAACTGAACTTCTTGAAATTCGAATAGCGCAATTCCAATCCCACGCGAAGCATCTTGCCAAGCACTCTGGCATCGGCACGGACGTCTATTTCCTTTGGGAGCCACACTTCACCGTTGATCAGCGTCTGCTCCATTCGAATCTTGGCTCCCGGTTGTAAACGCAACAAGAACCAACCAAATGAAAGTGTGTCGTGTGTGTCCAGTTCGAGCCGCGTTAGCTCATAGCTTTGTTGATCGATCCAGGCCGTACCCTTGAGCTTTTTCATTTGATCTGCCCGCCGACCTTTGCCGCGAAAGTTCTCACGCGGGATCCCTCGAATCCCCCAGCAGACGCGGCCAGCGATCGATTCCGTTCCAATCAACTCGAAGTCGAAAGCCTCAAGGACTTCGCGTCTGGCTTCAATTTCCTCGCGCCGGTCCTTATCGGTTTCTCCACGCCGCTTGGCGCGTTGCTTGGGGCTTTCCTCGCGAATCTTCGCTACCTCTTTATCTACGCGCCTCTGCTCCTCAGACTGTTCTTTGGCACTGAGAGGTTTACCATCTTTTTGAATTAGCCTCTCGATTTCTGCACCGTCAATATGAATGACCTCGTGGACTTTTTCCTTGGTCTCTTTTTGCGCCCCATTCTTTTCAAAGGTTCTTTGAAGCGTGCGGCGCTCATACATGTATGTGTCCAGGATTGCCAGATTCCGCTCGTCCCGTTCGAGGGCACGCTGCATGATCTGTTTTGCATCCTGAGCCTGCAATCCGGATGCAGCCAAAAGCACTTGGAAAAATCGCATCAACGTATCTGACGATACAAATGTCCTAAACGTTCCGCTGGATATCCAAGGCTAAACGCAGTTTGGATCACGATCCAGACGAAAACCGTCCGAAACAGACCCGCCTTGCGCCAACGCCGGTCTGACACGTGGATTGGCTCTTCAAGAAGTGCCATCCGGCCGCCCCATCCAAATAGCCTCCGTCCAAACTCGTAGTCCTCCATGATGGGATAGTTCTTGAATCCACCTATGGAAGCAAACACTTCACGCCTCACAAAGATACCGGCATCGCCGTAAAAAATCCCCACATAACGTCGCCAGTGATAGATCGTGTGAAAGCAACGCGCCACCCAGTCGTCCCCATCAAAATAGACATCGAAGATCCCGCCGAGGAGCTTTGGATTCGCAAGTGAGTTTTGAATCTCGCGGATAGCGTTCGGTCCCAGTCTCACGTCTGCATGTAGAAAGAGCAGAATGTCGCCTGTGGCTTGCCTGGCGCCAGCATTCATTTGAGGGCCGCGCCCAGGTTCGCTTTCTACCCACACCACCGGGTATTGCGCCGCAACCTGGGCTGTGCCGTCATGCGAACCCCCATCAGCCAAAATTACTTCGTGCGTTTTCAGCTCTAAGAGTGCGTCAAGAAATGGAGCTAGACCATGTGCCTCGTTTAGCACGGGTACAACGATGGATACCCGCATAAATAGCTGTGCCTTCTATGAGCGCAGCGCCACGTTCTCGCCGCGACCCGCTAGTGCGCGAACGCTTGGCCCGCCGCAAAGGCCAACTCCCACATTCTGCAAGGCGTGTAGCAAATTGTAGAAGACCTGGTAAATCATTTGCTCATTCACCGCCACCCGGCCGGGCAGCTTGAATCGCGCGGAGATCTCTTTGGCGATATGCATTCGCAGTCCCGTTGGCACCAACTGTCCACGCCGGTCGCGGACATTCGCAATGGCGATGGGTGTTTGTAAGACGTTGCCGCTGGCTCCGTCAACGTAAAACTGACACCGGGAAAACCATCCCAGATTGCCTGGATCCGCAGCATCAAAAAGCAGCAAAGGCGATTGCCGTTCCTGAGCCGTCAAATCGACAATCCACGCCCGGTCTGTCTCTTCGATTTTCAAATCAAAACCGGCCTGGCTGGCAATTCCACCCAGAGCTTCCGATTCCAGTTCAAGGAGAATGTACTTCTCGCCCGCTGCCTGCAAAACCTGCATTCGTATCCTTTATCTTACTATCGGAAGAGTTGACTTCCTTGAAACCATTATTTCTATTTGATATCGACGGCACGCTGCTGTCCAAGGCGGGACCGCACCACCGTATGGCACTCGAACATGCCGCTACTTCCATCGCAGGCAGGTTCATCACTACTGAAGGAGTACCCGTGGCCGGCATGCTCGACCGCGACATCCTGCGGCTGATGATGGCCCAGGCTGGCGTCGCTGAGAAGCGAATTCAGCAGTGGATGCCTTCAATCGTAAATCTCGCGCAACGACACTATCCGACCATCTGTCCTGACCTTCGTCACCGCGTCTGCCCTGGCATGCGTCCCTTTCTCGAGAGGCTCCGCCGCAGGGGGATTTCTTGTGGTCTCGTCACTGGAAATCTCTCCCGGATTGGCTGGCACAAAATGCGCCAATCCGGCCTGCGCAGCTACTTTAATTTCGGGGCGTTTGCCGAGATGGGCCATACCCGATCTGAGCTTGCAGCCAGGGCGATGGCAGAAGCCCGACGTGAAGGCTTGGCTGCCGCCAATGCACCTGTCTACCTCGTGGGCGATCACCTCAACGATATCCGCGCAGCCCGCGACAACGGCATCACCATCATCAGCGTTACCACCGGGCCGATGTCTCGCGAAGAACTGGCCGCTTTCTCGCCCGATTTTCTGCTGGACGACATTCGTGGCCTTCCATCAGAGATAATAAAAGGTTAAATGTTTTGTTATCGCGCTATGGCGCTAGGGGCAATTTTGCTCCTGGCTTCCTGTTCTTCAGATTCGGTAGGGGTGGCCGCTCCACCAAAGGCAATTGTCGGAGCAACATTGATCGATGGCACTGGCCGCCCGCCGATTCCAGATGCAGTTGTCGTCGTCGAACTCGGAAAGGTCGTCGTTGCCACGTCATCGAAGGGCTACACGATCCCAGCAAATGCGATTAAGACCAATGCAACTGGCCTGTACATAACACCCGCGCAGGTTGGTGCCAGGCTGGAGTACGGTGCGCCCGCTGATCTCTATCTCATCAACGGAAATCCGCTAGACAATCCGCTATTGCTCAGCAGTCCAATGCGAGTGATGAAAACAGGTGAATGGTTGAATGCCAACCCGAAATAACTCGACTTCCGCTCCTCACGCCGAAGACGCGGCACAGTCTCTTTCCGTCAAGCGGGCCGAGGTTGAATTTCATAACTTTGCGAGCCTTGGCGAGCCGGAGCGCGCTGCTCGCGTTTACGCCGAGGAAAATCAGCGCCGTGGCGCGATCCTCGACAACATGCTCGATTTCGTCGGGCCCATGACTCCGTTTCTCGAGATCGGCTCCAACGCTGGCCACTCCAGCTACATGCTTTGTAATCAGTATGGAGCCGACGGCTACGCGCTCGACATCTCTGAAGATTCGCTCCGCTACGGTATCAATTTGCGCGAAAAGTGGAACCTCAGCAAGTCGCCAGTTCTTGTTGCGGGCGATGCACTTCACCTCCCGTTCAAAGACAACTCTCTTCGCATGGTGGTAGCGTTTCAGATGCTTTCTCAATTCATGGACATCGATAGCGTGTTCCTTGAAGTCAAGCGAGTCCTGGCCCCAGGTGGCATTTTCTTCTTCGCAGAAGAACCCATGCGACGTTTACTCACCGCAAGGCTCTATCGTTGCCCTTACTACGACACCATGAAGCCGTGGGAACGCAAGCTCTACGATTGGGGCCTGCTCGGCTTTCTCGTGAAGGATGTCATCGGTGCTCATCAGGAAGAGTCTTTCGGGATCCACCAAAACCACCGCATGTATCTGAGCGACTGGCATCACTTGATCCAAAAGCACTTCGCCGAACAGCGCTATCAGCTCTTTGTTCCCGAGCGAGGGTGGGCGGAGCGTTGGGTGAAAAAGGTTGCTGTGATGAGCGACCCACACCGCTCGGAGTGGCGTGCGGCGAGATTGATGGGTGGAACTCTTGCGGCTATCTGCCGAAAAGAAAGCTCTGCACCTGAGACAGACACTTCCGTGCCTTTTGAATCGCGTTTTCGTTGCCCGGATTGTTCGTCAGATCTTCACCTTGGGGCGGATTCGACCCTTCGATGTGTGAAGTGCCCTTATGAGGCAGAGCTTCGCGATGGTGTTTACAACCTGCTTCCTTCGCACGATAAGCGTGAGTTGTATCCCGGGGACCGCGACGACATCATCGATTTTTCGCTTCCTGGCCACGTGAAACATCTCGGGCACGGTTGGCACGAGCTTGAAGGTGTCTACGGCAACAAGTACCGGTGGATTGGTGCGAAAGCCTCCGCCTGGCTTGAGAACGTCAAGGGCGGGGAACAGCGGCTTCGCCTGCGAGGCTTTGCGCCCGAGCCGATCTTCCAGGCCAGCCCCAGACCGGTTGTGGAAGTCTTCGTCAATGGCCTTCCCTTGAAGGCTTGGCCGCTCGACCGCAACGGATTGTTTGCCCTTGAAGCGAACTTGCCCGATGCACCGCGCTATGAGTTGGAGATTCGGGTCAGTCCAGTGTGGAATGCATCGAATGACGATCGCGAGCTCAGTGTCAACTTCGGCATGCTAAGGCTCATCCCACCGGAATAAGCACGTAAGCCGCAATGGCCATAATCGTGCCGGCTGCAACGCTGATCAGCCCCCATGCCTTTCGCTTTGGCAGAAACAACACTATCAGAAACCCTATGAGGGTGCTGACAATAATCCAAAGACAAGTTAAATCCATCAGCAGTCTCCAGACAGGTCCGGTGGCGGCTCATTTGTGGAGATCCGCAATGGCTCCTACCCAGCCACGCTGCTCGCGGTGAATTTCTCCTTTGCCAGTTTTGCGATCGATCCTCACCTGTGCCCGGTCGCCAGGGTGCATCAGCGAGATCTCGATCTCATCATCTCTGACTTCGAACCGTTCGACAGTCAAAGAGAGGCCAAGGGCTGCCAGCACCTGTACCCGATTGGCTGCACGTGCCAAGGCGGCGTCGACCGCTACCGGCGTATCAGCTGCCTTGGCTTCATCCAAGCCAAAGGATTCATGTGTGAGTTGAACACCGGTCACAGCGAAAAACAGAAACAACGAAAAGCCCACCAGCGACACGTATATATGCAGAGTGCGGCTCCACTTCAAGAACTCCTTCTGCCAGGCGCTCATGCCGACTGACTCACCGGGCCATATGCGATTTCAACCGCAGCAAACTCTCCGTTTTCCTTGGTAGTTGCCTTCGCCGGCTGGGTGCCACATTCGATCACTGCACTTTCTTTCGCATAGCCGCCATGCTCGCGGTTCGATTCCACAACAATTCGATACTTGCCCGGCCCGACGGGCTGCCCGTCGTCGTCAAGCCCGTCCCAGAGCAACTGGTATCGGCCCGACGGTCTGGTTGCTCTCGTGACACTGGCCCCGCCACCCGCACTCCCTGATTTCTTCCACCATTCGAATAAGTCGGGAAGCCAGCGCCTCCGCTCGGTCCAAACCGTAATGTTGCGAATCAGCTTGCCGCTCATGTCTTCCGCCCAGACGGCCTCATAAGGACGTCTGACGCGGTAGCCTTCAATCGCCCGCAGAGTGAGTGTTACCTGAATCTGGTAATTACCTGGCCAGCCTGTAGCGGCGACAAGTCTGCCAACGACCGGAAGCTCCAACTTCGGGATGCCTTGGCTGCGGAGCATCCTTCCGTCTCGGCTCATGATGATAGCGGCCGCACCCTGCGTTGCTTCAACGAGTCGCAGGCCTTCCTCGGGCTGCATCACGCAAAGTGCTGTTGAGAGTGCATTGGCGGATCCGGCATTGGGCGCCACCACGGTCGCGCTGAGCGCGAATTGAGCCGTCGAACCTGTTCGCGGGTCTAACAGATGTGAGGCTCCACGCTCATAGCCGCCACTGGTGGATACTGCTCCTGCTTGCAGGCGCACGCGAGTCAGCGGCGCGGCGTTTTCATGCCAATGCAATGGATCGCATACATGGATGTCCCAGCCTTCTCCTCTCACCGCAATGTCTCCGCCAATGTTCAGTAACAGACTCCGCGCTTCGGGAGCCGCCAGAGCCGCAGCATCGATCGCCTTCTGAGGATTAAGCTCTTGCCCAGTGCATTGACGTCGCGCCTTCCAGCCAGCTTGCTACTAATGGCTCCTCTGCTGCGGTTCTGCCAATTTTCATAAAGCTCCAGCAACTCACGTAACTCCGCAGGGATTGGCGCAGACTCGCCGGATGCGATCCAGCGCGAGATGTAACTCTCCCGGTCATAGGTGCTCAAGATACGGCGTAGCCCCTCTACTTTCGCCAGGCTCGCCGCAAAGGCTTCTTCACCGCCAGCACCGCGAACTTGCAGTTCGAGCGACGTTCCCAGTACATTTTGCTTCTGGAAGGTTTCAGGGACGTTTTGGGCAAGCGCCGCCAGCGGACATGCCAGCCAGGTTCTGCGCATCATTCGTTTCATAGATTGCTCTGTTATCGTACGGGGACCGACGGAGAATACTTCGGCATTGTTACGCGAAAGTCAGGAAGCTTTACCGCGTTTTTACAGGACTGCCGAAGCGCTCACGTAACGCCGTCCACTTGCGCCGCCAGAATCCGGTGCGGTGACGCTTCCACCACCTGACAATCGGCAATCGACCCCAAATTGCATAAGCCGCCGCCCGAAGCTCCGTTACCTTATCGAAGATCCATCGGCACCAGTTGATGGTGAGAAGCGATTCGCGCGTCAATTGGAAGATGCGGGCAACCAGCGCTGTACCCATCACCTTTGCAATGACGATGGTTCCAATTCCCAACACAGCATGTCCGCTCGCCAGCCATTGCAGGGCCAGCAGCTTGAAAGGGAAGATGACGATGCTTGGCAGTGCAAACAAAGCCAAGGCACCATATGGAGGCAATCCACTCGCCCAGGTTTCCAGTTGGTGCAGCACGGGCAATTTGCCCAGCAGCTTGAAGACAAACGAAAGCCGCCATTGAAGTTCCTCATAGGCGAGGATAACTCCAAGGGCGGCCAATAGAGCCCAGCGAGCGACCCTGCGAAGCCCGCGTTTCATCGTTTAGCCTTGGTGGTCGAGCGGCTTGGTCGAGTCGATCCCAAGCCAGCACAGCGCGCCGATAAAATAGGCCGTCGCCGAAATGTAGACCGTGATGGTGAAGTCATTGCCCGTTTGCTTTAAGACATAACCGATGACGACTGGTGCCACGCCGCCGGCGAAGTTTCCCATCATATTCATGCTGCCCGAAAGCGTCCCGGCGAACTTGCCGCCAACATCCATACAAGTATTCCAAGCCGGGGGCATCACGAGGTCGTTGCAAAAGCTGGCCATTGCGATGACGCCAACAATCATCAGTGGGTCCTTAAGTTGCATGGCAACCACAAGCAGCAATCCCGCCATGGTCATGCCTGTCACCGCCATGATTTTGCGCGCTCGTCGTGCATCGCCAAGCATCGCAGCCAGTTTCGGCGTCAGGAATCCGCTCACCAGGCAGCCGATGCCACCCAGAAAGAGTGGCATTCCGCTCAGCACGGCTCCACCCGCCTTGAGGTCGAAATTCAAGCTGTCCTTCAAGTAGGTCGGGAACCAGGTGATGTAGAAATACCAGCCATAGCTCAACAGGAAGTACTGCACCCACAGCAGCCAAACGCTGTAGGAACTGGCAAACCGTCCCCAGGGCACGCTGCCATGGTCGTCAGCCATCTTGATGCTGTCTCCGATGATTGCGAGTTCCTGCTCGTTGACGCTCTTATGATCTTTCGGGTTGTCGCGATACCAGAAATAGAAAACGGCGCACCAGATCACACCAAGGCTGCCGAAAATCTGGAATGCGGTTCTCCAGTCGATGACCCGGAACAGAGCGGCCATCAGCAGCGGCGTAAATGCACCGCCCCAACGCGCGCTCATCCAGACGATTCCTTGTGCCCGGCTCTTTTCAGCCGCTGGCAGCCAGGTCGAAAATGCCTTGGTGATGTTCGGGAAGGCTCCCGCTTCCCCCGCACCAAACAAGGCCCTCACCACAAGCAGGTACACATAGTTCATTGCCCAGCCGGTGGCAGCTGTGAAGAAACTCCACCAAAGCACGATGCGGGTTAACACCTTCCGCGCGCCCATCTTATCCCCGAGCCAGCCGCCTGGGATTTCAAACAAGGCGTAAGCCCAGGCAAATGCCGCCAGAACCCAACCGAACTGCGTGGAATCGAGACCCAAATCCTCCCGCATCTTGGGCCCGGCAAACGAGATGGAGACGCGGTCAATGTAAGTGATGATGGAAAGAACGACGGCAAAGACGATCACCCAGTGGCGGGTGTTGCTGGATTGCATAAACTAGCCGAGACTATCACAGTCCTCGCCAAGGGAGCCGCTCAACCAGGAAAGATATTTCTCGAGGCCAGAAGAGATAGGGATCGCAATGCCTTCTGGTGTGTCGTACGGGTGCAACTCTGTTAGAGCCTTCAAGGTTTGGTCGTGTTTCTCTGCTGAAGTTTTGATGATGAGCAGAACCTCCTGGCTCGATTCCACTGCGCCTTGCCAGCGGTAGATCGACTCGATTCCGGGTGCCAGATTCACACATGCCGCCAGCCTACGGCTCACCAGCTCAGAGGCGATCTTTCGGGCCGTTTCGAGGTCGGGCGCGGTCGACAAAATCACCAGAAATCCCATATCTTCACGAATCATGATTGCCTTACGTCGTGGAACAGTTTATAAGAAAGAGTAGCGTTATTTCGATGTTTGAATCCACGATCCTTCGCCGCGCCGGACTTGCCCTCGGGATGTTGACGGCCAGCGTGTATGTAGTGGTCGCGTTGCTCGGCCCCAACGGTGTCCCTGCGCTGCTAAAGCAGCGGCAGGATCTCAAGGCGCTCGAAACCCAAAACGCCAACCTCGCCCGCGAACGCGACGAGCTCAAGTATCGTGTGGATGCCCTCGAGCGAGACTCTCAAACTCAGGAGCTCGAAGTGCGCCGCCAGCTCGGCAAAGCACGCAAGGGTGAGATCGTCATCAAAGTCGATCCGCCGACGCGCTAAGCTGAGGCTCATGATTCTCAGAAGAGAACTCCTTGCATTCCCTTTTGCGTTGCAGTCTGCTGCCGCCCCACGCATTCTCCTCAATCACTTCTACGCCACTGTTGACCGGGCTACGTACCGGGCCATTGCCGCTGACACGTTTCTCCAGCAGCAATTCGCCCCTTTCGAGGAACGCACCACTGTGCGCAGTGACAGCACCTATTCCGGTCTGTACTTCTACGGGGATCAAACCTACTTTGAATTCTTCGAAGAGAATCAGGGTGGCCGCAAGCCTGGTGATGCCGGCCTGGCACTGGGCAGCGAAGACCCCGGCGGTTCTGCCTGGCTAAAGGCTCAATGGGGCAAGCTGAGGCCCAGCATCAATACGATGACCACACGCCAACTTGACGGCAGCGCCATCGATTGGTTTGAGACCACCAGTTTTCAGGAAACCCGCGAGCGATCGCTTGTGGAGGGCTTACGCGTGTTCGGGATGCAGTATGCACCTGGCTTTGTGGCGAAATGGCATGAAGGAAGTGCTGCTTCCATTGCACAACGCGACATTCTCGCCGCTTACTGCGCCAAGCTCAAGATGGCCAAACTGCGGGAAACTTCCTTGCTGGAAAACGTGACTCGCGTGACGATCGCCTCCCCTGAGGCCGGTATTCGAACTCGCGCGGCTCAACTCGAAGCCGCTGGTTGGCGCAACAAATCGTCTGCGAAGGGACTCGTCTCAAAAGGCCCCAATTTCACTGTCGATCTCCGTTTTGCTACGCGAATTGTCGGCGTCACCGAAGTTGAGATGTCGCTCAAGCATTCGAGCCCCAAGTCTTCGCGTTCAATTGGCAAGACCGAACTGGAGATTCGTTCAAATCGTCGGGCTATCTGGCGCATTCATTCTTGACTTGAGACGTGTGCTTGCGATATTTCTTGCAGGTGCTCAAATCATTCCTGATCGCTCTTGGATTCGCGCTCGCTCTTTCCGCCGCCACACCAGAAGAAGAAGTTCGCGCAGCGGAAAACGCCTGGATGGATGCCGTGATGAAGCGTGACATCCCCGCCCTTGAGCGCATATTCACGCCAGATCTGATTTACGCTCATTCCACCGGCAACATCGAGACTCGCGACGAATACATCGCCAGGCTCAAGGCTGGCAAGCAGCGCTACGACACGATGAACTACGAAAAAACGAAAGTGGCAGTTCACGGCAACTCGGTCGTCTTTCATGCCATTGCCCGCTTCACGGGCAAGAACGACGCAGGCGCTTTTAACGACCACCTGATGGTGATGCATACCTGGGTCAAAAAGGGAAAGCAATGGCAACTGGCGGCTCACCAGACCACGCGAATCCCCTAGTCGATCCGCACGGTCGTTGAGGTGGCAAACCGGTTGGTTCCCGCATGGGTCAACGATCCTTCAAATAGTTACAAGCCGGGAGCCACGCCCTTGATGACGAGATCTTGTTCCCACCTTCGATCGAGCACCAGTTCTTCGCTGGCTGCGGCTGTGAAGACAAGGTCCTTGCTCCAGAGCCACACAACCTCACCTGCCGGATTGATCAGCCGGAACTCATATTGCTGTCCGTCTGAGTAAGACAATCGGATCGGCTCGGTGTTGCGTGTTGTCAGACGCAAGGTCACTCTTGTACGGACCACGCCTTCATTGGATTTCAATGTCCCGGAGGACAGGGCAACATCGAACATCGTTCCCGCCTGTTCCCCATAAACGAGGCTCCCCACCTTGGCGGTGACCAGATCGTAGGTTACTGGGCCGGCGAAAGTGCTGACAACGCGCCTTACCAGGCCCAGGTTTTCGACATAGAGCTCTTCGCTGATTGCATCGTCCGGGCAGCCGCCGGAATACTCGATCCGCAGGGCGTCAAACTGCCTCCATGTGGCGCGTCTGCGGTCCACCGCCGCATGCTGGGCACAAGCTCCCAGGTTGGTTGTGTACGTGCCTCGTTCGGGATCGAAGCGGGTGATGAGTTCCGGCACATCCGTATCGAGGTTGAGCCATTGCAACTCACCGTTGGCATCCCGACGCAACCAGGCATTTTGAGCCCGGTAGCCTGTAATCGGCAGGTAGGTCTCATTGTCCTTGAGCAAAAGGATCCTGCCCACACGCACCTGCAAAAGCTGACCCGATGTGCTCTTGAGCGTCCACTCATTGCCGACCGCAAGAGGGAGCGCGTCAGCACCCGGGAGAAGGGAAGCAACCGCAAACAAGGCGGCAAAAACGCACTGCATAAACTAGAACGCGCAATGAACCTTTCGATCGGCTCATTGCGCGTCCTAAAAAAACTCCGAAACCTGGACCTAGACCTTTTCTGGCACCACGTACGGCTTGCGGTAATTCCTCTTCAGCATCTTGTCTGCTTCGGCGTCGCCCTCAAACTTCTCCTTCGCCGAGTCGAACGTCAATTGACGCCCCAGCCGGAACGAGATGTTACCGAGATGCGCGAGGCCGCTCGACAAGTGCGCCGTCTCCACCGGTCCGTTCTGGTCGCTGGTCTTGCGGCTGTAAACGGCCTTGATGAAGTTCTGGTAGTGATCGCCTCCAGCCCGGCGCGCCGGGCCCTTCTCCTTCTTCTGGCCAAGATAGGTCTCGAAGGTGTCGTAGCCTTTTACCACCAGATAGCCTTCTGTCCCGTAGAACAGATTGCCCACGCTGGCGCCGCCCTCGTCGTTAGTCATCCAGTGGCGTACTTCAAACTGAATCATCTTCTTCTCTTTCGAGTAGTGATAGAGAGAAGTCTGCACTTCCGGCGTTTCCTTGTCGTCATCGAAGGTGAACTTGCCACCGAGGGATGTGATCTTGTCGGGGAACGATTCGATGCCAAGTCCCCACATGCACATATCCGTCTCGTGGATGCCTTGGTTGCCGACGTCGCCATTGCCCCATTCCCAATGCCAATGCCAGTTGTAATGAACGTGGCGGCGGCTGAACGGCACATGCTGCGCCGGGCCTTCCCAAAGGTCGTAATCGAAGTTCGCCGGTACCGCCTCAGGCTTCTTGTTGCCGATCGAGGGCCTCCAGCGGAACACCAATCCTCGCGACATGTACACGTTGCCAATTACACCCTTGCGCATCAGCGCCACGGCTTCTTGCAGCGCCTCGCTCGATCGCAATTGCACCCCGTGCTGCACAATCCGGTTGTACTTCTTGGCTGCCTCCACCATCTTGCGCCCTTCGTAGATGTTGTGGCTTCCTGGTTTCTCCACGTAGACGTCCTTGCCTGCCTGGCAAGCCCAGATGGCAGCAAGGGAATGCCAATGATTCGGTGTTGCAATCGACACCGCGTCGACATCCTTATCCTCGTAGACCTTCCGCAGGTCCTTGTAGGTCTTGATCTTCTTGCCGTACTTGCTTTGAAACTCGTCTGCCCTTTTGGCGAGCAGGTCCCCATCCGGATCGCAGATGCCAACGATCTCGGCATCCTTCAAGCCCATGAAGCCAGCGATATGATCTTTGCCACGCCCATTGACGCCAAGTGTGACCACGCGCACCTTGTCATTCGGGCTCTTGGCCGCATTTGCTAGTGGCGCGGCCATGGCGCCCAGCATAAACATTCTTCGGGAATTCATCGTTTGCCTTTCCTTCGCACATATTCTATCAATATGACTCCTCCTCAATTGCCCGAAGTTACTGCAATCCACCAGGCGTTTATAACGGCGGCGGTGGCGCGTTTACGCCAACAGGAATCCCGCATTCACGACTGCCTCCAGCGCCTCAATGAAGATCAGGTGTGGGCGCGCGGCAATGAGAATTCCAACTCGGTGGGCAACCTCGTTCTCCATCTGATGGGCAACCTCGGCCAGTGGGTTGTCTCTGGCCTTGGCGGCCAACCTGACACCCGCGACCGCGATTCGGAATTCTCAACCCGCTCTGGAATCACCTCTGCCGAGCTCTCCGCCCGGCTCCGCGCCCGCATGGATGAGGTGATTGCGGTGATTGAAGCTGTTCCTGCGCACCGGCTGCTTGCAATACTCAGTCCCCAAGGCTACACATTGCCGGTGCTGGAGCTTATCACACATATAACAGAGCACTTCTACCACCACGGCGGGCAAATTGTACTGCTGACCAAACTATACCTAAACGTCGATTTGGCCTATTACAACCACCTGAAATCAAACAATACGCAACATACTGAAACAATCCCATAATAAAAAAATCTAGTTGGGTCGATAAAGAGAGTACATTCCGTGTGTTTTGCACGTATCTTTGTACGAGAGGCCCAGTTAGCCATATGCGATCTATGTTGACCGCGACCCTGGCACTCAGTTTGTGCTCTGTCGCAGCGCTCCGCGCCGATTCTCTGCCAAATCTCACGGTTCTGCTTTCTGTGGAAGGCAAAACCTCTCCTGCTGCTCTGTCTGAGCTTAAGAACGAGCTGAACGACATCATGAAAGAGACGGGTCGCAAGTTGGATCTTCGTTTGCGCAATCAGGCGGCACCCTCAGAAACCTTTGAGGATGTAGTGATAGTAAAGCTCAAAGGTATGTGCAAGATGGAGCGCCTGATCCCGTTCATGGACGAACGTGGCCCTCTCGCCTGGACTCACTCCACTAATGGCGAAATCCTGCCCTTTGCTGAAGTCGCGTGTGATCGTGTTGCCAACGCAGTAGCAAGCGCACTGTGGGGTGAAGAGCGTAAGCAAGCCGATAAATTCCTCGGTCGCGCAATTGGACGGGTTCTTGCGCACGAGCTCTATCACATTCTCGGCAAGACACATGAACACAACGAAGATGGTTCGCTGGCCAAAGAGTCGATCTCTGCCAAGCAACTCATTTCCGACAAGCGCATCACCTTCGATGTGCGCGATCTCAATCGCATGGCCCCGTAATCAGGCCGCGAAGACTCTTTCAAACAATTTATCGATGTTCTTCAATTGCCGGGCCGCAGAGAACGTTTCCTCGAGCTTCTCGGCAGTGAGGTGCTTCATGACGTCCGGGTCAGCGCTCACGGCAGCCTTGAAACTCGTTCCCGTCTCCCAGCACTGCATTGCGTGCGCCTGCACCAGCCGGTAAGCCGTTTCCCTTAGCATCCCTGCTTCGGCGAGATCCAGCAACAGTTGTCCGCTGAACACAATCCCCAGGGTGGCGTTAAAGTTGGCGAGCATCCGATCCTCATTCACGCGCATGCCCTCCACCAGCCAGGCAGTCTTCGCGAGCAGGTAATCCGTCAGAATCGTCGAGTCCGGCAGAATCACGCGCTCCACCGAGCTGTGCGAGATGTCGCGTTCATGCCACAATGCGATGTTCTCAAAGGCCGCTTGCAGATTTGAGCGAACGATCCGCGCCAGACCGCAGATCTGTTCACACACGATCGGATTCTTCTTGTGCGGCATCGCACTCGAGCCCTTTTGCCCGGGAGCAAACGGCTCTTCGGCTTCCCGCACCTCTGTCCGCTGCAGGTGCCTGACCTCAAGTGCGATTTTCTCGAGCGTCGCACAGATTAAAGCAAGAGCCGCGACATAGTTTGCATGCAGATCACGAGATAGCACCTGGCTTGAAACCGCCGCTGCCTTCAACCCCAGTCCGCCGCAAATCAACTCTTCCGATTCGGGCGACAGATGGGCAAAAGCACCCACTGCGCCCGATGTCTTCCCGACACGGATTTCTTCGGCCGCTCGCGCGAACCGCTCTGCATTACGGCGCAATTCGTCATAGAAATTCGCCAGCTTCAAGCCGAACGTGATCGGCTCGGCATGCACGCCGTGGGTACGCCCGATCTGCACGGTGTCTTTGTGCTGGAGAGCCCGCTTTTTGAGTGCTGCAAGCACAGCATCAAGGCCTTTGGCAATGATGGCGCTGGCTTGTTTGATCTGCAGTGCCTGAGCCGTGTCGACCACGTCGTTTGAAGTCAGGCCGTAGTGCAGCCAGCGCGAATGCTCGGCTTGCCCATTCTCTTTTAGTGTCTCGGCAACCGCAGTCGTGAACGCAATGACATCGTGCTTTACCTCGCGCTCGATCTCTCCAATTCGCTCCACGTTAAAGCCGGCATGCGTGCGCAGAGCCGCGGCGGCCTCGGCGGGCACCAGGCCCAGATGAGCCAGCGCTTCCGATGCAGCCAGCTCGACAGCGAGCCAGCATTGATACTTGTTGTGTTCAGACCAGATGAGGCCCATTTCAGGCCGTGTGTAGCGTTGAATCATGTGTGAATCCTAAATTTCGATGAAAGGGTGGAGTTGGCGCGGTTCGAGCACGCTCAAGTCGAGGTTTGAAAGTCCCCGCCGGTCGATGGCTTGCGCTGCCACCATATGCGCCAGGGCCGGAAAATTGTTCTGTTCGCTCAAGTGCCCCAGCACCAGCTTGCGTGTTCTCGGGGAGATGTCGTCCAGGATGTACTGGCTGACTACGTCATTCGAAAGGTGTCCTCGCCTCGACATGACGCGCTGCTTCAGGCTCCATGGGTAAGGCCCAACTTTCAGCATTTCAAGGTCATGGTTCGATTCGAGCAACAACATATCGCAATCCTGCAGATGAAACCGGATCGAATCCGGCATGTATCCAAGGTCTGTGCAGATGCCCACTTTGCGGTCGTTCGATTGGAACGTATAGCCCACCGGATCCTCCGCATCATGTGGCAGCGAAAATGACTGCACGTCGATCGATCCGATCCGCAGCTTTGCCCCAGCCTGGAAAGGTTGAAAGTACGCGGCTTCTTTGCCGGTCTCAAGGGCCGCCGCCGTGGGCTGCGTCAGGTAAACGGGCTTCTTCAGAAACTTCGCAATGGCCGGCAGGCCCGATACATGGTCGCAATGCTCGTGCGTCACCAGAATCGCGTCAAGGCAGTGCGGATTCACACCGTTTGCCTCCAGCCGCGCAAAGGTCTCTTTTCGCGAAAGGCCGCAATCCACCAACAGATGCGTCGATCCATCGCTAATGTAGGCGGAATTGCCTGCGCTGGAGCTTGCGAGAATCAGAAAACGGACGGGGAATAACACTCAGGTGGCTTGAAAAGCCAGTCTAGCAGGAACTACGCCGAAGTACTCACTCATGCGCCGCATGCCAAGTTGCGGCGCGATGCAATCCTGTGTCGCTACTGCGCTGTAGAATTCCATCAGTTCCGCTATGCGCGAATGAAATGGGCGCACCAGGCGCCCCTCCATGCGGACCAATCCCGGCGGAGCATTCGGCATCCAGGCATTGGGTTTGCCCGCAGCTTCACCAATGATCTGGTTGATTTGCCGGCGGGTCGGAATGTCTGGTCCTCCGCAAGGCAGATCGAGAGGCCCGGCAGCGACATATCGCACCATCAACTCCGCAACATCCTGCGGATCAATGGGGTTTGTGCGCGCCAGGCCGTTTCCGATCAAGGGCAAAAATCCTTTGCGGGCCATCGGCAACAGGTCTTCGAATGCGCTGAAGATTCCTGTCGGCCGGACAACGGTTGAAGACAGCGAGGTCTGCCGAAGCTCTTCGACGAAACTCTCATGCGCCCTCACATAAGCTGTGTGCGCATAGCCTTCCTCCACATGAACGCTTAAATAGACAAATCGATAGGCACCCGCACGCAAAGTTTCTTTGAGTAGCTGCTTGTGGATCACCGGGTCTACGGAGCTGAATCCACGCTTGTCCTTCGCTCTCATGGACACACTCGCGCCAGCGCAGGACATCAACACATCGCAGTCTTCGGCCAATCCCTTGGCCGAGCCAGCGACGGTGAGATCCCATCCGGTTACGGCGAGCACCGTGTGACCAGACAGGCGCAACAATTCGTTGACCCTCCGGCCTACCTGTCCCCCGGCGCCTACCAGAAGTATCCTCACAGCATTACTAGCGGATTTGTTCACGAAGGTAGCTCACTCTTCGTTGAAAAATTGGTACTTCAAGGTCCACTACCCAATCTCCACTGGCCCCACGCAGCACGGCCCGGCCCCTCTTAAAGTCTGCCGGCTCCTTGGCCCAGTTCAAGCCCCTGGCGTGCAGCATGTCGTGCTTTTCTGCCTCAGACTTGCCTAGTAGTTCTTTGTGACTGTAGTGCGCCGAAGCCAGCATGTTCAGACTGTTGGCCGAAGCATCCAACTGTCTCCAGATGAAGTACTTCTCCACTTCGCTCGCCTGCGGGATCACGAGTGCCCGGCAATCAAAGCTCGCCAGCTTTTTGCTGTTGAAATTCCTGGCAAATGCCGACGTAAAGACACTGGCTGCCACAGAGACAAGCTTTTGCAAATTGCCGTCAAACCACATCGGGCTTTTCTCGTTCTCGTAGTCGGTGAGCAGAAATGAGTACTCGTCACTTTGCCCATAGGCAAATCGGCAACCCATCATCTGCTTGGCCAGCGTCAGCGCTGCTTGGTCCAGAGCATCGGCCAATGGACGGCAATAAGGCCTCTCCATCCCCTTTGTGAATTCATGAAAGCTTCTCCCGTCGATGCGCAATACAAGGTTTGTTCCACGCGGAACCTGGATCCGCAGCGCGTCTTCGTAATACCGTTTGATTCGATCGCCGAGTGAGTCTTTCATGCGTTAGCTTGGGTGGGGATGCGTGTCGTTCTCGATACCAACATACTAATTTCGGCCTGCTGGAAGCCTGGCGGTCTCGAACGGCAACTCGTCGATCTTGCCCTCGCCGGACATTTCGATTGGGTCGCCACCCAATCCGTCATGGATGAATATGTTGAAGTTCTGAACCGGCCGAAATTCAAACAGCTCCGGGCATCGATCGATACTTTGCTCGAGCGCTTTGCCGGCAAAGTTCGCATCGTACCGGTCGCTGCCAGCATTGCGCTCGCTCACGACCCCGATGATAACCTTCTGCTCGAGGCCGCACAGGCTGCCGCTGCTGATTTTCTTGTGACGGGCAACCTCAAGGATTACCCGCTCGATTGGCCAGTGGCGCGCATTGTCAACGCGCGCCAGTTCTTTGAACTAGTTCAGGTTCACGGGCTCGGCGGTGCCGTAGTAAAGCCCATTGAATAGCAACTTGAACGTGCCGTGCGGTTGCGCGCGGAAGCTCACTTCAGGTCCGTACAGGAATAGCTTGCCTTCGCCCACCTTGGCCTCGGCGACGGCAACGCCACCCTCAAGGTAGTGCTGGCCCCAGGCCCAGCCGCTACGCAGTGGCGTGCTGTTGGCAAACCAGGCTACCGGCTTGACGTTTTGCATCGCTGCTTCCGGCTTCATGCGGAAGACCGGGCTGTCATCGAAGAAGATATCGGCCTTCTTGTCCATGCCGTAGGCGAGTGGATTCGTATTGTCGACAGCCACTTCCATCACCGATCCCGGCACGTAGTATTTCTCGTTCGAAAGCTTACGCTCGGCTCCGTTGGCAGTCTTTTCAACAAGATGGTCTCCCACCGGCAAACCCAACATTTGGGCGAGCGCAGTCGAAGATCCAATCGTCAATACGGTGCCGCCGGATTCGAGGAATTTCTTGAGATGCGGAACTGTCTTGTCCCGACTCACGCGGCCTTGACGCTCGCGCCATTCAGGCAATAGGTTCGACTCAGACCCGCCTACGCTTGCGCCAGTACCGCCAAACCGCGAACGCTCCGCGATGCCACCAGTCACAAACACGAGCACATCGAACTTGGTCCGCAGGTCGCCCTGATCGAGCGTCGGCGGATAAACAACCTGGAACGGAAAATCGAATTGCTCAAATAGCCAGCGCGTCCACCCCGAAGGCATCGACCCGCCCACGTTATCCCACAATCCGATGCGGATGGGTTTGAGTTTCAATGCTTCACCAGCAGGCTTCGCGGCCGCAGTCGTGAACGTCACATTCGATGCTTTAGCGATCGAAGCCACGTTTGCAGCAGTTTTTGCTTTGGCCGACACAAAGATCGTACCCGCTTCAAGCCCGTTGCTCCCTTTCAGCCAGTAAACGTCTTCGCCAGCGGCGAGCAGCTTGTTGATTGCCTTAAACGAGTCGTTCACCTTGTGGCTCAGCAAATAACCTGCTGCCCCGGTGCCAGAAACTTTACCAGCGGGCAGATCGATAAAGCCATTCAACTTCTCAAACGGTCCCGAGAAATCCTCGAGAACGCGATCAAACTGCACTCCCATCAGGTAAGCCAGTGTCCAGCCCGCGCTGTCATAGGGCGGAATCGGAGGGCCACCAGCAAAGCGGAAGTCGTTCGGGTGATTCTGCGGTTCGAACATGTCGAGCAAATGCGGCCGGAAAGCCTGAGCAGACTTGAAAACGATCGAACCCGCTGGATGCTTCTTGCCAGCCACCTCAAAATCCGCCATGGCGCGATGCACGGTGAGACCCATGTATTGCATCGTTTGGGTGAACTTGATTGCCGTGTTGAAGTCCACCTGATTCGCGGGCAGAATGTACCCGCGCGGGTCACGCCATTCCGGCTTCAGCAACTCCTGGTAGTACTTCATTGGCACAACTCCGCCCGCACGGCCTTCACCCTGCGTGATGCCATCCTTGGCGAGTCGTTCGTTCAGCCACTCCAACCGCTTTGGCAACATCGTCCAGTGGTCTTTGCTGCCGCGTTCGATCGAGTTTTTCCCCATGCGATAGATGTTGAAGAGCAGATCGTCTTTATGGCGCGAGGCGTAATCGAGGATTGCCCGATTGGCCGAAATCGAATAATCGATTGCTTGCGAAAAATGCCACTTTGGCTGCGGTGCGATCGGAGCAGGGTTCGTCTTGCTCTGCAGCATCCGCGCAGGCACAAACGGGATATCCATCGGTGTCGGGCTGCCGGCCGACTCCGTGAGGATGCCGATCATGTTGTGGAAGTACGAGGTCGTACGCAGCCCGCCGTTGTACCAAACGGAAAAGTTCGCGCCTTCGCGTGTGGTGAATCCAGCCTTGCCCTCGACAGCAAATCTCGCATGCATGGCCGAGCCAACCTGATCCACGCCAATCATCATCATCGGATCGAACAAATAGCTGGACGGGTCACGGAAGGGTGGGCAGAATAATGTCGTTCCTGCGGGGCCCGATTGGTGGTGGTTGTAAAGAATCTGCGGGATCCACTCGAGATACAACTGCCGATTGATGTTCTGCGTTTCCTTCTGCGTGCTCATGAAGAAATCGCGGTTGTTGTCGTGGCCGACGTACTTTTGATAGAGCCGCTCCGGTGTATAGCGCCGCTTTGTCGGGTCCGGATTCCGCATGTAGTTGGAACTCACCATGTCCATGCCGTCCGGGTTGGCATGCACCAGTAGGACAACGCAATCGCGCAAGACTCGCATCGTCTCTTCGTCGTTGCGGGTCAGCAACTGATGAGTCATCTCGATCAACTGTGCCGCACCTAAAACTTCCGAGGCATGCAAGCCGCCGTCAATCCACACTACAGACTTGCCTTCTTTGGAAAGAGCGCGCGCCTGTTCGTCGGTCAGGCCTTCGGCCATCGCCATCCGCTTGGAGATCTCTTTCAGCCGCGCCAGATTCTTGATGTTCTCTGGTGCCGAAATGATCGTCATGTACTGCGTGCGGCCTTCTTCGGTCTTGCCGATGTCGACCAGTTTCATGCGGTCCGATTCACCAGCTACCTGCTTCACATACTTCTCGTATTGTGTGTAGGTTGCGAGGAAATAATCGTCCGTGACGTTGTTGCCGAAAACGTCCTTGGGCGAGCTGATTTTGCGTTGCGCCGATGTGCCGAGGCAGAAGGCGAGGACAATGATGCCAATCCGGAAATACCACATATCCGGAAATTGTCGCAAATTAGAACGACAGTTTGCGAGCCCAGATATTGCGGAAGCGAACCGGTACGTCGTGATCCTGCAATGCCAGCGGCATCTCAGGAGCATGCGCCTCATAGGTGCCATTCACGCGGTGCGCCATGCGCCCGAGAATTTCCTTGCGGTGCTGCACAAGCACGCCATTGAAAATCAACGTCACATATCCGGGCTTAACGAGGTCCGAGCCGTTGAAGCGGGGTGCCTCGAAGATCAGGTCGTAAACGTTCCATTCCCCTGGCTTGCGGATCGGGTTCACCATGGGCGGGTACTGTCCGTACACGGCACCAGCCTGGCCGTCGGCGTAGGTTGGATTCTCGTAACTGTCGAGTACCTGAATCTCGTAGCGCCCCATCAGCAGCACGCCCGAGTTGGACCGCCACTGGGAATCGCCAGAAGGCTCAACCGACGCCGACCATTCGAGGTGCAACTGCATATCACCAAAGGATTCCTTCGTGACAGCATCGCCACCGCCCGGGGTCACTTCCATGTAGCCGTTCTCCAGCTTCCAAGGCGCTTGGGGTTTGTTTCTCTTCCCGGCAAATGTCCAATGCGACAAATCCTTGCCGTCCAACAAAACGATCGCGTCCGAAGGCGCTCCCCCGGGAGCACTTGCTGGAGTCACAATAGCCGGTTTCGGCCGGTCAATATCATGCACCTTCCAGCGTTGAAAGGGGATGATCGGCGTGTCGCTGTAGCCCGTTGGCTGATTAAAGCGCTTCGGGTTCTTCGTTTGTGCCATTGCGGCCGTGCCGGCCAGTACGGAACTCAAAATCGTGCGGCGTTTCATTTCTTAAGCAGCGTATCAGAACTACCGCATCGGTAACTGGAAACTCGTAAACCCATCCAGCCGGATTGCGATTCGGAACTCCTCTTCCGGCGCACGATGGAATCGTTCTGCCGCTCCCAGGAGCCCTGCGATCAAAAACACAACCAAAGTCCACTTCGTTTTCATGGCGGTCTCAGCCTCCACTAGGTAAGCGCTAAATGAAGTGGATTTCCGCCTACTTTAAATAATTTTCTGCCCAGCTCAGATGCTGCTCCATAATGTTCTGGGTAAACTTCGGCTCATTCGGGCCGTGCAACGTGCGCGGATACACGATCATCTTCACTGGCACATTTCGCCTTTCGAGCGCCCGCCGGAATTCATAGCCCTGCGTCGGCGGTACTCGCGGGTCATTCTCCCCGTGCAGGATCAGCGTCGGAGTTTTCACGTTCTGGATAAAGTTCATCGGCGAACTCTTCTGATACACCTCCAGCTTTTCCCAAGGCGGTCCGCCGAAGTAATCCTCATAAACTGCCGGGATGTCCTGTGTCCCGTACATCGATACATGATTCGTAATCCCAGCACCGATCGCGGCGCACTGAAAGCGACTCGTCTGTGTCACCGTCCAGGCCGTCATGTAGCCGCCATAGCTCCACCCCATCACGCACATCCGGTTTGCGTCGGCGACGCCCATCGCGATCACCTGATCCACGCCCAACTGGATGTCCTGATAATCCAATCCGCCCCAATCTTGATCCACCCGGTTGCGAAATGCGGCACCATAAGCGGTCGACCCGCGCGGGTTTGGCCGCAGCACGGCGAAGCCTTTTGCCGCGAACGTCGCGATCGGATACAGCCCGCCGGAACCGATGAAGCTCTCGCTGAACACCCCCGATGGCCCCCCGTGAATGTTCAGGATCAGGGGTGCCTTGGTTCCCGGCTTGTGGTTCGCCGGATAGGTCAGGATCCCTTCGATCGGCAAGCCATCCTTGCCCTTCCAGGTGATCACTTCAGACTTTGCCACCGGCGGCAATGCAAGGCCTGTATTAGCGGCACTCACTTGCACGGGGCTTCCCCCAAGCGCCATCACAAAAGCCTCCACGGGTTGATCCAGGCTTTGCGCCGGGAAGCCCACATGCGTCCCCGCATCGTTCAAACGCACACCCGCCATCACGCCTGCCTTTGAGCTGTACAGGTTCTGCAGCGGACCATCCACCGGCAATCGGTAAATTGCCGACCTGGTTCCTTTGGATTCAAACACCAAAAGCGATTTCGAGTCTGGTGCCCATCCCGCCACGGAAGGATTGTCGTTCGGCGTCGCTGCCAGGTCTCTTAGCTCTCCGGTCGCTCGCGCGTACAAAGTAACCCGCTCGGCGTCATGGCTCGACCGGTTCTGCCTGCGCTGCATGGCAATGTACCGGCCATCGGGAGAATAAACCGGCTCAGATTCATACTTGCCGGTTGCGGCCACTGTCTTTACCGCTCCCGTCGCCACCTCAACCTCAATCACATCGGCTGAAGAAGACTCGTTGGGTTCGCTCGAACTCCGCCGGTCCACGGCCAAATGCTTTCCGTCCGGCGACCAGTCGAAGGCCGAAACATGAAAGTCCCCGGTGAGCACTGCCTTCGGCGTTGCGCCAGCTTTCAGCTCAAGCAGCCACAAACCCTGCCGCGGCGGCTTAGCCCCCACGACGCGAAAATCCAGCTTCTCCTTACGCCGCTTTTCAAGATCCTTGTCTTCTTCCGCTGCAGTGAACGCCAGATGCTTGCCGTCGGGTGAAACCTTGTAACTCCCTAGATTTCCCTTCCAATCTGTCAACTTTTCGGCTTCGCCTCCCGCGATCGGCAGCCGGTAAAAGTTACGCTTCCCGGATCGGTCTGACGCAAAGAAAATCGAATTCCCGTCCGGTGCCCATTCCGCTGCATTTGCGCTTTTTTCCCCTTGCGTCAATTGCCGCCGCCCACTGCCATCGATCCGCGCAAAATGGACATGCGTCAACATCTCGCTCTTTTCCGTTTCGATCACGGCTTGGGTTTCAAGCCAGATGACGCTCTTGCCATCAGGGGAGGGAATTACCCCCGAAATGGTCTTGAGCTTCATTGACAGAGCCGGCGACCAATCCGCGGCAAACACCGCCGCCACACAGCACAAACCCAAAAGGATACGCATGTCGCTAGCTTAAACTAGGCGCGCGTATTCGCTCCAAACCTGCACCTGATCCCGCCCGCCACGCTTGGCTGCATAGAGTGCTTCATCCGCTTTGGTAAACAGAAACTGCGAGTCCATTGCTTCCTGCCATTCGCAGACGCCACAGGAGAACGTAATCTTGTGGACGCTTTGGTCCGGTGCAATGAACAGTTCGCGACCCGCCAGTTCGCAAATGCGCGAGAGCATCGCGGATGCCTCGCTCTCCCCGCCCTGGAATGCGATCACAAACTCATCGCCACCCCAACGGCCAACCCAATCCGTTCTTCGCACATTGGTCCTCAGCAGATCACCGGTCTGCCTCAATACGGCATCGCCGAAATCGTGTCCATAGGTATCGTTCAGTGTCTTGAAGTTGTCGATATCAAGAATGGCAAAGCTCAGCGCATTTTGTCGGATTCGCGTCAGCTCGATGGAATCCTTGAGCCGGTTCTCGGCGCTGCGCCGATTGTAGATCCCGGTCAGGTGGTCGATCG
The DNA here is from genome assembly GCA_016870995.1 of Acidobacteriota bacterium. GTDB lineage: Bacteria > Acidobacteriota > Terriglobia > Bryobacterales > Bryobacteraceae > Bryobacter. The sequence goes on from VFZU01000023.1 coordinate 24,413, forward strand.
CGCCGTCCTGGTTGGCGCTTTCGATCAGATCTTTCATGGACCGCGTGATGTAATTCACGTTGGACATCAGGCTGCCCACCTCGTCGCGATAATGCACGGGCAGATCTGGCAGTACCTTTTCATTCAAAAACTGGTTGAGCTGCCGCGACGTGCAAAGAATCGGCTTCAGGATGGTCGACAACGCCCAATAGGCAAAAACCGCTGCCGTGGCGGCTGCCACGCCGCTGATCAAAATTGCCTGTTCCAGCTCTGGCCCTTTGAGGGTCGAGAACAAAATAAAGAAAATTTCCATTGCCATTACGGGCAACAGCACACTCACCACTACTGCAAATACAACCTTGCTGCGAAACGAGGTCGCAAATGGCAGGCGGTTCAAGAGATCGTAAAATTTCAGTGCTCTCGACATGAACTCATCCTTTCCTTGCGCTCTGATGTATCCATCGGCGCTTTCCGGGCCGTCTGTATATAGCAGTGGCTTTTCTCCCGGAACTACGGGAGCGGCCTTAGGAGATAAAATCATGGACGTGAAGCTTAACTTGTTGGCGTTATCGACCCTCGCGATGGTACTCGGCGCTCAGGAGGCCTACAAAGGGCCTGTTCCGGACAAAACGGACATCCCCTTCATCCGCCACGCCAACAAACTTGTCGTCACCGATACCGGCGAAGCCAAGGATGAATCTGCCAAAGGCGACACGATTTACACCGTACCTGGTGCGGCTGCCACGGCCAAAACGCCCCTCACCGAGCCATCTTTTGTCATTAAGGTCGACAAACTCAACGTGCAGCAGATGCAGCTGTACAAGATGGAGCCACGCAATGGCCAAAGAGTCCTCACACTGCCACAAAAGGTAAAAAAGAACGGTCCACGCGCCATTCGCCTCTCCCTGGAACCCCTTTCCACCGGCCTGTTCAAGCTCGAAGTTCAGGAACCGCTGGAAAACGGCGAGTACTGTTTGAGCCCTGGCGGCTCGAACGCCGTCTTTTGTTTCGCTGTCTACTAAGGGGGCTTGCTAGACTGAAAGCTTCTATGTTTCAAGGCTTAGAACACACAGCTATCGCTTCCCCGAACCCCAAGAGACTCGCCGACTGGTACGTCGACCACCTCGAATTTCACATCAACTTTGAATATGCCGGCAATTACTTCGTCAAGGCGAAGAATGGCTCTATGCTCGAAATCATTCCGAGCGACGGTGCTCCCGGCCCGAACGAGATGAAGACCCCCGGCATCCGCCACCTCGCGATCGCCATCGATGATTTCGACGCGGCCTACGCCCAATTGCAGGCCAAGGGTGTCAAATTCAAGGCGGAGCCCTTCACCAACCAAGGCAACCGCCTCGTCTTCTTTGAAGATGCCGATGGCAACCTCTGCCATTTAATCCAACGCGAAAAACCGCTCCCTTAAGCAGTGCTCTTGAAACGTCAGATTTTCAAGGCATTCGAGTATCCGGAATTCCGGCTGATGTGGCTGGGTGCCTGCACCTCGTCCATTGGCACCTGGATGCAGAATCTGGCGCAAAGCTGGTTGGTCTACGAACTCACCAAATCGGCCTGGTATCTCGGCCTCGACGCCTTCCTCGGGCAGATCCCCATCTTCCTGTTCAGCATGTTGGGGGGCGTCGTCGCCGATCGTAAGGATCGGCGCAAGGTGCTCGTCTGTTCTCAACTGGTGCAAATGTGCTGCGCGATTACGCTCGCCCTGTTGGCGTGGTTCGAGATTGTCCAGGTCTGGCACGTCCTCGTCTTGTCCTTTATCGTCGGCACGGCGCAGTCCTTCGGCGGGCCAGCATACCAGGCGATGATTCCATCCCTCGTTAAAAAAGAAGATCTCCAGAACGCGATCGCGATGAATTCGATTCAGTTCAATGTGGCCCGCGTTATCGGCCCAACCTTGGGCGGAGTGGCGCTGGCCAAACTTGGCGCATCCTGGTGCTTCTCCCTGAACGCCTTAAGCTTTCTCGCCGTGATCTTCACCCTGCTGCGCGTCGCTCCTCGGCCTCCCGCAATGACTGGCAAAGAGCCCGTCCTTGAAAGCATGAAAGTCGGCCTCCGCTTCGTCCGTGACAACTCTGTCATGGGCGGTCTAATTGTTCTAGCCTTCTTCATGACCCTTCTGGGCGGCTCGATCATGACCTTCCTTCCCGTTTTCGCGGAGCGGGTGTTCCACCTCGGCAAAGAAGCATTCTCCGAGATGCTCGTCATCTCCGGCATCGGCAGCGTAGTCGGTGGAATTTTCGTCGCCGCAACCAGCGGCACCCAGCACAAGGGCATGCTCTCGCTCCTTTCGCTGATGGCTCTGGGTGGATTCATCTTCGGCTTCGCGGTCTCCTCCAATTTCTGTCTGGCTTGCGCCATGCTTTTTCTCGGAGGCGCGGCGTTGATTGCCTGCTATGGCCTTGTCAGTTCGCTGGTCCAATCCCAGGTCGAAGATTCCATGCGCGGCCGCGTCATGAGCATCTACAATGTGGCCTTTCGCGGCGGCATGCCCTTTGGTGCCTTCGCATCGGGCCGCCTGATCGAATCGTTCACCGCCCCCCAGGTCCTCGCCGCCAACGGCATTCTGCTCGTGGTCTTGAGCGGCATCTTCTTGCTGTCGCAACGCAAGATCGCCCGCCTCTAACTCGTCCTTCGATAGAATCGAGTAGTGATCTTTCGTGCTGTACTTTTCTCCCTTGCGATCTCCGCGTTCTCTCAACCCCTGCCAGTCTCCTATCGTCAATACTGCGCCGGTTGTCATGGGGACAATGCCACCGGCACAGATCGCGGCCCGGTCTTAATCGACACTCGCAGCCTTCGCGCCTCATCAGAAGCCAACATTCGCGACCTCATCCAAAAAGGCACCCAAGGCGGCATGCCTGCCTTCTCCAATCTCCCCAGTGCCACGCTCGACCAACTGGCGAAACTTGTCCGCTCCTGGAACGCTTCCGCCTTCGACGCTCAACCCCAGGGCGACGTCGCCCAAGGCAAGGCAATCTTCGAGCAGCGTTGTCTCGGCTGTCACATGGCCATCGGTCGCGGCGGCTCAAACGGGCCAGACTTGTCCAACATCGGCAAGGAACTCACCCTTCGCGAAATCGAAGCGCAACTCACCGACCCCGATTCCCGCCGCGGCAAACGCAATTCCGCTGCCTGCCCTTCCTGGGCTTTTTGCCCCGATCACCCCTGGTCGGTCGTTGCCGTCAAGCGGGCCAATGGCGAATCCCTCCGTGGCTTTGCCCGCTCCCGCGGCCGTCACGACATCCAACTCCAAACTCTCGACGGCGAGCTGCACCTCATCCAGAATCCCGCCAGTGTCATGGAAGAAGGCAACTCTCTGATGCCCGCCTTCAAGGGCACTCCTGCCGAGAGAACCCATCTTCTCGCCTACCTTAGTCGTCTCGGCGGTATCCCTAACGGAACGATTCCGAGCGCAACCAAGCCAACCACTGCCGCCGAAATCGATCGCGTGCAGCGTCCTGCTCCCGGCGATTGGCCCGGCTACCACGGCCTGCCCAGCGCCAACCGCCACAGCGCACTCACCCAAATCAACTCTGTCAATGCTGCCAAACTCAAGCTCGCCTGGAGCTACTCCCTCCCGCATCTAGGGCTTCAGACGACACCCCTCGCGGTCGACGGCGTTCTCTACGTCACTGCTCCCAACCAGGTCTGCGCGATCTCCGGCGACACGGGTCGCGAGATCTGGTGCTACACGCGTCCTCGCGGTGACTCCACCAAGATCTCCGGCGACGCCGCCAAAGGCGCGCAACGTGGCGTAGCCATGCTGGGCAACAAGATTTTCTTCTCCACCGACGACGCCCATCTCATCGCCCTGAACCGTCTCACCGGCGCTCTCATGTGGCAACAGTTTCTCCCCGCCGGCCTGCCCGGTGCCTACGGAGCCACTGCCGCTCCTCTTGTGGTCGGCGATCTCGTGGTCGCAGGCGTCGGCGGTGGCGACGCACCTCTGCGGGGTTTCCTTGCCGCCTACAAGGCCGACACGGGCCAGGAGGCTTGGCGCTTCTGGACTATCCCGAAGCGAGGTGAGAAAGGCTCAGAGACCTGGATCGGCAACGCTCTCGAAGTCGGTGGTGGGGCCACATGGCTCACCGGTTCTTACGACCCGTCACTCGATACCATCTACTGGCCCGTCGGCAATCCTTATCCCGACACCGACGGCACAGAGCGTAAAGGCGACAACCTCTACACAGATTCGGTCGTCGCCCTCGATCCCAAAACCGGCTCCCTCAAGTGGCACTTCCAGTTCACCCCTCACGACCTCTGGGATTGGGACGCTACTGAACCTCTTGTGCTCGTCGACGAAGTTTTCGGCGGCAAGCCCCGCAAGCTTCTGCTGCAGGCCAATCGCAATGGCTTTTTCTATGTGCTCGATCGCACCAATGGCGAATTCCTCCTTGGCAAGCCTTTTGTCAAACGCCTCACCTGGGCCACAGGCGTGGATGCTAAAGGGCGGCCGGTGCTCAACGAGAAAGCAAAGCCCACCATGGGCGGCACCGTTGCTTGCCCCGCAGTCCGTGGCGCCACCAATTGGTATTCCACTGCCTACAACCCGCAAAGCAAGCTCTTCTATGTGATGGCTGTCGAGGATTGCAACCTCTATCGCCAGGCAGGAAGCTGGTTTGTCCCGTATAACGATCCCGCCAACCCGCCGCAAAAAGTACTCCGCGCCATCGACATCCAAACCGGCAACACCGTCTGGGAGCAGATCCAGATTGGCGCTCCCGAATCGAATTACTCGGGTGTCCTTTCAACCGCCGGCAACCTCGTGTTCTACGGTGAATCCGGCGGCAGCTTCGCGGCCGCAGACGCCAAAACCGGCAAGACGCTTTGGCACTTCAACACTGGCGCAGTCTGGAAGGCCTCTCCCATGACTTACACCGTCCACGGCAAGCAACACATTGCCATCGCCGCTGGCGGCAACATCTTAGCCTTTACGTTGAACGAGTAGCCGCGAGACCCATTCGATTTCGCGATGCCGTGCAAGCAACGCATACAACCACGAGTGTCCCCGGCCCAGTAGCGCCGCAAGCTTTTCCACATTGAATTCCGGATGCCGCTCATGCGCGGCCGCCACCACATTGAGTCTCGCCATCTCGAGGTTGTAATCCATGTCGCACCATCGAGCGTCGTCCCGTTGATAGGGCATCTCGAGCACACGGATTTCTCGCGTTTCCACCTCTTGCGCCAGCTCTTGCACCAGCGCTCTCGAAAACCCATCCTGTGCCGCTGCCGCTGACTCTTTGGCCGCAAGAATCGATCGGTGAGCCGCCGCCACCTGTCCGGTTCTCTTCTCAGCCAAAGCCAGTAGCCCCCAGGCTCTGGCTCGATACCCTCGATGTGGTAACCGTTTGCCGGCCAACTCCACAAGTACAGCTTGCGCCCGCGCTTGCCGGCCCGTCTCGATCCACAATTCGGCTTCGATGAGCACGCGTTGCGCGTCCGATTCTTCTCCCTGGTTTACGCTCTTCTTGAGCTCTTCTTCGCAGCGTTCATACATTCCCCCTCGCAGGAGGCATTCCACCAGGCACCAGGTAGCGGTTTCTGTGAGTGGTCCAGCGTCCGCCGGTCTCCCCTTCAACAAAAGCTCAACCCTTCTGGCGAGCGGGCCCAGATCTACACTCCTCATACACCCGCCCTCGATCTGCCTCAATCGCACCTCAGCCACCAGCCCAAAAACTGCCGCCACAAAGCCGTTCCGCGGATTCCGACCGACAAACCAGCCTTCCAGTTCTTTCAGCCGATTTGCATCCTGCCTTAAACGTTCTACCGAACTGGAATCACACTCCGCCAACTGAATTGCAGCCGATCGCTCATAAACTTCAAGGCTCCGGCGCCACATCTCCTGCCCCAAATTGGCAAGGATCAGCGAGGATGCTGCCATCCACCCGCGCGCTTCCACATTCCGCCCCTGCGCGAGAGCAATACCCCCTTGCCCAAATCCCAGAATTCTCGCAGCCATCACGCGGCTGTAAACCAGTTCCCGCCGCAGCCGCTCCGCATCCACTCCTTCATACTTCGTCTTCTTGTCCTCATAACGCAGCCTCACCTGATCGAGTGCCGCATCAAAGTCTCTTGCCGCCAATTCGAGCCGTCCCGAGTTCCGATGCCACAACCCGCTGTAGTAACGCAGCAAGGCCACCGTGCCATGGCAAGGAAAATCCGCCCGCACCAGATGCTCTTGAACGAACTCCCGAACCTGCTCGATCACCTTACCTGCCTCCGCCGCCCGGTTGCCTCGCAAGTGTGTGTTGGCATACGCAAGGCAACACCACACCCTCTGCCGCTGGAGCTTCAGGTCTTCCCCGTCGGCCAAGTGGCCGGCCAACAACGCCTCCACCGTACGCCGCAGCAGAGCGGCTGCTTTGTGCGATCTCCCGTGTGCGTCCAGATACTCCGCCACCAACGCCAAAGCCTTCAACAGATTGCGCTGGTCAAGGTCCGCCCGGCTTCGCCGGAGTGGGCTCAGCAGTTCCAGCGCCTCCTGCGCCAAGGCATCCAACTCTCCTCCAAAGGCATACGCACGCAGTCTCGCCTGCAGCGGCCCCACCAGTCGCGCAATTTGAGTTTCCAGTTTCAAGGATTTCTATTTCCAGAATAAAGGAAATTTTGTAACACGATCAAAACTCGGCTGGAATGGTCTCAGGAAAACAAAATGCAAGAAACAAAACTCTTTGAACGGATCGAAGAATTCCGCTTCCCGGCCAACTACTTCAACCGTCTGATCCGCGAGAACAACTGGACCCGAGAATTCGGCTACAAGGTCATCGAGGAGTACCGCCGCTTCCTCTACCTCGCCTCGGTCTCCCCGCTACCGGTAACTCCCCCGATCGCGGTCGATCAAGCCTGGCACCTGCACCTGATCCACACCCGCAGCTACTGGGAGGATCTCTGCCTGGCGACGCTCCCCAAGCCACTACATCACGGCCCCACCGCAGGCGGCCAGGCGGAAGATGAGAAATACGCCGATTGGTACGGTCGCACGCTGGACTTCTATGAAGCCGAGTTTGGCGAAAAGTCACCTCGTGAGGTTTGGCCCTCCATTGAGAGTCGCTTCGACCAAAACCAACGCTTCCGCTTCCTCGACACTTCTCGCTACTGGGTGATTCCAAAGCCGCCGAAGCTGCGGATGCAACTCTCCCTGATTCCTCTGGCCCTACTGCTTGGAACTGGCATCCCAACCTCAGTGGTGGTGGTGTTCCTGGCGATCTTCGCGGGAATCGCCTTGCTGCTGAAGATGGCAATCAAGCCTTCGCAGCGCTCCAACAAGAGCTCGGAAAGTTCGGGCTGCTCTGATGCCTTCGATGGCGGTAGCAGTGGCGAATCGAGCGGTGACTCCGGAGGCGACTCTGGAGGTGACGGAGGCGGCGGTTGCGGCGGAGGTGGCTGCGGCGGTGGAGGCGGTTGCGGTAGCTAAACCCCGCCCTACTGCAACTGCGCCAGCTTCAGAAAATTTGGTCCCTGATACATCACCAGCGGTTTGCTGTTGTCTCCAATCACGATCGTTGGCTTCATAAAGATGCTGCTGTTATCGACTGTGGTCACCGTGGCATGGATCAGGGGATTTGACAAATCAGTGAATGTTCCAAACAGGATCGCTCCGCCCGTGGTGGCGAACGCAATTGCGGGCATGTTGTTTGCCGGCGTATTCACAATGCTGCAAACACCGGCTGGCGGCGCGTCGAGAGCACCATTTCCAAGCACGTAACGCAAGCCGGCAATGGTCGGAGCTCTGCCTTCCGTCAGTACTACCTCATCCCGAACGATGCCATTGCTGTAAGCCTGCTTCCGCGCTAAACAATGCACATTGCCTGGGTTGGGGTTTGTGCCGTCCGCGTCGTAGAACTCAGAACCCGGCATTTGCGGCACAGAGCCATAGATCCCCCAGCTGTTAAACCCTGCGCTTTGAGTCTCAGTCAGCGAAGATAGCTCGAACCTCCAGGCTCCTTGTGTCGGTCCTCCATTTGCCACAAGAAAGATCCGCGATGAGTTCTGCAGGCTAAAGATGTCAATCTTCCGGGGAGACAACTGCAGCCCCAAGCTGCCGGCCCGAAACGGCGTCACAAAGCTGCCGTTCGCCTCCCGGCGCGTGTAGTCCATGTCATTGGGCGCGCTGGGTGCCGGGGCCAGCCCCGCCTTTACCAGCTTGTAAACGATATGCACCCGCCCCGCGCTGTCAGCGATCCCAACCACGGCATTCGAAACTGCTCCCTGGCTCCCGGTATTCGCTGGAAACGGAACGTCAAGGCAACGCCATTCGAGAGAAGACTCGCAATTACCCCCATTCACAGAAGTTTCGATCGCCACGCGGAATTCGTTCCCGCTCCAGAACGTCACAACCGCCACCCCTGAGGGCCCCACTGTCACATTGGTCCGGCTCGGAAAGCTGTTCGCCCAGATCTGCGAGATCGTCTCGTTCGCCCCAAGCTTCTTCCTTACGACCAAGGCATTCGAAGCATCCCGGTACACAACATACCGCCGGTGCACCGCATTCACAGTTCGGGATGCGACATGTCCTTCCGATGCTTCGAGAATCGTCGTATAGCTCCACTGGCCCCAGGCGGCCAGCGGACAGAGCAAACAAACAGCCAATAGGGTTCTCATATCGGTACCTGCGCGAAAGGCAGCCATTTTTATCGCTACAAAAAACAAAAAGCCTGCTGAAAGCAGGTCTTTGCCCCGGCAATAACTTTTCCGAGGGCGCGGGGCCGTGGCAGTAGGGACATAAGTTCTCTGCCCGCCCGGCAGGCTCTTTGAAATAACCCCACACTCTGCTCGTGATCAGTAGGCTTTCAGGCCCAACGCCCCGATGCGACTTGCCCCTTTGGTTTCTGGGGCTGGCACAACTACGCCTTGGGCCTGAAGGGCGGCCCCGATTTCTTTTGGCCCGGCTCCCAACTCGCGCAGTCTGCGGCAGTGGTGCCGGATCTGGCGCTCTCGCTGCCGCTGCTTCTTGTCCGTGTCCACCTCTTCGATGTAGGGAACCCCTTCTTTCAGCACAAAGTAGATCACCTCCAAAAGCGCGTGACACACCGCCATCGCCGCCATCTTCTTGCCAAGTGAGTGCTGGCACTTATTGAACTTCCTCGCGAAGGAATTGCCGCGCGTTCTCCCCGCGCTCCAGCCGCATTCCACAAGGCTCGCCATCAATCATCGATTTCTTCCAGTTGTTCTTCCGCCGCGATGCTTACCCGCGCTTTGGTTGTTGCCTGGACACAAGCCGGCGCAACTGGCGGCGTGAGCTGCGGCTGAAAACACTCTCACGTCCGGCCCTTACTCCGCCAGAGCCGCCGTCGCCGCTTCGGCTTTGATCCCAGGAATCGTCTGCAGTAACTCAAACAGGTGCCTGTATGGCTCCAACTGCTTCAAGATCTCTTGGTTCAAAGCTTCGATCTGCTTCTCCAAAAAATTGATGTTATCCAACGACTGGCGAACCATCAACCGGTGATGATCGTTAAACTGATTCAAATTTGATGCTTCCTCAATCGCGGCTCGTTACGTTCTTGCCCGCGCCCGACCCAACTCCGAAAGCTCCGCCGGATCAAACGCTCCAGCCACCATCCTGTCCAGCATCGCCTGCCCGGAGACGCCAATCAGGCCATTCGATACGCTGCTGAGCTTCACGTTCGCGTCCTCCAGAACCTTCGCGATCAGATTCTTCTCGCTCACTCCGTGTCTAATCAGCCGCGTGCGCCGCCACGTCAGATCCCGCAAGTCACAAATATCCCCGGGCGGAATCAGACTCGCCCCAATCATCCCGTTCCTGAACAGATGCGTTAGCCAAATACTGTCCGCCACGTCCCTCTTGTGGCCTTTCAAATTCTTTACATGCAGCGGATTGGCAAGATCCAAACGGAAGTCTTTCTCCAAGACATTGAAGATCGGCTACCAGTAGCTTCCGGTACTCTCCATCGCCACCGCCGTGCAACCTTGCTCCCTCAGCCACTGCCACAACTGCAATAGACAAGCATTGATGGCCCTATACTCTCGCGTGTCGATGACTGGTTCTTCTTGAGCCGGTCCCGTCATCACCGTCACCGCGATCATTCTCTTACCCACAATGATGCCGACACATCGCTACTCCATTGCCATCAACATTGGGTTACTCGTTTCAAGGGGAGCTCCGGCGCGCAATTACTTCAATCTTGCCTCACCAGCTCGTCGGCTTCATTCCCGGGATCTATTGCACCGGCAGGATCAGCTTGACATCCAGGGTCGGACCACCAATTAGATCAACGATCCTTGCGCTCCTACCTTAAGCCTAATCCCTCTCTCCTGCATCCCATTTCCATCGACACCGGCGAGGATCGCCCATGAGGGTTTGAGTACTGAATTTGAATGGTGAACGCGGAAGGAATCGAACCTTCAACCTATTGATTAAGAGTCAATTGCTCTGCCAATTGAGCTACGCGTCCACAACGTGTAGGTCCAAAGACTAATCTACCACGGGAAGCCGCGCCGCGGCTAGTTCCGCAATGTCTTTTAATGCGGGAGCCGGCATCTCAATCTGAGTCAACGCCGCCTGAAACATGGTCTGGCAAAACGGGCAGCCGGTTCCAATCGTCTCGGCCCCGGTCGAAACCAATTCTCGCGCCCGTGTCTCGTTTACACGCACACCCTCTTCTTCGCCCAGAAAGGCAAGCCCACCTCCGGCCCCACAGCAAAAACTGCGTTCGCGATTGCGCGGCGCTTCAATCAACTCCGTCGCAGAACCTGCCACCACCTTGCGTGGCTCCTCATATACGTTCTGGTAGCGCCCAAGGTAGCAGGGGTCATGGTAAACCACCTTCCCTTTTTCCGTCGCTGCGGGCATCAAATGCTCATGCCGCGCCAAGAACTCGGAATGGTGCTCGATCTCTGGTGGCTCTCCAACTTCCTTCCAATCCTGCCGAATCGTTCGCACGCAATGGGGACAGATCGAAATCAACTTGAATCGTTTGCCCTCCCCGCGAAACGGCTTCATCTGGTCCAGGTTCTGCGTTGCCAACTCGCTAAACGCCAGATCATTCCCAAGCCGTCGCGCCGGGTCCCCCGTGCATCGCTCCTTCTTCATCACGCCAAAGCTCGCATTCAAGTGCCGCATCACCTTTACCAGCGACTCGACAATCTCGCGTCCCCGCCCATCCATGCTCCCCATGCATCCCAGCCACAAACAATACTCCTGGGATCCATCAAAAATCGGCAGTGCGGCTCTCGTAATGAACTTCTCTCGCTCGCTGGCCGCCAGGCCCAAAGGATTCCCATTCTTCTCAAGATTTCGGAACAGCTTCGCACCATACTCGTCATCCCATTCGCCCGTATTCGCTGCCCCGCGCCGCAACCCCACAATCACCGGCAGGTGCTGAATTCCAACCGGACATTGAAACTCACAAGCTCCACAAGTCGTGCACTGAAACGTGGCCTTCTGCGACAGATGCGCCCCAAACAAAGGCTGCTCCGCCATGGCGCCAAACTCATTCAAATACGATCGAACACCAAGTATGATTTCTTTCGGGTTCAGTTCCTTGCCCGTGTTGTAGGCCGGGCAGTGCTCTGTACAACGTCCACACTCGACGCAGGAATACGCTTGCAACGCCGTAATCTGTGTCAAATCCTTGCCACTCACCAGGCCGAAATCCTCATCCCCATCGAGCGGTGGAATCTGGCTGAACCCCTCTCGCGAAGCCAGGATCGCCACCGGGCTCAATACCAGATGCAAATGTTTCGTATGTGGGATCAAGGGCAGGAAGATCAGCAGCGCGAGCGTGTGCATCCACCAGTTGGCCACCCCGGCTTGCCCAGCCGTCCACCAGTCCGCCAGGTAGGTCGCCATCAATACGAAAATCAGCAATGCGATGAAGCCACTCTCGATCGACACCTTTTCGCCGAGCCACTTCGGCCTCACCACAAACCTCCTCACAAACAATCCCGCGATTCCAACTGCGGTCCCCACCGCAAATAGCGCCGCCAGCCCGAAGTAAAATTTCGAAAGCGCACCTTCATGGCTCAGAAAACCAATGCCAAAACCTCTTGCGAAATGATCTAGCGTCACCAGTCCGAACGCCAAAAAGCCCCAAAATACCAGCGCATGAGCGAACCCCGGCAGCGGCCGCTGCGCAATCACCTTCGATTGCAGTAGCACCTCCGCAACAAACTGCCAAATCCGCTTTCCCCAGTCGTGGATCGCAAAGCCCGGTTCGGCGCGCGAGTCCCGAATGCGTTTCACAATCGGGAGAAACCGCCACGCAAATCCCCCCAGGCTCAGTCCAATGAGCAATGCCAAAATCGACTTCGCGAGCAGTCCCTGTTCTTCCACCATCTGTTCCCTCAACCTACCATGAAGGCTGCCCGGTTACACTCGAAGTGTGAAGGTACTCATGTCCGGTGCTGCCGGCTTTATTGGGTCGCATTTCGTCGATCGCTTGATTTCAGAAGGCCACACGGTGGTTGGAGTGGATAACTTCAAAACCGGCACGGCCAGGAATCTCGAACAGTGGAAGGACAACCCCGGTTTTTCCTTCGTAGAGGCAGACGTCACTGCATCAGTCGAATTCGCCAGTCAAGGGCCCTTCGACGTCGTCCTTCATCTTGCTTCACTGGCCAGCCCCAAGGATTACCTCAACTACCCGATCGAGACCCTCGAAACCGGCTCTACTGCAACCCGCAACATGCTCGAGATCGCCCGTCGCGATAACGCACGTTTCCTTCTTACCTCTACCAGCGAGTGCTACGGCGACCCGCTTGAGCATCCGCAAAAAGAAACCTACTGGGGTAATGTCAATCCCATTGGTCCTCGCAGTTGCTACGACGAATCCAAACGCTTCGCCGAGGCCATGACCATGGCCTACCACCGCAAGTTTGGCGTCCGCACCAACATCGCCCGTATCTTCAATACCTATGGCCCCCGCATGAAACTTGACGACGGCCGTGTGGTTCCCGCTTTTCTATCCCAGGCCCGCGATGGCAAGCCACTTACGATGTTCGGCGACGGCACTCAAACTCGCAGTTTCTGCTATGTCGACGATCTCGTCGATGGGCTCTACCGGCTCATGTTGAGCGACGAACGCGAACCAGTAAACCTGGGCAATGCCCACGAGATTACTCTGCTTGAGTTCGCTGAGCGGATTCAAAGACTGCTCGGCTCGAACTGCCCGATCGAGTTTCATCCACTTCCTGAAAACGACCCCACCCGCCGTCAGCCCGACATCTCGAAGGCGAAACGAACTCTCGGCTGGCAGCCTAAGGTGGATCTGGAAACGGGTTTGACCAAGACCATCGCCTCGCTTTAGCGCGGCGCAGCCCAAACCTTCGAAGCCGCCGCATGCCCCAGCGGCACATGCCGCCCTCCGATGTCGAGAGTCACCGTCTGATCGACATTGTTCGAAACCATGCGCAACTCAGCTCCTGGCCGGATCCCCAGGGAGTTCAGGTACTCAAGCAACTCCCGATCCCGTTCGAACGCACTCTTTACCTCTACTTCAGCACCCGCAGTAAGTTCTGATAGCGGACGCCAGCCCATCCGGCGCCTGTCCTTCGGCGAATCGAGACCCAGCCGGTTGCCATGCGGACACTGTTCGCTATCGCCCAGCTTCTCAAGCAACTTCTTCTCAAACTCGGCGCTCACGGCGTGCTCCAGTTGCTCGGCCTCGTCGTGAACCTTATACCAGTCCATGCCGAACACTTCCGTCAGCATCCGTTCAATCAGGTGATGCCTGCGGATCAACCTTTGCGCGATTTCTCTGCCTTCCGCCGTCAGATGAATCGCCCCTTCATCGTCTACCCGGATCAGCTTGTCCCGCTTCAATCTGCGCATCGCCATAGTCACTGCCGGGGCACTCACTTTCAACCAACGCGCCAGCGTCGCGGCGATCACAACTTCGCCTTCGCTCTGCGCCTCGGCGATCGCCTTGAGGTAGTTTTCCTTGGAGATCGTGATTTTCAATGAAGTCTCTTTATTGTAACCGGGTGCTCCGGGTTGCTACACTCGCGTTAATCCTATGCGTAGACGCAATTTCCTGTCTCTCTCCGCTCTTCCTTTTGCCGCACCAGCAACCTTCACCCTGGCGGCTCAAGGCATCGAGAACGTGGACCTGAACGTGGTTCACCAGATCAAGAACGAAGCCTTCAATAACTCGCAAATCATGGATACGATGTTCTATCTTTGCGATGTCAACGGCCCCCGCATCACCGGCTCGCCAGGTTACCAGAAGTCGGCCGACTACATCAAGAAGCGCCTCACGGAACATGGCATTCCCGACGTCAAGTTTGAGGAGTTCGAGTTCGGCCGCGGCTGGCAGCACTCTAAATACACAGGCCACATGATCGAGCCGGCCTACTCAGAAATCATCGGCTTCCCCCTTGCCTGGACCCCGGGCACCAATGGCCCCGTTCGCGGCGAAGCCATTCATGCCGTCATTCGCACACAGGCCGACATGGACAAGTGGAAGGGCAAGCTGAAAGGCAAGATCCTCTTGATCGACGCCCCGCGCACGCTTGAGATGCCCGACAAGCCCCATGGCCGCCGTTACACTAGCGAAGACCTCGCAAAGATGTCTGAAGCTCCAGAGCCCGGCGCAAGCTTTTTCCGTCCCGGCGGCGGCGCGGGTCCAACCATGACTCGCGACCAGATGATGGCCTTCCGCGACAAGATGAACCAATTCCTGATCGACGAAGGTGTCCTCGTGGTTGTCAAGACGAGCTACGCCGGTGATGGCGGAGCCGTTTTCGGCAGCTCGGGCGGACCTTTCCAAAAGGGCAAACCTGTCCCGCCCGCGAGCGTCGCCATCGCCGCCGAGAACTACAATCGCGTTCTACGCCTTCTCGAAAAGAAAGTGCCCGTCACGATGGAGTTCGACATCCAGGCGCAGTTCTACGACGACAACAAGGCCTTTAATGTTGTCGCCGAAATCCCCGGCACCTCGCGCAAGGACGAATACGTTCTCCTCGGTGGCCACCTCGATAGCTGGCAAGGCGCCACGGGTGCGACCGACAACGCCACCGGCGTCGCCGTCATGATGGAAGCCGCTCGCATCATCAAGGCCCTCGGCCTCAAGACACAGCGCAGCATCCGCCTCGGCCTCTGGAGCGCCGAAGAACAGGGTCTTTATGGCTCTCGCGCCTACGTCAAGGATCACCTCGCCGACCCCACCGACATGAAGCCCAAAGCCGAGCACTCCAAGATTACGGCCTACTTCAACATCGACAATGGCTCCGGCAAGATCCGCGGCATTTACACCCAGGGCAACGACATGGTCAAGAACGTGTTCTCCCACTGGCTCGCCCCCTTCTCAGACCTCGGTGTCACCACCGTGACCAATCGCAACACCGGCGGCACCGACCACCAGGCCTTCGACGCCGTTGGTGTTCCCGGCTTCCAGTTCATCCAGGACCCGCTCGATTACATGGCCCGCACCCATCACTCCAATATGGACACGATGGATCGAGTCCCGAAGGGCGACCTCATGCAGATGTCCGCGATTCTTGCGAGCTTCGCTTACCATGCAGCCAACCGGCCTGAGCTTCTCCCACGCAAGCCCATGCCAAAACCCGCTCCCCAACGTCGTGAAACCCCGCCCAGTTCCAGCGCCGGCGGACAGTAACTCTCCATTTAGATAAGCTAGAGGGCACCACGAAAGAGGTGCCCTCTATGTTTTTGGCGCTGACTGCTCTCGCTGCCACACTTTTTGCGGCCGACCTGAAGAAGGACATACCTTTCTCGAGTCCCGGCGGCTTGCCCCTTCTTCTCGATGCCTCCATTCCCAGTGGCAATGGCCCCCACCCCGCGGTCATCATCGTTCATGGCGGCGGCTTCGTGCGCGGCGATAAACAAACCTTCGTTCCTCCGCTGTTCCCACCCTTAACCGAAGCAGGCTTCGCCTGGTTCTCCATCAACTACCGTCTCGCTCCGACTCACCAATTCCCAGCTCCGATCGAAGACCTCAAAGCTGCCTTCGAATTCGTCGTCAAAAACGCAAAGGAATACAACATTGACCCGAAGCGCATCGCCATCATGGGTGAATCCGCCGGCGGCACGATCGTTGCCTACTATGGCGCAACGGTGAAGGGCAAACTTCGCCCCCGTGCTGTGGTCGACTTTTACGGCGTCACCGATTGGGAATTCCATCGCGATGAGAAAGAAGAGCTCAGCAAGGATGCTCAATCCTGGCTCGGCATGACGCCTCTCAAAACCGCTTCAGCCATCAACTTCATCCGCAAAGACATGCCACCCTACCTCTTCATTCACGGCACAAAAGACGCACAGGTCCCGTTCCCTCACAGCCCGCGCATGTGCTCGGCCATGCGCCTGGCCGGTGCCGTTTGCGAGGTTTACACCATCGAGGGTGGGGGCCATGGTGTCGGCGGTTGGGAGAAGGAACCCGCCTTCCAGACCTATAAGAAAAAGATGGTCGAGTGGCTGCGGGAAACGATGCGCTAGAAATTCACCCGCAGATTCAAGATCACGATCCTCGGCCCATTGTCGGTGCCAGTGAACTGCCCGAAGTTGGTGTTGTTGATGTTCTTCGATAGATTGCCGTCCGGATCGGTAAAGAAAATCCGGTTCAACACGTTATCCGCTGTCGCCCCGATCTGTACTTGCACCCGCTCGCGAATCGTGACTGTCTTCAGTAAGTTCATATCGAGCGAAAAATAAGCGGGGCCATAGAAGTAGCGAAGCGGCGAACTGCCCAGCGTTCCAGGCTCCGGATTCACCGCGATAATCTTTCCATCCTTATCCGCTACTGCTTGCATGATGCTGCGTCCAGCCACGGCGTTCAGAGTCGTGATCCCATTCACCTGCGGGTCTTGCACGATTCTTAAATCGCCATAAAAGAACACTCCGTTCCCTCGCTTCTCGATCTTGCCCAGATGCGCGCTCACTGGTGCCACAAACGTTGCCGTGTTATCGCCAGAGAAATTGTTGAACGAACTCCGGCCGCTATCCCAGGAAATCGGTATGCCGCTGAAGACGTTGTAGAGCGCCCCCACCTGCCAATGCTCCAGAAGCTTGCCAAAGAATCCCTTCGTGCCTCCCAGGAACTTGCGGTTCGGCCCCACAGGCAAATCCCAAAGCCAGTTGCTGCGAAACACATGCGGCGCTCCGAAACTCAACAGCCTCTTCTCGATCCTGCGGTTACGAAAAGTCCGGTACGAATCCAGCATCTCCTGGCCCGCGCCTTCTTCTTCGCCCAATGCCTTCGCCCAGGTGTAGTTTGCCTGTACCGACAAACCCTTGCTGAATCTCTTGCTCACATCCACCTGAAAGCTGTTGTAGGTCGAGTTCGCAAAGTTAGCCGCAAGATTTGCCCCCGCGAACTGCGGATTCACCACGATGAAGTTCTCCGGCAATCCAGCCCTGGTTAGGAGGCCGCCATTGCGCCCACCCACGTTCTGGGTATTGATGTAATTGGCGAAAGTTCCCACGCTGTTGTTAGCCAGATAGCCGGCCAGGGTCGCATTGGTCCGCATGAAGGTCGACCCCGAGGCAGTGCCTCGCAAGCCGGTTAACACCTGGTCGAGCAGCGGGCTTTCCTGCCCGCGTTGCGCCAGTTGAAAAGCCCCCAGTAGCCCATTTTCGAAGATGTTCGCTTCGTTCAGATTGGTTGTGCGGATCCCCTTAGTGCCTTTGTTGCCGACATACCGCAAGTCCAGCAGAAACCCGCCCGGCAATTGCCGCTGCAGGCTCGCATTCCAGTTCTGCACGTAAGGCTGGCGCAAATTCTGATCAAATGCGCGAATCGTCTGCGCGCGATCCGTGATCGGCACCGTCGCTAGCGGCACATCGATTGGTGCCAGCGGCAGCCGCACTCCAGCCAGATTGGTGTAAGTCGGCACATTCAACACGGTGCGGCTGCGTAATCCCGGTTGGTCCCCGCTGAACACGTCGATCAACCGCAGCGAATTCCTCTCGTAGCCCATGCTGTAGCCCATGCGGAAAATCGTCTTGTTTTCCCCAAACCACGGCAGCGCCCAACTCAAGCCTACGGCTGGCGCAAAGTTATTCCGGTCCGGCCGGAACAGTTGTTTGCCCGGCTGCGACGTCCTAGGTCCGATCAACTCCACATTCGAAAGGCTGCCACCAGTAATGCCAGGGCGAAACATCGCATTTGAGTCTGTCCCGGAAATTCCATACAAGCCCGCATCGAGACCCACCGTTGCCGCCGTCTTGCCGTTCTTGTCATAAGGCACTTGGTAGTATTCGTAGCGTAACCCGAGATTCAATGTCAGCCGGCGTGATACGCGCCAGTCGTCCTTAAAGTAAAAGAACGTTTCACGGTTCTTCCAGACGCGCGCCTTGAATTCGCCCGGTAAGAATTGCGGGTTCGCCCCACCAGGTGAGTTGAAGGCCTGAAACAGGCTTGTCACCGACCCGCTCAGGTCGTTCAGCAGGTTCTCCGCCGCCGCCTGATTGCGTCCAATTCCTGGGATCGCCGCGAAGTTCGCCACAGGAATGATCCCCTGTCCAATGTTCACCCGCGGCATCACATCAAATGAGTTATACCCGTTCGTCGAAGGAAACCAAACTGCTGCTCCACCCTTGAAATTATGCTTGCCGCGAATCCAGCTCACGTTGTCGCTGTACTGGTAATTGGGCGAGAATCGTCCTTGTGGGTCATTGTCGGTAAGCACTGGATCCGTGACGCTGACCATATCCAGCAAAAAAGGTTGATTGCCGATTTTCGGTAGCGCCGCTAGTCCTCCTGTTTTTTCCCAGGGAGCTAAGCTCTGGCTTCGGCTCCGCAGAATGCCCACTGTGAATTCATTCGTGATGTTGCTCTTGAGCACCGAGAAGAACTTCAGCGCGTAAGCGCTATCCGGCGAATTCGTTGCGCCGCCAGGCGTGTTCGGGAATCGCTGGCTCTGGAAGCTGTTCACCGCTTTGGCGGTCTCACGATTCCAGCTGAAGGTCAGCCGGTGTTTGTCGTTGAAGTTATGGTCGATCTTAACGCTGATCTGGTCCGTATCCGTTCTGCCAGGCTGTATCCACGAGTACCCAGCCGTGTTCAATCCATCGCCAACGTTAAAAACATTGGGTAGCGGCATCAGATCCAGCGCTTGCTTGATCAAACCGGTCTGGTCTGCCGCTTGGCGGTTTGGATCCCGATTGAAAACGCTGATCGTCTGCAGCTCGCCCGTGGCCGTGGCCGGACGAACCGGATTGCCTGAGAAGTCCACCACCGGGACAAGGCCGCTGGCGTTGGCGTTCTGCAATCCAGGGAAAAACCGGAAGATACCTTGTCGGGCCTGACTTGTCATCACGGTCCGCGTTACGCGCGATCTCTGCCGGATCCGCTCTCCTTCGAACAACACATGGAAGAACGTCTTGTTCTTGCCGTTGTACACTTTCGGAATTTGTACCGGCCCGCCCACGCGTGTTCCATACTGATTGCGGATCAGAATGTTGCGGGGCGCAATCGGTGAGCCATCCGCGTTTGAACCTTGAATGTTGTTGAAGAACGTATTCGCGTTCAGCACGGTGTTGCGGTGATAGTTGAAGAGGCTGCCATGAAACTCGTTGGTCCCGCTGCGAGTGATCATCTGGATCTGGCCGCTCCCGCGTCCAAGCTCCGCATCCGCTGGCGAGGTCACTACACGAAATTCCGCAATGCGGTCGACGCTCAAGAAGAACGGATTGCTGCGTCCCTGATTCAGTCGCGCGTCTTGCGTGTTCACACCATCCACTTGAATGTTCAGTGTCCCGATACGGGCCCCGGAATAGTAGCTTCCATAAGATCCCGCCTGCGTCGTAGCAAGGATCAATGCGTTGCGGCTCGTCACCGGCAACTCCAGTACACGTTTCCCCTCCACCAGACCGCCCACCGACGATGTCGCATACGCCAAATCTGTCCTCGCATCCGCCACCACTTCGATGCTGTCGGCGGTCGTCGCCACCTCAAGCGTCAGATCCAGGCTCAGCTTCGCACCCACTTCAATCAGGATCTTATCGAGAGAACTCTTCTTGAACCCGGGATGCTCTCCACTCAGCTTGTACTCACCCGGGTTCAGAGCTACAAACACGAATAGCCCTCCCGAGTTCGTCTCTACCCTCGTGATCACTCCCGTGTTCTTGTTCAGTGCCGCGATTTTGGCCTGAGGCACAACGGCACCAGAGGAGTCCCGCACCGTCCCACTTATCGACCCGTCTGTCATCTGCGCGAAGGCTGAAGCGGCAATCAGAAGCAGCATTGGAAGCATATTAAGCAAGGATAGCCGAAATGCCGAATCAGTCCGTTTCAGCCCACCAAATTGATGCCTGCTCCATTCCGCAACATTTTGTGGCATCCTACAAATCGTTGCCACTTTGGGAGGTTTTATGATCACTTGTCCGGCTTGTTCCGCCGATATTGATTTCGATGAAGAAGATCTGGATGAAGGCGACCTGTTTGACTGCACGGAGTGCGGTGCAAACCTGCGCGTTGCCAGCTTGAAGCCACTAGAACTCGTCACCGTCAAGGATGGCGGTGCCTTTGACGACGAAGACGAAGAAGACGACTTCGATGACGACGAGGACGAAGATGAAGACGAGGATGACGACGACAAGGAAGACGACTACGAGGATGAGCTCGAAGAAGAAGAGGACGAAGAAGACGACTGGAATTAGCCGTCGATCGCTCCTGACCGCTGCTCTAGCGGCCTGCCCTGTCCTTGCCTTCGATTCGTATGCGGTCGTGGCCGGCACGGTGTTTCGGGAATCCGGCCATGCCTTTGCGGGTGCAGAAGTCGTTCTCTCTCCCCTCAACCCGTCAAAAAAGAGCAAGAAGCAAAGTACTCGTGCCAATGGCCGGGGCGAATTTGCCTTCCGCGTTCCCGCTGCTCCGGCGGAATATGATCTTTCCGTCTCCATCGAGGGCTACCGTCCAGAGACGAAACGCGTCAAAATAGTAGCGGATGAACGCGTCGAGGAGAATTTCCTCCTCGATCGCAAAACCAAGGAGAAATAGCGGCGATGACGCTGAACAGAATTTTGGGAATCGTTTCTCTCGCGGCTTTGCTTGGCACCGCTCTCATGTTGGTTGCCCAGGAGCGCCCCGCACCCACCCCGAAGAATCCGCCATTGTTCAAGGGCGACAAGCCCAAGAAGGATGATGGCACTCGCGTTCTTCGCGGCGTTGTGCGCGATCCCGGCGACAACCTCGTCGAGAATGCCGTCGTCAAGGTCAAAGACATGAAGACCCTGGCCATTCGCAGCTTCCTTACCAAGCAGGACGGAGCCTACAGCTTTCAGGGGCTTGCCATCGGTACGGACTACGAACTGCGTGCCGAACTCCGCGATGGTACCGCCAGCCCTGTCAAGATTCTTTCGGTTTACGACAACCGTCGTGAGCCGGTAATTAACCTCAAACTCGAACCCAAAAAGTAGGAGGCATTTATGATCACCCGCCGTGCGGCTCTCGCCGCTTTTTCCAGCGCAGCCTGCGCCTTCTCCGCCGACGCCATGCTTGTGCGTGGCCTCGACGGCAAAGAGATCTCGATCGTACCGGGCAAAGACGTCACCGTCGTGACCTTCATCTCGACGCAGTGCCCAATCTCCAACGACTACAACGACCGCATGAGTGCCCTCTACAAGGACTATTCCTCCAAGGGTGTGAAGTTCTTCTTCGTTAATGCCAACTCCACCGAGCCCGCCGACGTGGTCGCGGAACATAGCAAGCAGGCTGGCTTTCCCTTCCAGGTCTACAAGGATGTCAACGTGGCCGACAAGTTGGACGCCCAGTCCACACCGGAAACCTTTGTCTTCGATCGCACCGGCAAGCAGCTCTACCACGGCTATATCGACGATGCCCGCAACCCGGCTCGTGTGCAAAACCATGCGCTCAAAGACGCCGTCGAAGCCGCCCTCGCAGGCAAGCCCGTCGCGAATCCAAACACCAAGGCCTTCGGCTGCACCATCAAGCGACCCCGTCGCACTTCATGAAAATTCTGATTCTGTTTGCTGCTCTGCTGTCGGCAGCCCCGCCCTCCAAGCTCGCTCCCGTCGACGAACTTACCTACGGTAAGACAGTCGCCGCCAGGAAGGGCAAAGTCGTTTTGGTCAACTTCTGGGCCACCTGGTGCGTACCTTGTCGCAAAGAGATGCCGGAGCTTGCTCGGATGGCCACAAAGCTGAAGGCCAAGGGCCTTGAGCTGATCACCGTGTCAGCCGACGAACCCGAAGACGAAAAGGCCGCCCTGACCTTCCTCGCCAAAGCTGGCATCGCCGAACCCGCTTACCTCAAGCGCGCCAAGAACGACGACAAGTTTATCGGCACGATCGACCCCAAGTGGTCTGGCGCTCTCCCCGCATTGATCCTCTA
Organism: Acidobacteriota bacterium; assembly: GCA_016870995.1. Lineage (GTDB taxonomy): Bacteria > Acidobacteriota > Terriglobia > Bryobacterales > Bryobacteraceae > Bryobacter. The sequence continues at coordinate 46,675 of VFZU01000023.1, forward strand.
CGACAAGGCGGGCAAGAAGGTCAAGACCTGGGTCGGCGAGACCGATCTCAAGGCCCTCGAAGCCGAAGTCAAAAAGCTTCTCTAGCCAGAAAGCCGTTTCGATCGGACTTCCGTCACATGCAGCAGGAAGTCCGTTTCTTCCTGCAACCCTTCCAACGCCATGCGAGCCTCAGTGATCAATCGGATCGCTGCCACCAGCATGTAGATCGCGCCCATCACACCCAAAAGCACCGGCAGCACCGCCCACTTCGCCGAAAAAATCGAAACGAAGCCAATCGATACGCTCGTTAGAACGAACAGTCCGCTCGCGATGTACAGCGAGACCATGGTCTTCATCAATAACGCCGCGCGCTTCGATTGCAACTGCATGTGCTTGGCGATCATCGCCTTGCGTTCCTCAAGCAGTCCTGTATCCTTCTCGTGGGCAATCACTTCTTCCATGCGATCCGCCAGCTTCCGCACACGATCCACCACCCGGCCTAGCCGTGCGGACGTGGAGATAATAAAGCTGCCACAAGCGCTCATCAACAAAGCCGGGGTCAGCATCGCTGTCAAGACGTTCAGCGCGCTGGACAGGTTCTCGAAATTAAACGGAAGCGAGAACATCGGATTCATGAGGAGTGCTCCTTCGATGGTAGCCGAGTGTCCGCCAGCGGACACTCTTGCGGCTCTGTCTCGATGTAACTGATTGAAAACAAGAGGGAGCAGATTGGCTTAAAAATTGCAATCAAGAGAGTCATGTTGCAAGGTATTGAGCAGGATATCCGCTACGCACTCCGTGGTTTTGCCAAATCGCCGCTGTTCACTCTTGTCGCTGTCTTGAGCGTCGCTCTCGGCATCGGCGCCAACGCCGCAACCTTCAGCCTCATGGACCAGATGCTGCTGCGCCCACTCCCGGTCAAAGCTCCAGAGCACTTGGTGCTTCTCGATCTCCCTGGCGGCCGCATCGGCTCCACCTTCAACGACTACGCCTTCTCCCATGTCGTGTACCGCGCCTTGCGCGCGAGCAAACAGACCTTCGAAGAACTGATCGCCCTGTTTTCCGACTCTGCCAACCTGAGCTTCCGCGGACGCAGCGAGACGATACCCGTAGCGGTTGTCTCCGGTAACTACTTCAGGCCTTAGGCCTTGAGCCCGCCCACGGCCACCTGATCCAGACCAGCGACGATCAACAACGTGGCGCCCATCCCGTTGTTGTCTTAAGCCACGGCTACTTCACCCGCAGATTCGGCGCCGACGCTTCCGTCGTTGGGCAATCGGCTCGCATCAACGGTCGCCTCTATCAAATCCTCGGTGTCGCCCCGCAGGGTTTCGCCGGTCTTGAAATGGAAGGTGTCCCCAGCATCTATGTCCCCATGGCGCAGAAGACCCAGATCACCACCACCTGGGACGGCATGGACAACCCCAATTTCTACTTCCTGCATGTTTATGGCGTTCTGCGCCCTGGCGTTGATGCCAAAGCAGCCAAGGCGAATTTGGACTCATTGGTCGGGCCGATGATTGAAGACGAACTGCGCGGCTTTCCTTCCATGTCTGCAAGAGGTCAGGCTCGCTTCAGAACCAAACGCTTCACCCTGATTCCGGCCGGTACATCTCTGCTCGCCGATCGCGACAAACTCGAAAACGCGCTCGATCTCTTACTCGGTATTGTCGGGCTCGTCCTTCTGATCGCCTGTGCCAACGTTGCAAACTTGCTCATGGCAAGGGCCAGCGCGAGAGTTCGTGAAGTTGCCGTGCGCATGGCTCTCGGCGCCGGCCGCGCAAGGCTCATGCGCCAGATGCTGGTCGAGAGCGTCCTGCTCGCTTTGACTGGCGGTGCCGCCGGCATGATCCTCTCCATTTGGATTCTCGATGGCCTGCTGTTCGTCCAGGGTTCGGGCAGCAATGGCGAGATCTTCCTGAATTCGCAACCCAACCTCCGCGTCGCCCTATTCAGTTTTGCAGCCAGCCTGTTCACTGGCCTCCTTTTCGGCATTGCGCCATCCATCCGCGGAGCCGGCTTCGCCATTGTCGAAACCCTCAAAGAAAACACCGCTGGCATCGTCGGTGCTGGCGCTCAGGGCTGGCTGCGTCGAGGGCTCGTCGTCGGACAAGTCACCCTCAGTCTCGTGCTCCTGGTCGCCGCCGGCCTATTTGCGAAATCCCTCTACAACCTCCGCACTGCCGACGCCGGCTTCAAGCCCGACTACATGTTGACGTTCCGCATCGACGCCTCTTTGAATGGCGACGAGAAATCCAGAGCCGTCGCATTCCTCGACCGTTTCCGCAAAGACGTTGAAGGTTTGCCCGGCGTCAAAGACGTCACGGTCGCCGCCACTCCATTGTTGGAGAACTCGGTCAATCAGGCCACCATGTCCATCGAAGGGCTGGCTCGCGGAGAAGGGCTCAATACAATCTCGTGAATCAATTCCGTAGGTCCGGGCTTCTTTAGCGCCATAGGCTTCCCTGTTTTGCTCGGCCGCGAATTCTCCGAAGCAGACCGCGAGAATTCTCTGAAAGTGGCGGTGGTCAATGAGGTCTTCGCCAAAGACTTCTTCAACGGCAATGCCATCGGTAAACGCATCGGCTTCGGCATTAACAAAGACGGCAGCCCTCGGTTGAATCTCGAGATCGTCGGCGTGATCCGCGACGGCAAGCATGCGGACATGCGCGAGCAATCGCCATCCCGATTCGTCTATACGCCCTACTCTCAAAACGATTCCATCGAAGGCATGACCTTCTATCTCAGAAGCGATCGAGGCTCAGCTCGGTTGGCCTCCGAGGTTCGTGCCAGCCTGCGCCGCGTCGATGACAACCTCGCCATGTTTCGCGTCCAAACCATGAGCACCACAATCGAAAACAACCTGCGCATGGACAGAATGATGTCGCTGTTTTGCTCATCCTTCGGCCTGTTGGCCACCCTGCTCGCCTCGATCGGCCTCTATGGCGTGATGGCATACAACGTCGCAAGAAGAACGCGCGAGATCGGCATCCGCCTGGCCCTGGGTGCCGATCGCACCACGGTCATGGCGATGGTGATGCGTAAAGTAGGTTGCATGCTGCTGATCGGCTTCGCTCTCGGGCTGCCGCTGTCTATCGGCTTGGGCCACTTGGTCCAATCCCAACTCTGGGGGTTGAAAGGCTGGGATCCGCTTGTCCTCGCCGGTGCCTCGATCAGTCTCGGCCTGGTCGCATTGCTTGCGGGATTCCTTCCCGCCTTGCGAGCCAGTCGCGTTGCCCCCATGCGCGCTCTACGCTACGAGTAGAGCCGCCTATTGCGAATCCATCCAGCGCGCCACCAATAACCCGAGCAGACCCAGCGCCAATGCGTTCCAGGCGAATACATCGCCAAACTTCGAATAGAACGTGGTCTCAAACGCCGTCGCGTACTGCAACCGGCCTTGCGCCAACTTGTAAGGCGGCAAATCGTCGATCACTCGGCCCGCCGGATCGATGCTCACCGTAAAGCCATCGTTGGTCGGTCGCAACAGCCAGCGCCGATTTTCGGCCGCCCGCATGCGTGCCAGCAACAGATGTTGATCCCTTGCGGCAGACTTGCCAAAGTACCCATCGTTGGTGAGGTTCACCAACACATCCGCACCCTTCGTCACAAAAGCCCTCACATGATGCGGAAAAGCCGACTCATAACAAATAAACACACCCAGCTTCCCCGCCGGTGTACCGAACACTTTTAAATCAGTCCCTGGCTGAAAAGTACCCGCCTCCTGCGAAACTTTCCCTGCGATCGCATTGAAGACCGGCGGCACATACTCGCCAAACGGTACCAGGTTCATCTTGTCGTACGTTCCTGCCGGGTCACCAGTCCCGGTCAACAACTGCGCCGTATTGAAAGGATTGCTCTGCTTGTCGAACCTCACGGTGCCAAACAAAAACGGCACACCACTCAACCGCGCCACGCTCCCAGCCTGCGCGCGAAACGCCGCATCGACCTCATAGTACGGGCTAATCGGCATCTCCGGCCATAACAGTAACGAAGGCTTCGGCCGACTTGGATCGAGCGCTCCAGACAAAGTAATCCGCGCCAGCTTGTCAAAGGCCTTCGCCTGCTCTTCATCGCTCAGGCGCACATCCTCAGGCAGGTTCGGCTGCACGACTTGCGCATTCATATCGCCTGCCTTCACTTCCGGCAGCGCGGGCAACAGATAAAGCCCTAGCAGTGGCGCACACCATGTCAGCTGCATTCGGTCCCATCGCAAATACCATCCCGCCACCGAAGCACTCAGCAGCGCAAACACAAAGCTCACTCCATACACACCAAACCACGGCGCCAACCGCATCGGGATCCCCATATCCGTTCCCGCATTGCCAAGCAGCAACCATGTGAACCCAAGCTCAGCATGAGTTCTCTCAAAGCCGACCCACAAAAGCGCCAACGCCGGTGGAGCCCAACGAACCCCAAATATCACACCCGCCAAAGTCGAAAACACCCCAAGATGCAAACCCTTCGCCAGCGCGAACAACACAAACATCAACGTTGCCAGCCAACCCGACATCCCTCCGTGTTGCGCCAGCGTCTCGCGAATCCAGTAACAAGTCCCGCCCCACTGCAACACCCCGGCCAGCCAGCCCATCAAGAACCGCTGCCGCGCCGAAGACTCCTCAGCGCTCGCAATCAACAAAGGCGCGAGCGCAAACGGCACAAGCCAGGTCAACGCCGCTCCCGGCTGGATCAATACCAACAGCAATCCCGTCGCCGCCGCCAGCGCGTACTTAACGGCCGGCTTCATGCGCCACCAGATCCGCCATATAACTCGACCTCACAAACGGTCCCGCAAACACAGCCTTAAACCCAATCGATTCCCCATACTCGCGCCACGCTTCATACTCCGCTGGCTCAACATACCGCGCCACCTTCCGGTTCCGCCGTGTCGGCTGCAGATACTGCCCGATCGTCGCAATATCCGCTTGCCCCTCCTCGCGCAGATCCCGCAGCAGTTGCCGCACTTCTTCATCCGTCTCCCCAAGCCCCACCATCAGTCCAGACTTCGTCAGGATCTCCGGATGCGCCTGCTTGGCATAACGCAACACTCTTAAGCTCTGCGCATAATCCGCCTGCGGCCTCACCCTACGATAGAGTCGCGACACCGTTTCCATGTTGTGGTTATAAACATGTGGCCCTGCGGCAAGTACCCGCTCCACCGCCGCCAGATCCCCGTTGAAATCCGGAGTCAAAGTCTCTACTTGCGCCTCAGGCAGCGCCTCACGCACTGCCCGAACTGTCGCCGCCCAATGTTCTGATCCGCCATCGGGCAGCTCATCCCGGTTGACGCTCGTTAACACCACATACCGCAGTCCCATCGTTGCCGCTTGTCTCGCCACATTCTGCGGCTCATCGGCATCCAGCTCAAACGGCGTCTTCTTCGGGTCTGCCTTTGGCACGCTACAAAACGAACAGCCCCGCGTACACAAATTCCCCAGAATCATGAACGTCGCGGCCTTACGCGAGAAGCACTCATGAATGTTTGGGCACCGCGCTGACTCGCACACCGTATGCAGATGCAAGCTGCGCAGCTCACGCTTGAGTGCGGTGACGGCCTGATATTCCGATTGGGGTTTACGCAGAAACTCCGGCAGCCGCGGCCTTGCGCCCGGGCTTTCGATTTGTACCAGCATTCATCCCAGTCTAGTAGGTACGCGAGAATGGCTTAAAGCCTAAGCCGTCCAGCTCTTCGCGGATCTTGCCTTGGTCCGATTTCTGAATCGGTCCCACCAGTACGCGATAGATGTTGTTTTTCTCGGTCGGTGCGATCCAAATCGCATATCCCTTGCCGCGCAACACCTTGGCCACCACGTCGGCTTCGGCCCGACCGACAGCCGCCACTTGCAGGAACAAGCTTTCCTTCGGCGGATTCCCCGTCTTCGTCTCAGCCGCGCTCGGTGCAGGAGCTTCTTTCTTCGGCTCAGCCTTCTTGGGAGCAGGCTCTTCCTTCTTCTCGACAGGCTTTTCGACCGGTTTCTCCACAACAGCCTTCTCAACCGGCTTCTCGACCGTCTTGGTCTCGGCGGGTTCTCCAGCGGCGCTGGATTTCGGAGAAGTCTTGTCGATGATAATCGGGCTTGCCGCAGGTGCCGCATCTGCGGACTTGCGCACACTGGCGACTTCCGTTCCGAGCGCTGGCGATGAATTCTTGCCAAGGATATATCCCATGACAAAGAAAACCCCCAACAGTACAACTACGATGAAGAAAACACTGAGTAGCTGACGGTTCCCCAGAACAAGCTCGAACTCGCCTTCTTCGTTGCGTGGCATACGACTAGGGTATAACGACTTTGCCGACTCTGCCAGCCCAAATCATTTCAGATGGAAATGTTCGGAATGCGATAATTCGACAATGATGCTCGAACACATCCGACGCTGGATGGAATCTGGCCAACAGATGCCGGTCTGCAATCTCATCGGCATGAGCGTCGAACACGTTGAACCCACTCTCGCCCGTTGCTCACTCATCGCTTCCGATAAACACTGGAACCCCTTCGGCACCGTCCACGGCGGTATTCTCTGTGACTTGTCAGACCTCGTTATGGGCATGGCCTTCATGACCACTCTCGATGCCGGCGAAGGCCTGGCCACCATCGAACTCAAAATTAACTACCTCCGTCCTGCCCGCACCGGCAAGCTCACCGCCGAAGCCAAAGTCGCCCATCGTGGCCGCACCACTGGCTTCGTCGAATGCTCAATTACCGATGAAGCCGGCAAACTCGTCGCCAAAGCCGCATCCACCTGCATGGTCGTCAAGGACGAACGCGCCCAGGTCTGGAATCAACAAGGAGCCTGAAATGAACATTCGCCCCGCCTCTACCTCAGACGCCCCCGCCATTGCCGCCATTGCCGAAAGCGTCCGCTTCAACCGAGCCACGGCAGATTCTGCCAAAGGTTACCTGGTCTACGTCGGCACCCCGGCCGAGTACGCATCGCGCATTGAGGCCAATCGAACCAGCTTTATTGCGGAAAAGGACGGCAACGTCGGTGCTTTCCTCCTCACCAGTCCCCAGGCCGGCAACACCGCCACCCACGCCGAATCCAGCGAAGTCCTCGAACGCATCTTCGGCGGCGGTGCCCTCCTCGTCGACCAAATCGCAGTCTCGCCGCAAACCAGAGGGCAGGGAAGTGCCGATCTCCTCTTCATGCACATGCGCTCCGCCCTTGCTCCTCAACGCATGACCGCTTCCATCATGCACTGGCCCCTTCGTAACGAACGCAGCATCGGGTTCTTCTCCGGCAAAATGGGCTTCAAGTGCATCGGCGAATACGACGAGGGCGATGGCTTTCTCTGGGGCATCTACGAGTGGAAGTCCGACGCAACCCACGGCGATCCTCGCTACCCCGTCGGCCGTTTCCTCTACACCGGCGTCGCCAGTGAAACCGATCTTTCCCAGCGCATCGAACGTCTTCGCATCCTGCCGTTCAATCTTCGTGCCGCCGCCGCCCGCCTCGATGAAGACGCGCTCGACACACCGATTCGCCCCAATGCCTGGACTCCCCGTCAAATCATCCATCACCTCGCCGACGGCAACTCCGTCATGGCCGATCGCGTCCGCCTCATTCTCACCGAAGAGCAGCCCCCGGTAAAGACCTTCGATGAGAACCTCTGGGCCGAACTTGCCGACTCCAAAACCGCTCCCATCGAGGAAAGCCTGCGCATCCTCGATGGCGTCCACGCCCGCCTGGCACGCCTCCTCGCCTCACGTCCCTATGAGGATGCAAAACGAGAAATGTTCCATCCCGAACAAGGTCTTGTGAAACTCGATCGCCTACTTAGCTATCTTGATTGGCATGGGAGACATCACACTGCTCAGATCCTTGCCTTGGCGCCTTAGCGCCATTTTGCTGCTCACGCTTTCTGCAGCAGCCCAAATCCGGCTGGAGCGCATCGCCACCTCCATCCGCAATTGCACCGATATCCAGAGCCCTCGCGATGGCTCTGGACGCCTCTTCCTCGTCCGGCAAGAAGGCAGCATTGCCATCTGGCGCGATGGCCGCGTGCTCGACCGTCCCTTTCTCGATATCCGCAGCCGCATCAGCACAGGCGGCGAGCGCGGCCTCCTCGGGATTGCTTTCCCGCCCAATTACCGCGACAAGCGCTGGTTCTACGTCAACTACACCGACCGCAGCGGCGCCACTGTCATCGCTCGCTACAGCCTGGTGGGCTCCGATCCCGACCTGGCCGACGCTGCCAGCGAGCGAATCCTCCTCACCGTTCAACAACCCTTCAGCAATCACAACGGTGGCCAACTTCAATTTGGTCCCGACGGCATGCTTTACATTGGCCTCGGCGACGGCGGCAGCGCCAACGACCCCCAAAACCATGGCCAAACCCGCCGCTCCCTCCTCGGCAAGATGCTTCGCATCGATACGGAATCCGATCTCTCCCGCTACCTAATTCCGCCCGACAATCCCTTCGTCAACGACCCCTCCTACAGCCCCGAAATCTGGGCCCTCGGTCTGCGCAACCCCTGGCGCTACAACTTCGATTTAGCCACTGGCGATCTCTACATCGCCGACGTCGGCCAAAACGCCCAGGAAGAAATCAACTTCCAGCCTCGCTCCAGTCGCGGTGGTGAAAACTACGGCTGGGTCACCATGGAAGGTACGCGTTGTGTCCGTGCCGGCTGCGACCAGACCGGCCTTACTCTCCCCGTCTGGACTTACCCGCGCACCGAAGGCCTCTCCATCACCGGCGGCTACGTCTACCGCGGCGCCTACTATTACGGCGATTTCGTCACCGGTAAGATCTGGGCTCTCCGCCGTCAGGGACAAACCTGGATCAATGAGCTCGTTTTCGACGGTGGTCGCGCTCTCGCCATCTCCACCTTCGGCCTCGACGAAGCTGGCGAACTCTACCTGGCCAACTACAGTAATGGCGAAATCTACCGTGCCGTGCAGGTCGAACGCCCTGTCTTCAATGCAACCGGTGTCGTCAGCGCCGCCAGCTTCACGCCCGGCGTCGCCCCGGGCTCGCTGATGACAATTTTCACAAGAAATGTTCTGGCCCAAAACACGTCTCTGCTCGCTTCTTCGCTCCCTCTTCCCCGAACCCTCGGCGGCGTTGAAGTCCGCGTCAACGATAACCCCGCTCCGCTCCTTGCCGTCGTCCGCAATGGCGACAGTGAACAAATCAACTTCCAGGTTCCGTGGGAGCTCCAGCCCGGAGCCACGGTTCGGCTTCAGCTTGCGAGCGGTGTCGCTCGCAGCGAATCGGTTGAGCTCACCGTCAACCCTATTGCTCCAGCCATCTTTGGCGCCAACGCCACAGACGCACTCCTCATCCGAGCCTCCGACTTTACCCTGGCCACCGGCCCCATCCGCCGCGGTGATACCCACATTCTTTACGCCACCGGTCTCGGCCTGATGGATCTTCCCGTTGCCAACGGTGCTGCCCTTTCGCAGCCCGCGCGCATCCGCCGCTCCGCCATCTTGCGCATTGGCGGTGTCGCCTGCGACATCGACTACGCCGGTGCCGCACCCGGGTTTGTTGGCGTCTATCAGGTCAATTTCCGCGTCGCAAATGCCGTCCCTGCTGGCTCACAGGACTTGGTGCTGACCATCGATGGCACCGATTCTCCCGGTAGAAAAGTACTGATTTCAAATTAGCCGCAACATTTTTGATTGGCATGGTGTTTCATCTGCCATGAGAACAATCATCGTAACGGCAGCCGTAGTACTCACCATGGTCTGCGGCATGGATGCCAGAGGGCGTCGCGGGGGTGGCTTCTCCAAGCAATCGACCGCCGTTGGCGCAAACGGCAAAACGGCAACCCGCAGCACCACCGGCACCCGCGGCGACGGGGCAATGAGCCGCTCAACCGTCGTCACCGGCCCCAACGGCAAGACCGCCACCGCCGAGACCACCGGCACCCGCAGCGAGGGGGCAATGAACCGCACCACCGTTGTCACCGGCCCCAACGGCAAGACTGCTACCACTCAGGTCGATGCCACCGCTTCTGACGGAACCGTTCAGGTCGACAAGACCACCACCGGTCCCAATGGAGGTACCTCCAAGAGAAGCCGATTGCGCAAGCGCAATAACTAAAGCCAATAGAAATCACGTAACGGAGGGGAACGGACCCGCGGGGCAAAACACCCTGTGGGTCCGTTTTTTACCTAGCCTTCTCTCATGCTGCTGAGCTTGTGGAGAAGCCCGTCGGTCCAGCCGCAAATGTGGCTCTTCTCTGCCTTCACGGCAACTGCGATGGCGCTATGAACCGCACCGCCATCTGTCCGACCGGGCACATAGGTAACACTTCTATCCGGTCACATGGGTAACACTTAGTCTGGCAGATTTGGCTCTATTGAGGGAGGCAGAGGGGAGCCCCCATGGGGGCTCCCCTCTGCGGCGCGCATC